>JARIED010000005.1 GCA_029266945.1 Slackia sp. | reverse complement strand
GCCCGCCATCGCCCGACGTACTGCGGTGTAGTCCGCGGAAGGCAGGGTCGTCGCGCTCGCGCGGGGCGCTTCGCGCCAGAGAGGGGGTCCTTCGGGACCCCCTCTTTTTTGCATATATAGGTATAATGCGCCCGGTCGGTTCAACCGTTCGGGCGTTTTGCGTTCGATGGTTTCGCCTGAATGCGGCACGGATTTCGTCTTGCTTCCAGTTCCATATCTGAAGGGGCGATTCATGTTGTAAGAACAATACCGTAGCCGCATCGTGGGGCGCGTGGAGCGTTTCTAAGGGATAGACGAGGAGTTTTTCGACATGGAAGAGCAGCGAGCGATCGAACCAGGGCTCTATCGCCATTTCAAAGGCAATCATTACGAAGTGATCGGCACGGCCCGTCATTCCGAAACCGAAGAAGAGCTTGTGGTGTATCGGGCGCTCTATGGATCGTATGGCTTGTGGGTACGCCCCGCGGAGGTGTTTCGTGAGAAAGTTGACCGGGTCAAATATCCCGACGTGCAGCAGGAATACCGCTTCGAACGCATCGGGGCATGCGAGCCTGCATCAGATGACGGATGCGATGCCGATCGTCTTTTCGACGACTGCGAGCTTGCGGAGGCGAAGCGCCAAATCGGCTCGCTGCTCCATAAGCTTCGCAAGACCGTCGAGATGCTCGAGGCGAAAGACGAGCCTTCGCGGTATAAGCCGCAGATAACGTTGGCCCGAAGGCGCGTCGAAGCGCTCAAAGTCGCCGAGGCGCTTATCGATTGCGCCCGTATGTAGAAAAGGACGGCCCGCAGTGATGCGGGCCGTCCTTTTCTTCGTTTGCGGCGGCGGATGCGAAAGGCGCGTCTAGTTCGCGAAAACGCCCTCGGTCCAGGCGTCTATGTTCTCGACGCGGATGATGGAAGAAACCTCGCGGATGCCGTCGAGCGCCTCGAGCGTCGCTTCGGCCTTGCGGATGTCTTTCTCGAGCGCCTCATGCGTGACGTAGATGAGCGTGCAGATCTCGCCGTCTTCGCTTTCGGTCTGGTTGATGTGCGAAATGGAGATGCCGCACTCGGCGAAGGCGTTGGTGCATGCGGCAAGGGTGCCGAGCCTGTCTTCGACGGTCAGACGCACGTAGTAGCGGGTCTTGAGGTCCTCGATGGGGCGAATGGGCATATTGCGACCGAACGGCTCCTGCTCGGGCAGGGGAGCACCGCCCTTGGCGATGGGGTCGGCCAGAGCCATGATGTCGCCCACGACTGCGCTTGCGGTGGGGAAAGAGCCCGCGCCCGCGCCGTAGAGCATGGTCTCGCCCACGGCGTCGCCTACGACGAACACGGCGTTCATCGCGCCGTCGACGCTGGCGAGCTGGTGGTTGTTCGGAATCATCGTGGGATGCACGCGCACGTCGATGCCTTCGTCGGTCTTGCGTGCGATCGCCAGAAGCTTGATCGTGTAGCCGAACTCGCGCGCCATTTCGATATCGGCGGCGGATACGTTGCGGATACCCTGCATGAAGACGTTGTCGGTGGTGACGCGCGTCTGAAAGCCGATCGAAGAGAGGATGGCGATTTTGGAGGCGGCGTCGAAGCCGTCGACGTCGGCAGTGGGGTCGGCTTCTGCGTAGCCCGCGGCCTGCGCGGCGGACAGGGCCTCTTCGAAGGAGAGGCCTTCGTGCTGCATACGGGAAAGGATGTAGTTCGTGGTGCCGTTCATGATGCCGGCGATGGTGAGGATGTCGTTGCCCACCAGATCGTGCTCGAGGGCGTGGACGACGGGGATGCCGCCCGCCGCCGCAGCTTCGCAGCGGATCTGCACGCCGTTGGCGGCCGCGAGGGATGCGAGGTGCTCGACATGGCGGCCGAGGAGAGCCTTGTTGGCGGATACGACATGCTTGCCGTTTTTGAAGGATTCCTCGAAGATCTCGGTTGCGGGATGCTCGCCGCCGATGAGCTCGATGACGATGTGGATATCGGGATCGTTCACGATATCGTGCCAGTCGGAGGTGAAGACGCCTTCGGCCAGGCCGATGCGTTCGGCTTCCGCCCGGTTGCGGCTGCAGGCGCGCTTGATGACCAGGTCGATTCCGTAGTGCTCGAGGTACTTGTCGTGGTGCTTCAGGATGAGACGGGCGACGCCGCCGCCGACGGTGCCGAGGCCGATGAGGCCGAGGTTCACGCTCTGCATACGCTTTACTCCTTCAACATGCATCGAAAAGCGCGGGTTCGACCCGCGCACATTGTTGGGGGCATTGTAATGGAAATGAGCGGGGGCGAGGGGCCTGATACCCGATAAGCGCGCAGTCGGCGAAGCGTTTTCGACGGAGGATGCCTGAAACGAAAACAGGCCGCTTCAAGCGGCCTGTTTGAATTCGATGGTGCGGGTGAAAGGACTTGAACCTTCATGGGGTTGCCCCCATACGGACCTGAACCGTACGCGTCTGCCAATTCCGCCACACCCGCATGGCTTTGCAGCCTGCTTTCTTCTGTCGAAAGCGATTGGAAATGTTACAGGAGTATTCCAATATGCGCAAGGGATTTTTTGAAATATTTTTTCTATTTTGAAAAATTGCATGGCGGCAGCGGCGAATGCGGCTGTTTCGGACGCGTATCGGGGCTGATGACCGGATGCTCTTGAGAAAAGCGCCATATTGCTTGTTACTATCGCACAGCGGTGTATGATAGCTCCCATGAAAGCACCGGTCGAATCTGGATGGCATAGGGCCATGCGATGCCGGTGCGAAACGAACGAGATGGTGTTCCATCGAGAGGAGAACCTCATGGGTCAGGCGACCGAAGTCAAGCTCTACAAGCGCGAAGGCGCGTACATCCCCCGTGTTGCTGCCGTGCACGATCTGTGCGGCTACGGCAAGTGCTCTCTGGGCGTGGCGATTCCCGTGCTTTCTGCAGCCGGATGCGACGTGTGCCCCGTTCCGACGGGCTTGTTCTCGAGCCATACGGCGTTTCCCGGTTGGTATATGCATGACACCACCGAGGTGCTTCATGATTATCTGAACGCATGGAAGGGAATCGGTGTCGAGATAGACGCCGTGTATTCGGGCTTCCTCGGCGCGCCCGAGCAGGTCGACATCATTCGCGGCGTGTACGAGACCTATCCCGAAGCGCTGCGCGTGATCGATCCCGTGATGGCCGATCACGGCAAGGTGTACCCCACTTATACGCCCGAGCTTTGCGACGCCATGGCCGCCCTTGCCTCCGACGCTGACATTTTGACGCCGAACCTCACCGAGGCCGCCATTATTTTGGGCGAGCCGATCGGCGATGCCTGGGGAGGCGTTGATATTTCCGACGCCGAAGCGGGCCGTATCGTCGACGCTCTGCTGGCGAAGGGTGCAAAAAATGTGGTGCTCAAGGGCATTCAGCGGGGCGACGGCGTGATTCGAAACTTCGTGGCGGGTCAGGATTTCGATATGTTCGAGGCTTCGAACGAGTTCGTTCCTTACATGCTGCACGGGACGGGCGACCTGTATTGCAGCACGTTTCTGGCAGCCGTCATGGCGGGATGTACGATGGCCGAGGCGGTTCGCTTCGCAGGCGACCTGACGCACGACGCCATGCTCGTGTCCGCCCAGCAGCCCGACTTCCGCGACCGCGGCGTCAGCTTCGAGCCTTTGCTGGGCCGCGTGGCGGCGCTTTTGGCATAAAATCGCGTCCGTATACGGAAAAGGCCGTGCTCCACAGGGGCACGGCCTTGTTGTTTAGTGGGCGGCGATGCGGTCGACGGACTGTCTAGTCCTCGTCGTCGAAGAACGTGAAATCGTCGTCTTCGTCATCGGCGGGGCCGCGGTCCTTGAAGGTGCGACGCGTCTTCCATTCCATGATCAGGCAGGCGATGATGGAAATGACGATACCGGCGCCGATTAGCAGTCCGATGCCGGCGAACGTCTCGAAGAAGAAATGGTACAGCGATCCGAAATCCATGGCGTCTCTTTCGTAGGGCGGCGTCGGCTTCGTGCGCCGCATGCGGGAAGGCGGCCTTGCGCCGCAGGTTCTGTCGACATGATTTTAGACGAAAAGCGCGGCGCCGCAAACAATCCGACATAAAGAGCGTCGTTTCGGCAGGGCTTTTCACTTTGTGATCGCGATGAATAGGGAAGAGGACCGTGCGTGCCGTCCGGGCGCCGGGGTATACTGGTTCGATATTCGCAATGAGTCGCGGCCTGCGGGGACGCAGGCGGCGGGGCACGCTTTTCCTGCGGGCTTCCGCGCGCGGCATGCGGCGGCGCGGTCGTGCGCGTCGTAACCGATCGGCTTGATAAGGAGCAAAGACATGCTGGACATCCGCTACGTTCGCGAGAATCAAGAAGCCGTCGCCCAGGCGATGGCGAATCGCAACTTCCCGTGGGATGCTGCGAAATTCTCAGAGCTGGATGAAAGGCGTCGTGCGGCCATCGCCGAAGAGGAGGCTCTCCAGGCCCGCCGCAACAAGGCTTCCAAGGAAATCGGCGCGCTGATGGGCAAGGGCGAGAAAGAAGCTGCCGAGGCCGCGAAAGAAGAAGTGCGCGCGATCAACGAGAAGCTCGAGGCCGCCAGCGCCGAGCGCGAGGCCATCGACGCCGAAATGAACGACATCCTGGTCGGCAGCCCGAACATCCCCTGCGATGCGACGCCCGTCGGCAAGGACGAGACCGAAAACCCCGAGCGTCGCCGTTGGGGCACGCCGCGCGATTTCGCCGCCGAAGGCTTCGAGGCCAAGGCGCACTGGGATCTGGGCACCGACCTCGACATCCTCGACTTCGATCGCGGCAATAAGCTCTCCGGCAGCCGCTTCACCGTGCTGAGCGGCGCGGGCGCACGCCTCGAGCGCGCTCTGATCAACTACTTCATCGATACCCATGTGAGCCGCGGCTTTAAGGAATGGTGGCCGCCCGTGGTGGTGAAGCGCCAGACTATGTTCGGCACCGGCCAGCTGCCCAAGTTCGAAGACGACGCCTACCATGTGGGCGAGGACCAGTTCCTCATCCCCACGGCCGAGGTCACGCTGACCAACCTGCATGCCGACGAGGTGCTCGAGGCCGCCGACCTGCCGAAGCGGTACACCGCATTCACGCCGTGCTTCCGCGAAGAGGCCGGTTCCGCAGGCCGTGACACGCGCGGCATTATCCGCCAGCACCAGTTCGACAAGGTCGAGATGGTCAAGTTCGCTACACCCGAGACCTCCGATGACGAGCTCGAGAGCATGACGGCCGAGGCGGAATACCTGCTCCAGCAGCTCGAGCTTCCGTATCGCGTCATCAGCCTGTGCACGGGCGACCTGGGCTTTTCCGCCCGTCAGACCTATGACATCGAGGTTTGGCTGCCCAGCTATCACGACTACAAGGAAATCTCCAGCTGCTCGAACTGCGGCGATTTCCAGGCGCGCCGCGCGAACATCAAGTATCGCGACCCCGCCAATTTCAAGGGCTCCCGCTACGTCCATACGCTGAACGGCTCCGGCCTGCCGGCGGGTCGTACCATGGCGGCCATCATCGAGAACTATCAGCAGGCCGACGGCACCATTAAGGTTCCCACCGTCCTCGTCCCCTACATGGGCGGCCTGGAGTACATCACGCCTGAGGCGTAAGGTTTTCGTCGACAGGGCGGAACCGAGGAAGTATTCATGCGATGGGCGCTTCGGGCGTCCATCGTTTTATCGGGGACGTCGTATGCGGCGTCCCTGCGGCAAGGGAGGCGCGGCGTGAAAGACGAAGAGCGGAAAAGCGGGTCGCTTCCAGCGCCGCCCCCGCCGTACGAGCAGGTCGCGGCGCGCGGCGAAGACGAGCAAGACGCTGCGGGCGCATGGGGCGACGAGCTCTTGCTCGACCGCGGGCAGGTGCCGCCTCCGCCGCGCATCGCGCGCAAGCGGACGCCGTCGGATGACGAGGGCCGGACGGCCGAGCGTAGGCCGCTTCATCGCGGCGCGCTGATCGCCGCCGTGGCGTGCGTAGCAGCCCTTGCCGTCGCCGTCGGAGCGCTGACCGTCGGCTTGAGCGAGGGCTCGAAGCCCGCTGACGACCGCGCTATCGATTCGCGGCCTGCGGCCGCCCCGTCGATCGCGTCGTCTTCGGCTGAATCGTCCGAGGTGGAAGAGGCCCTTTCGGCGCAGCTTGCCGCCGTCGCGACCGACGAGGACGGCGCGCTGAGCGCCTACGTGGAGCGCTTTATAGCCGACTACGATGCGGGGATCGATCCCGCTTCCTCCTATCGCTTCTCTGACCTGGGAATTTCTACCGAAGAGCTGGTGGCCGAGCTGAGGATGGGCCTCGGGTTTCGGGTCGAAGCCGTCGACGTGTATGGAAGCAAGGCCTGGGTCGAAGTGACGATGACTTCGAAGAGCTTTTCCGAGCAGGCGGACGCGTTCGCCGCGAAGGTCGCGGGCGCGGCTTCGAATTACGAAGACGCCGAGTCGTACAAGGAGTATCTGAAGGAAGCCCTGCTGAGTTCCTTCGACGGCGTGAAGGCGCGCCCCGGCTCGGCGCTTGTCGTCGTCGACCGCGGCGAAGACGGGTGGAGTTTTTCGTCCGACGACGTGGCGTCGCTGCTCGGCGGCGCATGGTACGGGCGATAGCGGTCTGAATATGCAGGTGAAACGGGCGGAGTTGATATGACGTCATCGGACAAGCGTCCTTCGGTAAGGGGCATGAAGCGCGCTCAGGGACGGTTTTCGTGCCAGGACGGGGCTGTCGTCGTCGATGGTGCGGCGACGCCTGATGCCATCGCCACGGAATCAGGCTGCGATACCTCGCCGTCGCGATTCGGCTCCAAGCTTCTGAGCCGCGTGTCGTCAGTGCGTAAGAGCAAGGATGAATCCGTCGTCGACGAGCCGGCGCAGCCTTCTGCGTTTGCGCGTTCCGCCGATGCGCCCCGTCGCGATGAGCCCGCTGATTTCTTCGACCTGGGCGATTTCGGCGACGACCCCTCCGCGAAGAAGGGGGCGCGCAAACGTGCGGAGGCCAAGGATCCCCGTCGTGCGGCGGCCCGCTTCCAGGCGAAAGAGTCCGCCGCGCCGCCTCCTGCCGGTCTGCCGCCGGCTTTGGTCACGGATGCGGCCCCCGGCTTTTCGGAGAGCCGCCGCAGCACTTCGCGCAAGGCGACCGAGCGGGAGAAGGCGATCGTGCGCGGCAGGAAGCGCAAGGTCGCATGGGCCGTCGCGGCGTCGATCTTCCTCATCGCTGCGATTGTGAGCGGACTGCTGTTCTGGAATGCCTACCTGCGCTACGACGACGCCGCCGACATCTGTGGCGAATGGCAGGTCGCGGACGGCTCGATGACCGTGGTCATCGACGATTCGTCCATCAAGATGCCCGATGCGCTCGAATACAGCTACGAATTGGATACGTGGGAAAAGACCGTCTCGTTTTCGTTCGACGACCTGAGCGGCATGGGGTCGTATCGCTTCTCGGCCGATCGCAAGGGCCTGGCGATCGAAGAGGGAGAAAGCGGCGAAGAGGGCGTGGTCGCCCTGGTCAAGGTTTCGGACGATACGGCCGCCGAGCCTCATCGCGGGCCCGCCGAGCCTGCGGCCGACGGCCAGGATCAGGTCGAGGCCGCGCCCGAGGGCGAATTGTCCGATGCCGCGTCGACGGAAGGGGAGGCCTCCGATGGAGCAGCGTAGCCAGGCGCCGCGGGATTTTTCCGACAGGGCGATTTCGATCGAGCACATGACGATTCGTCCCGATCGCGTGGTGGCCGAGGTCCGCGTGGGAAGCGAGCGCTGCGCGTACACTGCGCCCTCGCTTATCGCCGCGGCCTTGGGCCGGTTTCCCCATCTGCTGCGCCACTCGTGCGTAAACGACAAGGGGCCGACGTTTTCGGCGGTCGCCGACGATACGTCGCTTCCGCATCTGCTCGAGCATATGGTCATAGAAGAGCAGGTGCGCCTGGACGGCCGCGAAAGCGCGTCGTACGTGGGCAAGACGCTGTGGACGGACAGGCGTCGCTTGCGGGCCCGCGTCGAAGTGAGCTATTCGGATGATTTGGTGGCGTTACAGGCGTTCAAGACCGTGCAGGAATGGCTCAACGAGGCGTTGCGCGATGTACGATGACGGAGTGCGGAGCAATCGCGCGCAAGTTCGACAGTATGCTGCCGATGCGGAAACGTAACGTCAACGAAAGCACCGCGGGCGGCGGAATCTTTTATAATGACCGACAAAGAAAGGCTGCGCTCGATGCCTGAACCAGGCGTTTCGGCGCGAGATGGGAGGCTGCAATGGCTAAGAAATTCGGTGCATTCATCGTGGGCGGTTTGGTCGGTGCGGGCGTCGCGCTGCTGTGCGCTCCGCGCAAGGGCGTCGAGACCAGGGCTCTCGTCGCCGATAAGGCCTCGGCCGTGTTCGGCCAGGCGCAGACGCTCGGCGGCCAGGTGGCCGAGCGCGGTCAGGAATTCTACAGCGAGGCCGTCGCTTCCGGCCAGCGCGCCTACGATCAGGCCGTCGCTGCCGGCCAGACGGTCTACACCGACGTCACGGCAATGGGCAAGCAGGCGCATGACGGCGCAGCTCAGCGCGTTCAGGAAACCGCACAGCGTGTCCAGAACGCCGACGAAACCGTGAAGCCGGCATTCTCCGAGAAAAACGACGAGTTGCGCGCCAAGATCGACGCGGCCAGGGAGCGCATCGCCGCCCAGGTCGCCAAGAACGCGGAAGCGGCCCATGCCGTCGTGGTCGAGAAGGTTCCCGTGGCGGCCCAGAAGGTCAACGAAGTGGTCGACGCCGCCCAGCAGAAGGTGACGGCCGCAGCCGCCGCCATCGTGGGCTCCGACGTCAAGGCTCCTGCCGCCGAGCAGGTAACCGACGTCGAGGCGGAGACGGTCGTCGAGGAGCAGGCCGCCGAGCCTGCCGCCGAGGCCGTAGAGGAAGAAAAGACCGCTCCTGCCCAGGCAGAGGGCAAGGCCGAATAAGAGCGCGTCGGCGCGCACGGATAAATTCGAGGGCCGGCTCAGCCGGCCCTCCTTGTGACGAGGGGTTTTCATGGTGCGAAAGAAAATGGTCACCAGCAACGACATGCACAAGATGCGCGTGTTCGGTGGAAAACGCCGCACGAAGCGCATCGGCAGGGTGAAGTCGTGCGTCTTCCATCCGACTGAAAAGCGCTGCGTCGGATTCGTGGTGAAGCGTCCCGACCTGCTGTGGATGTTCCGTCGCAAAGACCTGTTCGTCGCCTTGGACGGTTTCGACCTGTCCGACGGCCGCATCGTCGTCAAGGAAGACGGCGACATGACCGGCCCCGCCGCCTGCCGTCGCATGGGCATCGACTGGGATTCCTGCGTCATCTGGGAAGGCATGCCTTTGATGGCCGGCGACGGAACGGCGATCGGCTACGTCGGAAACATTTCCTTCTCGCTTACGACGGGCGAAATCAAAAGCGTCGAAGCGTCGAACGGCGTCACGGCCAAATACCTGCTCGGAACGCTCGAGGTTCCCGCCGAGCTGATCGTGGGCTTCAAGCGCGGCATGGGCGCGACGCTCGCCGTGAAAGAGGATACGCGCGATGCGGGCCAGGCCGTCGAATTCAAGGGCGCCATCTTGGTGTCCGACGAAGTATGGGAGCTTTCCCCCGAAGGCGGTTGGGCCGAGTCGGCGGGCGAGTTCACGGCGCGTGCCAAGGTGCGCGTGCATGAGGCCACTGAGAAGGCCAAGCCGAAGGTGCAGGAAGTCACGCATGCCGCGGGCGAGGCCATCAACGAAGGCGCCTATGCCGTCGGTGAGCAGGTGGCCGCAAGCAAGGGCATGTTCGCATCGTTCAAGGAAGAATACGACAAGGCCCGTCATGCCGACGAAGACGATTTCGCACAGGAGCCCGTCGCCGATGCCGATGCCGATGCCGGCGAGTGCGAAACGGCGCCTTCCGCCAAGAAGAAGGCCGAACCTTCGAAGAAATCGTCGGTCACGGGCATGTTCGCGGCTTTCAAAGAGGAGTACGACAAGGCGCGCTACGATGACGAGTAGGCGCGTTCTGCAATTCGAATCGATCGGTGGGGTCTCGTGGTGAAAAACACTGGCGCAACGGAAAAGCTCCGTTCCGGAATAGAGCGGCTCGAAGAGTACCGGGACGAATTCTCGGAACGGCGCGAAGAGCGAAGGGATGAATTCGAGGAACGTTTCGAAGTTCCCGTTTCGACGAAGCCCGCGTTTTCGCGCCTCACCAAGGCCGACCTGTTCAAGCTCGGAGGCCTGGCGGCGTTTTTCGTGTTGATGGCGGTGGCTTGCGTCGCAATCGCCCCCATGATCGCCGAACTGACCGAGCCGGGCGGTCTCGAGCGCGTGATCGAAGGCGTGCAAAGCGCCGGCGTCGGCGGCGTGTTCATGCTTCTGGGGTTCCAGTTCCTCCAGATCGTGGTCGCCTTCATCCCAGGCGAGGTGGTGCAGCTTGCGGCGGGCATGATGTACGGCCCGTGGGGCGGCGCGCTGATCGTGTTCGTGGGCTGCGTCATTTCGAGCGCGTTCATCTTCGCCGTGGTGCACAAGCTGGGCGCCCCGTTCGTGCGCGCGATGATTCCCGAGAAGTGGATGGGAAAGCTCGAGAAATTCGAGCAGAGCGAAAAACTCGACGTCATGGTGTTCGTCCTGTTCCTGATTCCCGGCCTGCCGAAAGACGTGTTCACCTACCTTGTCCCGCTCACTAATATGAGCATGCGCGACTTCTTGTTTCTGGCGAACGTGGGACGCATCCCCGGCATCCTTATTTCCACGTTCGGCGCCGCAGGCCTGATTGAAGGCGACTACACCCAGAGCATCGTCCTGTTCACGGTGGCGGCTGTGATCGCCGTCGTGGCGCTGATGATGCACGAAAAGATCCTGCACGGCCTTTCGGGCCTCAAGCGCGCGGCGAACAAGACCGGCCGCGCCGAATAGCCCGGCCGCGCGAAAAAAAGGCGCTTTGCGCCGCACCGTGCATTTCGAAGGCGCGTCGGAGATTTCCGGCGTGCCTTTCTCGTGGGTTTCGCCTGCGGCGCTTCGGGTCGTCATCCGCGCCGCGTGCGATGCGCGATAATGCGATTCGAACAGAGCGAACAAGAAGGAGGCGCGGATGCGTTTCGTTTCATGGAATGTGAACGGCCTGCGTGCCGTCGTGAAGAAAGGCTTCGAGGAGTCATTCTCGGACCTCGATGCCGATATCGTGGCCCTGCAGGAGACGAAGCTGCAGGAGGACCAGATCGACCTCGAACTTCCCGGGTATTTCCAGTTTTGGAGCTACGCCGAGCGCAAGGGCTATTCCGGCACCGCGGTGTTCTGCCGCGAGCAGCCGCTTCGCGCGCTGCACGGCCTGGGCGTGCCCGAGCTCGATGACGAGGGCCGTATCGTGGCGCTTGAATTCCCGACGTTTTGGTTCGTCGACGTGTATACGCCGAACGCCCAAAACGAGTTGGCCCGCATCGACCATCGCATGGCGTGGGACGACGCCTTCCGCGATTTTTGCAAGGGCCTCGAGGCGGGAACGATTCCTGCGGGCGTGCCGATACAGCAGCCTGCCGCGGGCGAAGGCCATGTGCGCATTGCCGAGCTGCCGCGCGCGTCCGGCCAGGAGAAGGCCGACCCCAAGCCCGTCGTGATGTGCGGCGATTTCAACGTCGCCCACAACGAAATCGACCTGAAGAATCCCGGCCCCAATCGCGGAAACGCGGGCTTTTCCGACGAGGAACGCGAGAAGTTCACGACCCTGCTCGACGCGGGCTTCGCGGACACCTTCCGCATGCTCAACCCCGACCTCGCCGGCGCCTATTCCTGGTGGAGCTACCGCTTCAATGCGCGCAAGAACAACGCGGGGTGGCGCATCGATTATTTCCTAGTGAGCGATGCGCTGCGCGACGCGGTGAGCGGCGCCTCCATCCATGCGGATGTCATGGGAAGCGACCATTGCCCCGTGTCGCTCGAGCTTGACGTATAATCTGCGGATTGACTGAACATGTTTTTTAGAAAGGCCCGTCGTGCGGACGAACATCGTCAAGAGAGAATGGTGGCAAGCGCTCAAGGCGCCGCTCACTGCGGTGTGCATCGTCATAGCCGCCATCGTGCTGTTCGTCATCTGGCTGGGCGTCGTCGTCATCGTCATGAAAGCCTTGATAGGGTAGCGGGACATGTGGCAGAAATTCACGCTGTATGACTTCCGCGTCATCGCCCATTACCTCGGCGTTCTGGTGCTGTTCCTGGCGGTCGCCCAGTGCATCCCCTTCGCCGTGGCGTGCCTGGTCGGCGAATGGTCGGCTGCGACGCGCTACCTGTTGGGCATCGGCCTCGCGCTTATCGTGGGCTCGCTTCTGCGCATGTGCCTGGTGCTGCCGGGCAAGCTTTTGCCGAAGCATGCGTTGGCGGTGACGGGCTTCGCATGGCTCGTGCTCACGTTGCTCGGGTCCGTTCCCATGGCGCTGTCGGGCCATTTCGGGTCGTACCTCGATGCGGTCTTCGAATGCATGAGCGCATGGACCACCACCGGCGCTTCGGTCGCGCAGGACATCAACCACATGGCGATCGCCGACAACATGTGGCGTTTCACCATGCAATGCATCGGCGGCCAGGGCGTCGTCGTGATCGCGCTCTCGCTGGGCCTGTTCGGCCGCGCGGTCGACTCGTCGCTGTATTCGTCCGAGGGCCGCAGCGAGCACGTGATCCCCAACATCATGCAGACGGCGCGCTTTATCGTGCGCTTCTCGGCCGCCTTCATCCTCATCGGCACGGTGGTGCTTTCGTTGCTGTGCTTCTTCATCGGCATGGAGCCTTTGCGCGCGTTCTTCAACGGCCTGTGGCTGTCGGTGGCGTCGTTCAACACGGGCGGCATGACGTCGATGAGCCCCGGCATTCTGTACTACCACAGCGGGTTGATCGAAATCGTGGTCATGGTGCTCATCCTGCTAGGCTCGATCAACTTCACGTTGCACAGCGAGGTGTGGAAGGGCCGCATCGACCACTTCTTCAAAGACATCGAGATCCGCACGCTGGCCATCTGGCTTTCGGTTGTGGTGGCGGCGTTCGTGGCGGCGCTGTGCACGGCGAATCTCTACGACGAGCTGCCTACGCTGCTGCGCCGTTCTGTGTTCACCGTAGTGGCGGCGTTCTCGTCGACGGGCTTCCAGACCATCAGCGTGAACCAGATGACCACGGTGGTCTCGAGCGGCGCGCTGCTGATTATCGTGTTCTGCATGGCGATCGGCGGTTCGGCGGGTTCTACCACGGGCGGCATCAAAGTGATGCGCGTCGGCATTCTGGCCAAGGAATTGGTCGCCTATATCAAAGACCTGCTCGCGCCCGCGTCGGCGCGTCAGGTGGTGACCTACTATCATGTGGGCCGCCGTCCGCTCAACACCGATCTGGTGCGCGCGAACCTGGCGGTGTTCATGCTTTACGGCATCATGTTCCTCGCCACGACGATCGCCACGGTGGCATACGGCTACGACGCCGCCACGTCGCTGTTCGAGTCGGTTTCCATGGTTTCCAATATCGGCATGTCGAGCGGCATCATCCAGCCTGGCATGCCCGATATGCTCAAGCTGCTCTATATCTTCGACATGTGGGCGGGGCGTCTCGAATACGTCACGCTGATCGCCCTGCTGGTGTCGATCGTCGCATCTTTCAGGCCCCGAAGGAGGAATCGCCGTGTCCGCTAGCATTCGTAAGCGCGCGTGCGCCTGGGCCGCGGCGTTCACGTTGGGCCTGGTGCTGTGCGCGCCCGCGGCGTGGGCCGTGGAAGGCGACGGCTCGTCCCAGGGGTCGGTGGTTTCCGCCGGCACCGAGGTTTCCGACGGCAAGGCCCCCGGGGGCGAGCAGGCGGGCATCGGCATTCCCGAGGGCCCGCAGGATGCGGCCGGGCCCGAAGAGGCGCCCGCGCCGCTCGACGCTTCGGGCAACGAGGTCAATGACGGCCAGGTTTCCGACACATCGTTTCTCTACGACGCCGCCATCGCCGACCTTGCCGGCGCCGATTCGTACTACAACGGACAGACGGTCCAGGTGCGCGGCGAGGCGGTAGGCGAGGCGATTCGCATGTCGGGCGGCCCATCCGGCATGGTATGGGTGACGCTTGCGGACGTCGCATCGAACTCGTCGGTGTCGGTGGTCATGCGCCAGGAGGACGCGGCCAAGATCGACACGTACGGCTCGTACGGAAAAACGGGATCGTGGGTGCGCGTCCAGGGCGTGTTCAACCTGGCATGCAGCGAGCACGAAGGCGAAAGCGATATCCACGCGACGTCGGTCGTCGTGGAAGACCAGGGGTTCGAGCATTCCGACGAATTCGATATCCACGCGTTCTTCCCGGGCCTCGCGGCCTTGACGGTGGGCGCGTTTCTCATGCTGATGTTCTGGTACGTACGTGAAAGGTCTCGTTAATGCGGGGAATCGTGGTGAAGCTCGACCGAGGCTATCCTCTGGTCGAAACGCAAGACGGATCTCGGTATCGATGCGAGCATGCCACCGCGCTGGTGAAGGGCGCCGACGTGCGCGCGGCATGCGGCGACTCGGTCGAGATATCGGTCCCTTCCGGCCATGACAAGGGCATCATCGAAGAGGTGCTGCCGCGCCGCAGCGCCTTCGTGCGCAAGGACCCTACCGAGCGTATGGAGCAGCAGGTTCTGGCCGCCAACTTCGACAAGGTGTTCGTGGCCGAGCCGTGTGCCAACCTCAATGTGCGCAGGCTCGAGCGCGAGCTGGTGCTCGCCCATGAAAGCGGCGCCGAGGTGTTCGTACTGCTGACCAAGGCCGACCAGGCCGAAAGCGTCGAGACCCTCGAGCAGGTGCGCGTCCTGGTCGAGCGCGTCGCGCAGGGAACGCGCGTCCTGGTCATCTCTTCGGGGGACCCGGCAAGCGTCGAGGCGGTGCGCGCATGCATCGCTCCGGGCGAAATCGCCATCCTGCTGGGCAAGAGCGGCGTGGGCAAGTCGAGCCTGGTGAATCTGCTGGTGGGCGACGAGGTTCAGGCCACAGGCGCGGTGCGCGAAGGTGACGGCAAGGGCCGCCACACCACCGTGTCGCGCGAAATCGTGCGCATTCCCGGCGCCGGGTGCGTAATCGACATGCCGGGCATCCGCGGCCTCGCCCTGTGGGATTCCGATGCGGGCATCGACGTCGCGTTTTCCGACGTCGAGGAGCTTGCGCAGCGCTGCCGGTTCTCGGATTGCCGCCACGGCGCCGAGCCCGGATGCGCGGTGCGCGCCGCCGTGGAGGATGGGAGCCTGCCGCGCGAGCGCTTCGAAAGCTACATCCGCCTGCGCGACGAGGTGCAGACGGCCAAGAAACGCGTCGAGGAGGCAAAGCGCATCAAATCGCGTACGGGCCATCCTCGTCGATGGAAGGGCTCGTATTAAAAGTTACCCTATGGTAATATCCAGTGCTTCTGCACGAAATAGCACCCATGCGACCAGGCGACGCGTCTCGCACGAGGCGCATGTCGGCCGATGCGGCCGCGCAATCGAAGGAAGGTCTTGATGGAAATACTCATGCATGCATTCGAGCATGCGTTTCTCGACACGTTGAAGCTCATTCCATTCCTGTTCGTGACCTACCTGGCCATGGAGGCCCTCGAACATCACGCGGGCAAGGCGAGCGAGGCTGCCGTGCGCAAGGCCGGCAAGGCGGGCCCTGCGATCGGCGCGCTTCTGGGCGTGGTTCCGCAGTGCGGCTTTTCCGCCGCCGCGTCGACGCTCTATGCCGCGCGCGTGGTCACGCTGGGCACGCTGTTCGCGGTGTTTCTTTCCACGAGCGATGAGATGCTGCCGATCCTGATCGCAGAACAGGCGCCGATCGCCCTGATCGCGAAGGTGCTGGCCATCAAGATGGTTGTGGGCATGATCGTCGGCTTCGCGGTGGATGCGGCGCTGCACCTCATGCGCCGCGACCGCGAGCGCCTGCGCATCCACGAGCTGTGCGAGCGCGATAAATGCCATTGCAACGGCGATTGCGCCGCGTGCGAGAAAGAGCCCGAGCTGGCCTACGATTACGAGCACGACGAGGAGCACGAGCACGACCACGCGGGCGTGTCCATCGCGAAAAGCGCCCTGAAGCACACCGTTCAGGTGACGCTGTTCATCTTCTTGATCACCTTGCTGCTAGAGGCGGTCATGGACGCCGTGGGCGAAGACGTCATCGCGTCGTTCATGGCGGGCAACCCGGGCCTGTCGGTGGTCGCGGCGTCGGTGGTCGGCCTTATCCCCAACTGCGCGGCGTCGGTGGCGATCACCGAGCTGTACCTGGACGGCACGCTGGGCGCGGGCGCCATGATGGGCGGCCTGCTGGTTAGCGCGGGCGTCGGCCTGCTGGTGCTGCTGCGCACGAACCGCCCGATGCGCGACAACCTGGCGATTGTGGCGGGCTTGCTGCTCGTCGGCATTGCCGTGGGCGGCGTCATGACGGCTCTCGGCGTGACGCTGTAGGCGCGGCTGTTTGACGCTTCTTGCGCCGGCGCGGTACAATCGCATTCGTTAAGCCTCCTTCATCACCGGGTGAAGGAAGAAAGGCGTCTGAACTCTGCCGTAGGTACGGCGCTTCTTCCGAGGCGCTATAAGGCCGGGTTCGGGCGCCTTTCGTGTTTTCCGGACCCGATCGCAGCGCGGCGGGCGGGCGGAATAGGACCGAAAGGATGCACCCATGGCGACACTTGATGCAGGTATGACGCGCGATGCGGCCTTCGCGCTGCTCAGCGAGCACAACAAAGACCCGTTCCATATCGAGCACGGTGAAACGGTCGAACAGACCATGCGCTATTTCGCGCGCGAATTCGATCCCGAAAACGAGGAGTTCTGGGGTATCGTCGGCCTGCTGCACGACCTCGATTGGGAAGAGCACGACGACGAGCCCGAGATGCATACGCTCTACGCCACGCCGCTGATCGAGGCCGCAGGCGGCACGCCCGAACTGATCCGTGCCATCCAGAGTCATACGTCCGACTACAACACGGAGCTTCCTCGCCCCGAGCTGCAGATGGAGAAAATCCTGTTCGCCACCGAGGAGCTGACGGGCCTGATCGGCGCTGCGGTCATCATGCGCCCCTCGAAGAGCGTGATGGATTTCGAAGTGAAGTCGCTGAAGAAGAAATTCAAGGACAAGCGCTTTGCCGCAGGCGTGAGCCGCGAGGTAATCCGCTCCGGAGCCGAGATGCTTGGTTGGGGGCTCGACGAGTTGTTCGATCGCACCATCAAGGCCATGCAGAGCTTCGCTCCCGATCGCGATGCATTCGTTTCCGCCGAGGCGTAAGGAGGGGACTTCGCGGACGCACGGCGCGAAAAAGCGGCCGGCGCCGTGCGCGGACCGCTTTTTCGACCATCGTATTATCGGGCCGGGCACGTCTTTCGAGGCGCGCCTGGTTTTTCGTTTATATGCGCTCGCGTGCCGTTTCCCGCGCGGGCTATTCCTTCGATGCGGGCGAGTTCGGCTTGCTCGTGCTGCCCGGTTCGCGATGAGGGGCGTACTCGCCCGTTATTTGAGAAGGCTTGTTCAGCGATGAAGAGGCGCCCGCGTTGATGCTTTGCGCCATGCGGGCCTGGGCCTCGGCGCGCAGCTTGATGCGGTGCGCTGCCTTTTCGTGGTGCGGCAGCTGCGGTTCGGGGGAGGAAACGATCCTGCGGTCAACCGCGTTGCGCACGACTTTTTTGACGGGGCGCGCTGCCACGTGGGCCACCTTCTTGACGGGCACGATCACCTTGTCGCTGTAGTCTTGGGCGGGCTTGGTGCGCCAGCCGAAGAATTCGGAGGCGTACCTGATCGCCATGACCAGCACGACGCAGGTGATGGCCGCGTAATCGCCCAGTACGTCGTTTTGCTTCATGAGTGCGAAAGCGGTCGATCCGAACAGCGATGCCGTGCCGTAGAGGGTTCCCGCCTGAAAGGCCACGGGCCGCTGCGCCATGAGCACGTCGCGGCTGATGCCGCCGCCCACGGCGGTGATGGTGCCCAGGATGATGGACGGGATGATGGCCAGGCCGGCCGAGAGGCTCTTGCCTACTGACACGACGGCCCACAGGCCGACGGACAGGTTGTCCAGGAAGTCCATGACCCAGTCGAAGGCGTCGGCGAGCTTGTGGAAGTAGAACACGAGGCCGCCCGCGATCGCGCATGTGAGCAGCAGAATCGGGTGTTGGAACGCGTAGATGCCGTAGTCTTGCAGCAGGATGTCGCGGATGATGCCGCCGCCGAGTCCGGTGACGCAGGCGAGCACCGTAGTGCCGAAGATGTCGTATTCCGCGCGCACGCCGGCGATGGCGCCTGCAAGCGCGCCGGTGATGGTTCCAGCGAATTCGATCCAGAATGGTATGGCAAGAACGCTTTCGAGCATGGCGGACGACGCTCCGGTTTCTTTCGGGGGAGGGATTGGTGCCGCCGGGGGCGACAGATGCCATAGTATACGAGCACGCCGGCGTGCGGCGTGCTCGTAGGGCGGAGCGGTTATACGGTTGCGGCGTCGGGGCGGGCGGCGTCGTCGCCGACCAGTTGGGCGGCGAGCTGGGCCGCGCCGTCCTGTTCGACATGGGCCTTGCTGGCGCCGGTGATCGCGTCGACCTCTTCGACGGGTTCGCCGCTGAAATCGACGCCGCCCGTGATGGCGCACGCCCTGGCCTGGTCGAAGTCGTCGTCGAAGAACGCCTCGATAGAATGCACGGCACGGATTTGGGCGGCATCGAAGATGTCCCAGAATCCGTCGGTGCAGGTCTCGCCCGTGAACGGATTTTCCCAGCCCTGGTGCAGGCGGTTGTCGAAATCGCTCACGAGGGTGGGGTTGTCGCGATGTGCCATGGACTTGTAGAACGAGTAATTGCGCTGCAGCATGCGCGTCTCGACCGTATTGGCCACTGCGTGCATGACGGTGCGCGGCGAATAGAAGAGCTTCTGCGTGGTGCGAAAGTTCTTCACGGCCGCGGAGAACATGTCGACGGGCGGGAAGACGCGCAGCGCCTTCATGCAGAAGAAGGCGTACATCTTGCCGATGGCGGCCAGCATGTCGTCGCTGCCACGCAGCACTTCCTGGTAGGGCTTGTAGTCGACGATGGTACGGCCGAGTTTGGTGTAAAGGACCATCTCGTCGAACTCGCGCTCGATTTCGGCGTGCACTTCGTTGCCGTCCTTGCGTGTGAGGCCTTCGATGCCCGCGTCGCACAGGGCGAACTGCTGCTGGTAGACCAGCGGATGCATGGAGCTGTCCAGTGTGTAGTGGCACAAAAAGCCCGCCGCGTAGGCACGGCCCACCGGCACTTCGTCCGGTTCGAGCACCTCGAGGCTTTCCTTGAGCGCGCAGAGCAGCTTGGCGGGCTCGGCGCGGTGCATGACCCCTCCGAGATTGAAAAAAGGCCTCATACGAAGGGTGAGGACCAGGTAGAACAAGGGGTCGGGTCCCTGGTTGCCGAGCAGGAACGCGTCGCGTTCGTCTTGTGATGCGCCGATCAGGTCGGCGTGCGCGGCGTAGACGTCCTTGCCGAAGAAATCATGGGTCATGATGGCTGGCATGGCTGCCTCCTTAGGCATGTGCATAGTGTGCCGCTTCCGTTATTTTGCGCCGATTTGACGGGGCGGGAGCCGGGAGCGGCGTTCGTCTCAAGCCCCATGATATACAATTGCGCCAACGTTTCCTTCGTTGCGCCGCAAAGTCTACGGACATTTTGCAGGCCGGCGTTTCCGCTGTTCGCATAAGGTTCGACCCATCCGCGCCCGCGGCTGCGAGCGCATGCGAAGGAACCGACGGGCTCTTTTTCCGTCGTCGCGCGCTGCGCGGCCGCGGTAAAGGGGAGCCGATTCGTGTCCGGGCGGCACGGCATCATGTCCGCCGTGTCCCGCGAGAAGGAAGAAGGCCCATGGCAATCGGCAAACTTACGAAGCAGGAGAAGAGCTGGATCTTGTACGACGTAGGCAATTCGGCCTTCGTCCTGCTGTCCACCGCGCTCATCCCCGTGTATTTCAGCTCCATCGCGACCGGCAGCGTGGTGGTTTCGTGGGGCTACGCCGAGACCATCGCCTCGCTTGCCATCGCGCTGACCATGCCCGTTCTGGGCAGTTTGGCCGACCTGCGGCACATGAAGAAGAAATTCCTCGTAGGCACGGTGGGGACGGGCGCGCTGGCGTGCTGCGCGCTGGGTTTCGCCACCGATGCGCTGCCGTTCCTGGTCATCTACGTCGTGGCGTCGATCATGCTGAACTCGTCGATGGTGTTCTACGACGCGCTGCTCGTTGACGCCACCACCGATGAACGCTATGACGAAGTGTCCAGCCAGGGCTATGCGTGGGGCTACATCGGCAGCTGCATCCCGTTCATCGCGTGCCTGGCCGTCGTGCTCGGCAGCGGCGCGATCGGCATCGATATCGCGCTCGGCATGAAGGTCGCCTTCTTCATCACGGCGGCATGGTGGGTCGTCTTCACCATTCCCGTGTTCAAGAACGTGCACCAGACCCATTTCAAAGAGCGTTCCGCCCACGTGGTGCGCGATGCGTTCTCGGGCCTGCTGGGAACGGTCAAGCGTATGTGGCGCACCAAATCGCTGCGCTACTTCATGCTGGCCTACTTCTTCTATATCGACGGCGTGCACACCATCATCAAGCTGTCCACGAGCTACGGCACCGACCTGGGCATCGACGCCACGCAGCTGGTGCTTGCGCTTCTGGTCACGCAGTTCGTGGCGTTTCCGTCGGCCATCATCTACGGCCGTCTGGGCGCCAAGGCGGGTACGAAGAAGATGCTGCTCGTGGGCGTGTTCGCCTATATGTGCATCACGCTGTTCGCTGCGTTCTTCCTGAAAAGCGCCGTCGAATTCTGGTTCCTGGCGATTATGGTCGGCATGTTCCAGGGCGGCATCCAAGCGCTTTCGCGCTCCGAGTTCGGCAAGCTCGTTCCCAAGGAGCACGCCAACGAATACTTCGGCTTCTTCGATATCTTCGGCAAGTACGCGGCCGTCATGGGGACGTTCCTGGTCAGTGTCATCACTCAGGCTACGGGCCAGTCGAACTGGGGCGTGTTCTCTCTGGTCGTGCTGTTCATCGTCGGCTTTGCGCTTCTGCGCAAGGTGCCCGAGAAAGCCTAACGGCCTCCTTTGGTCTTCTTCGGCCGCCCGCGCGCTCGACGGCGCTGTATTGCCATATCCGTTACGAAATGGCAGCGATTGAAAGGCCGCTGCCGTTTTCGTTATAGGATGGCAGCGAACCAAGACGAATGCGGGCGCTGAAACGGAAGGAGCGCGCCATGGCAGACACTGATAAAAAAATCCTGTCGCCTGCCGACGAAATAGAGGAATTGAAGCGACAGATGGAGGCGATGTACGCCCGTCTGGCGGAGTTGAGCGCGACGATGGCGCAAGGCGATGCCGCCGATATCGCTGGATCGGACGGCATTGAAGGGGCCGTCGCCGAAAACGTCGGCGCGGACGATGCTTCGGGCGACGATGGAGCGGCGCTCGAAGCGGAGCCGACTTCGGCGCCCGAGCCCGCGCCTTCGCTCGTCGATCCGTCCCAGGCGTATGCGGCGTACGTGCCTCCTGCGGCCCCTGCGTCCTATGCGCCGCAGCAGCCTGCGGAAACGGGCGCTCCGCCGCCGCCCGCCTACGATGCGAGCACGGCGAGCATTCCTCAAAACGCGGCCGCATCGGGCGTCTACTACGGCCAGACTACGGGTCAGCAGGCCTATCAGAGCGGGGCGTACGCGAACGGATACGGTGCGTCTCCCCAGACGCCGTACAATCCGTATGGCCAGAACTACTACCAGCAGCCTGTGGTGCGCACGAAAGATCACGTGGCGGCGGGCCTGCTCGGCATTTTCCTGGGCACCTTCGGCATTCACAAGTTCTATCTAGGCTACAACACGTCGGGTTTCATCATGCTGGGCGTGGCCATTCTGGGAGGCCTGCTCTCGCTGGGGCTCGCCACGGGCGTCGTGTGGCTGATCGGTTTGATCGAAGGCATTATCTACTTGGTGAAAGGCCAGGCAGAATTCGAGCAGGCCTACGTGTTCGGCAAGCGCGAGTGGTTCTAGCGCCCGTGCGGCCGTCCCGATACGAGAAGAGCCCGGCGCATAGCGTCGGGCTCTTCTCGTCTTGCGGGCCGTTTTACAGCAGGCTCACGTTTTCGCCGTTCATGGCGCGGTTCATCGTACGGACCGAGCACATGGCGCCGCACATGGTGCAGGTGCTGGGGTCGGCGGGCTTGGTCGACGCAACGTAGGTCTCGGCCTTCTCGCGGTCGATCGCTTCGTCGAACATCGCGGGCCAGTCGAGGCGCTGGCGCGCCGCGGCCATGCGGTCGTCCCAATCGCGCGCGTCGGGGATGCCTTTGGCGATATCGGCGGCATGCGCGGCGATGCGGCTGGCGATCACGCCCTCTTTCACGTCTTCGACGCTCGGCAGGCGCAGGTGTTCTGCGGGCGTGACGTAGCACAGGAAGTCGGCACCGCTCGCGGCGGCGATCGCGCCGCCGATGGCGGAGGTGATGTGGTCGTAGCCAGGGGCGATGTCGGTCACCAGGGGGCCGAGCACGTAGAAGGGCGCGTTGTGGCACAGGCGCTTTTCGATCTGCATGTTGGCGGCGATCTCGTTCATGGCCATGTGTCCGGGGCCTTCGATCATCACCTGCACGTCGCGCTCCCATGCGCGCGTGGTCAGCAGGCCCAGCTCGATGAGCTCGCTGACCTGGCCAGCGTCGGTGGCATCGGCCAGACAGCCCGGGCGCAGCGCGTCGCCGAGCGAGATGGTGACGTCGTATTCGCGCAGGATGTCGAGCAGCTTGTCGTAGTGCTCGAAGAACGGATTCTCGTTGCCGGTCATTTCCATCCAGGCATATATCAGGCTGCCGCCGCGGCTGACGATGTTCATCTTGCGGCCGCTGCGCTTGAAGCTGTCGATCGCCTTGCGGTTGAGGCCTGCATGGATGGTGACGAAATCGACGCCTTCCTCGGCATGGGCACGCACCACTTCCATGAAGTCTTCGGCGGTGATGTGCGCGAGGTCTTTTTCCAGATAACCCACGGCATCGTATATGGGAACGGTGCCGATCATCGCGGGCGACTTCTCGACGAGCGCGCGGCGGAAATCGTGCGTCTTGCCGTAGTTGGACAGGTCCATGATGGCTTCGGCGCCGAACTTGAGCGCCATGTCGACCTTTTTCATCTCGCAGTCGTAATCGCGCATATCGCCGGAAATACCTAGGTTGACGTTGATTTTCGTGCGCAGCCCCTCGCCAACGCCGCTCGCATGCAGGCTGCGGTGGTTGCGGTTCGCGGGAATGGCCACGGTGCCTGCGGCCACGCGTGCGCGCAGGACCTCGGCGTCGATGCCTTCGTCTTCCGCGACGGTTTTCATCTCAGGCGTGACGATGCCGGCCTTAGCGGCTTCCATTTGAGTCGAATAGGTCATGCCTTGCTCCTATCGTGTGAGCGCGGGTTCGCCGCGCATGATGGCAATGCGACCAAGTATAGCGACCGGTCTCGTCGCGCTCACTCGATCGGCTCTTTCTCGGCTAAAAAAACCGGTGGCCGACCGGGCCCTTCCGTCATGCCGCGCACGCCGTGGAGCGCCTTCGTATGAATCCCTCTTTGTCTTCATCGCGCGATCGGGCGGTTTTCGCCGTTTCTGCCGCAGCGTCATGGAGCCGCCCGGCAGCGTGGTAAAAGGCCGTTTGAACTGGGACGATGTTGCGCCATGGCCGTGTGTGTCTTTGCGCTACACTGACAGACATGACGCAAGAGCGTATTTATGCCACGTAGGGAAAATCCCAGAAAGGGACGGTGGTTTATCATGGCAGCTCCCGAGACTTTGCACGTCCGCAACATCGTGTTGGTCGGACAGGATGGTGCGGGCAAGACGTCATTGGCTGAGGCGATGCTCTACATTTCCGGCCAGACTCCGCGCATGGGCACCACGCATGACGGAAAATCGTTCATGGACTACGATGCCGAGGAAATCAAGCGCAAGTTCACGATGAGCGCCTCGATCGCCCCCATCCCTTACAAGGATTACAAGATTAATCTTTTGGATACGTCGGGCCATCCCGACTTCATCGGCGACACGCTTGCCACCATGCAGGCCGCCGAAACGGCCATGTTCGTCATCGACGCCGTGTCTGGTCCGCAGGTCATGACCGACAAGCTGTGGCGCGAGGCTGAAGGCATGCGCCTGTCGCGCTCGGTCTTCATCAACCACATCGACCGCGAAAACGCCAATTTCGACGTGATCATGGCCGCGCTGCACGCGCGCTTCGGCAGCCGCTTGGGCGCCGTCACCATTCCCATGGGCGTCGACAAGGACTTCAAGGGCGTCATCGACGTGCTTCGCATGAAGGCCCGCTACTTCGAAGGCGATGCCGAGCGTATCGAAGGCATTCCCGCAGAATACGCCGCCGCGGCCGAAGCGGCGCGCGAAAAGCTGTGCGACCTCGTGGCCGAAGCCGACGAGGACCTTATGATGAAATATCTCGATGGCGACGAGCAGCTCACGCAGGATGAGCTCGAGTCCCTGCTCGACAAGGCCATCGCTCAGGAGCTGTTTATCCCCGTGTTCGTCGGCTCCACCATCATCAAGCAGGGCATCCAGGGCTTGATGGAAGACATCTGCACCTACTTCCCGCATCCGACGGCCCACGGCGCGTTCCGTCTGGCCGACGGCGGCGAAATCCGCGTGACCAAGGGCGACCAGCAGGCCGCAGGCTTCGTGTTCAAGACGCTGTCCGACCCCTATGTGGGCCGCCTGAGCTTCATCAAGGTGTTCTCCGGCACGTTCGCTCCGGGCGTCGAGCTGGTCAACGCGCGCACGCGCAAGAAGGAGCGCCTGGGCCACGTGTGCATCATGAAGGGCAAGGAGACCATCGACGTGAAGGGCGCTATGGCGGGCGACATCATCGTCGTTCCCAAGCTCGCCGATACGCGTACGGGCGACACGCTTTCGCACACGGGCGACATCGCCATCGACCCCTTGCCGCTGCCCATTCCGCAGTACCCCGTGGCTATCGAGGCCGCCAATAAGAAGGAAGAGGACAAGCTGGGCACCTTCCTCGCCCGCGTCGCCGAAAACGACCCCACGATCAGGATCGAGCGTCGCGACGAAACGCACCAGACGGTGATCACCGCTTTGGGAGAGGCCCAGGTCGAAACCATCCTGCATCGTCTGCAGGACCAGGCGGGCGTCGAAGCCGTGCTGGTTCCCGTGCGCATTCCGTATCGCGAGACCATCCGCGCGACCGCCGAAGCCCAGGGCCGTCATAAGAAGCAGACGGGCGGCGCCGGCCAGTTTGGCGATTGCTGGCTGCGCCTCGAGCCCAATCCGGGCGCGGGCTACGAATTCGTCGACGCCATCAAGGGCGGCGTCATCCCCGGCGGCCTGATTCCCGCGGTCGATAAGGGCGTGCAGGAGGCCATGACGGAAGGCTTCTTGGCGGGCTATCCGATGGTCGACATCAAGTGCACCGTTTACGACGGTTCGTATCATTCGGTCGACTCCAACGAGATGGCGTTCAAGACCGCCGCGCGTATCGGCTTCCGCGCCGCATGCGAGCAGGCCAAACCTGTGCTGCTCGAGCCAATGGCCGACATGAGTATCGCGGTGGGCGAGGAATACGCCGGCGCCGTGATGGGCGACATCTCCACGCGTCGCGGTCGTATTATCGGCACCGATTCCAACGACGCGGGTGAGACCATCATCCTGGTGCGCGTGCCCTATGCCGAAGTGGTCGCCTATACCAAGGACCTGCGTTCCATCTCGCGCGGCAGCGGCAGCTACTCCATCGAGCTCAACGGCTACGAGCAGGCTCCGCACGACGTGCAGGAGCGCCTGGTCAAGGCGTACCAGGAAAAGCGCGCCGCTGGAAACTAAGCTCCGGGCCCCGCTTTTCTCGAACGAATCGCATATCGGCAAGAAAAAAGGAGGGTTCCGTAGGAACCCTCCTTTCGTATGCGAAAACACTTCGGCCGGACGTTCTGGCGATTCTTAGCGTTTGCCGCCCTTGCCTGCGTAACCGTTGCGGCCGCCGCGACCGGGACGGAATTCGCTCTTGCCGTGGCCGCCGCCGTTGCCCTTGCGGCCCTTGTCGAAGGAACCCTTGCCGCTTTTGCCGTTCTTGGCGTACGAGCCGTTCTTCGAACCGTAGCCGCTCTTGCTGCTGCGCTGGTAGCCGTCGCGGTCGCTGCGGTTCTTGTCGTAGCCGCCCTTGCCGTTGTGCTTCTTGCCCGGCTTGCCGCCGCGGCCGTCGGAGTGCTGCTTGTCGCTATACTTCTTGCCGCGACCATTGCGCTCGTAGCCCTCGTCGTTGCGACGGTCGTCGGAGCGGTCGTAGCGCTTACCGTCGCGCTCGTAAGAGCCGCTTTTGCCCTTCTTGCCGCCGCGATAGTCGTCGCGACCGCCCTTCTTGCCACGCTTGTCGAAGTCGTCGCGCTTCTTATCGGCCTTTTTCGGGGCGTCGGGGATGTTCGGCATGTCGAACATGGCGTTGAAGGCCTCTTCGGCAGCCGCCTGACGCTCGGCGAGCGTCGGCTTCTTCGGGCCTTTCGGATGCTCGCGCTTGATGGGCACGTACTCCTCGCCGCGGGCCTCGGCGGCCTTCCTGCGCTTGTGGTCTTCGGCGCGCTCGATATCGCGCTGGCGGGGCTTCTTGTTCTTGTTGCCTTTGCCCTTCTTGCCGTTGCGCTCGCGCTCCTTGCGCGCGGCCTTCTCGGCGGCCTCGGCCTCGGCCTTGGCAATCATGCGGGGGTCGGAATCGGGCAGGGGCTCGAAGGCGTCCTTCGGAACCTTGAACTGCATGACTTCGATGTCAGTTCCGATGAATTTCTGCACGCTACGCAGCAGGTTCTTGGTGTCGGGCGTGACGAACGACACGGCGAATCCGCCGGCGCCTGCGCGGCCGGTGCGGCCGATGCGGTGCACGTAGTCCTCGGGCATGATGGGCAGGTCGTAGTTCACGACGTAGTCGACCTCGGGCACGTCGATGCCGCGGGCCAGGACGTCGGTGGCCACGATCACGTTCACGCGGCCGTTGCGGAACGCGTCGAGCGCGCGGCTGCGCTGCGCCTGGCTGCGGTCGGCGTGGATGGCCTCGGTGGGAATGCCGATGCGCTGCAGGCGGCGGGTACAGTTGTCCGCGCAGCCCTTGGTCTTGGTGAACACGATGACGCGCGAGCCGCCCTTTTCTTTAATAAGGGCGTTCAGCAGCTCGGGCTTCTGGCGGCGCGTGGTGTCGATGACATACTGGTCGACCTTGTCGGCGGTTTCACCGCGCTGGGCGATCTCGACGATTTCGGGGTTGTTGAGCACCGAGAACATGGTCTGGTCCTGGCTGCGGTCGATCGTGGCCGAGAACAGCAGTGTCTGGCGCGTGTTGGGCGTGGCCTTCACGATCTGCTCTACCTGGGGCCAAAAGCCCATGTCGAGCAGGCGGTCGGCCTCGTCGAGCACGAGCATCTTCACTTCGTTCAGGTTCAGCGCGCCGCGCTCCATGAGGTCGATCAGGCGTCCGGGCGTGCCGATCGCGACGTCCAGGCCGCGTTCGAGCTTCTTGATCTGGCGGTCATAGGCGACGCCGCCCAGGAAGACGCCCACGAAATGGTGGGTGTGTTTGCCGATGGGCATGCAGGTGTCGGCGATCTGGCTCGCCAGCTCGCGGGTCGGTGAGATGACCAGCATGAAGGGGCCGCGTTCGCTTCCCTTGCGGTGGGGAAGGGTGTCCATGGAAGGCAGAGAGAACGCGGCGGTCTTGCCGGTGCCGGTCTTGGCGGCGGCGATTACGTCGCGGCCTTCGAGGGCCAACGGAATGGCGCGTTCCTGAACGGGGGTGGGATCGGTGTAGCCCAGGGCCTCGACGGCGGCGAGGGCGTTCTCGGACAGTCCGAGTTCGGCGAAGGTAGCTATGACAGTCTCCTTAAGTCGTGCTTCGAGCGACAAGCATGGCGGCGCGCGTATCGGGACGTGCGCACAGCGGCGCTCCGTTTGCACGGATGCTTCTCAAAGAGATTTCTGCAGGACGGATTTCGGCGCGGCATGCGCGCGAACGATTCCGAAGGGCGAATCTCGCAACGAGGCGTCGTCTCGAACGGAGCCTCGGACGAAATTCGCGCGTGCTCTTCATCGCACACAAAGGCCGTCAAGGCTCATGGCGCAGCTGATGATGATCGAAAAAGCTGCGAATAATGATGAATTGACTATTATGAGGGTTCGCGCGCGTTTTGCGTCGGGAACTCTCATGCGGGACGAAAGCACACGCTTTGCACACGATCGAGGACGAAAAAACGGGCCCCTCCATCAGGAAGGGCCCGTCGGACGCATATGCGCGGATGTTTTAGAAGCGCAGGCTCAGGCAGGAGAGGCCGCCGTCGACCTTGCGGTACTCGGAGGTGTCCACGACGAGGGTCTTGTAGCCCAGGTCCTGAACGGCCTTGAGGACGGTGGGATAGCCCTCGGCCACGATGACGGTGCCGTTGACCCAGATGCAGTTGGCGCCGTAGGCCTCTTCCTCGGGGACGACGATCTTGTTGTACTGGGCGAAGTCTTCTTTCTCGATGAACTCGCCGGAGACCAGCATGTTGTTGTCTTCGATGTAGTTCACACCGGTCTTGAGGTGCAGGACCTCTTCCAGCGGAACCTCGGAGCCCTCGAGGCCCCAGCCTTCGAGGATCTCGAAGAACTGGCGGATGCCCTCTTCGTTGGTGCGGGCGGAACGGCCGACGTAGAAGTGGTCGCCGACCATCATGACGTCGCCGCCATCGAGGGTGCCGGGGGATACGATGTGCTTCACATGCTCGTCGTCGAAGAAGCGGCGGACGACGGGCTCGATCTCGTTCTTTTCGCCGTTACGGGAATCGGCGCCCGGGTTGGTGATGATGGCGCCGCAGCGGGTGATGACCGCGGGGTCTTCGACGAAGCAGCTGTCGGGGTACTCTTCAAGCGCGGGGAGCACGGTCACATCGACGCCGCACAGCTCGAGCGCATGCTCGTAATCGTAGTGCTCTTCGATAGCACGCTCATAGATAGGCTGGCCGAGCTCGGGCGCGCTGGTGATGCCGTTGCTCAACGACTTGCCAGGGCGGCGGATGATGATGTGGCTGAATTTGGTCATGATGAGATTCCTCTCTTCTTGCTTAGAGCCCCTTGGAACGGGGTTCCCCTTAACGAGCCATTGTAATACGACGAGCGAGCCGTGGGGGCGGTGGACGGCGCGGTTTTCCATCTGTCATGAAAGCGTTGGCGATGAGATATGCGACATATGTCTAAATTGCATGAAATGGCGAAAAGATGCAAAACGCGGATTGTGGTTGGAAAGGGATGTCCACGCCCGGCAGCGTGGTATTGATAACCGATCGCATAGCCTTCCGCTCAGCATTCGTAATTGCCATTTCTAAAAAAAATTTTGAGAGCTTGAACAAAAATCTAAGTTTCTAATAACCCCTGGTAAAAGCTTTAAAATACAGATTATTGAATAAAATATTCAGCAATGTTCTATTACAAGCTGCCAAATTTGATGCTATGATTCCACTCGTGAACACGGCAGTGGTCGGAGGAGTTGGCGCCGACGAATCCGACCCGACTGTCGCACTTAATCCCCCGTTGCATATTGGTAAGAATATGCAACGGATAGTGGGAGATGGGGCATCTCCCAGAAAGGATGAAGAGCAATGGCTAAAATCGTTAACTCCTGGAACGACTGGGATCCGCTGAAGCGCGTCATCGTCGGCCGCTGCGACAACTCCGTCATTCCTCCCGAGGAGCCCGCGACCTCCGAGAAGGTCCCCGTTGATTCCGAGATGCGCGGCATGTGGGGCCTCCGTCCCCTCGCCACCGTCGAGCGCGGCAACGAGTGCCTCGAGAACCTCGTGAAGGCCGTCGAGGACCGCGGCGTCGTCGTCGACCGTCCCACCCCGCTGCAGTGGAACCAGGCCATCGGCACCCCGGACTTCCGCAACGACTCCATGATGACCTGCATGCCTCCGCGTGACATCCTGCTCACCGTCGGCAACGAGATCATGGCTTCCGCGAACTCCTTCCGCTGCCGCTACTTCGAGTATCTCGCCTACTGGCCGCTCATGAAGCAGTACTTCGACGAGGACCCCGAGTTCCTCTGGACCCAGGCGCCCCGTCCCCGCCTGACCGACGCTTCCTACAAGCACAACTACTACGACGAGAAGATCACCCTCGAAGAGCGCCTCGTCCGCACCGCCAACAAGGACTTCGTCACCACCGAAGTCGAGCCCATGTGGGACGCCGCCGACGTCATGCGTATGGGCAAGGACCTGTTCATCCAGCACGGTCTGACCACCAACCGCACCGCTATGGAATGGTTCCAGCGCTACTATCCCGAACTGCGCGTCCATGCCATGAACTTCCCCGGCGACCCCTACCCGATCCACATCGACGCCACCTTCGTGCCGCTGCGTCCGGGCCTGATCATCAACAACCCGAACCGCCATCCCGCCGAGGGCCAGCTGGCCATCTTCGAGGCCAACGACTGGCAGGTCGTCGACGCGGCCCAGCCGGCGCACACCGAGCCTCCCGCGCTCTGCTACAGCTCCGTCTGGCTGTCCATGAACTGCCTGGTCCTCGATCCCTCCACGGTCATCGTCGAGGCCTCCGAGGTCAACCAGCAGGAGCAGATGGACAAGCTCGGCATGAACGTCATCCCCGTCGACCTGCGCGACGCCTATCCCTTCGGCGGCGGCCTGCACTGCTCCACCGCGGACGTCTACCGCGAGGGCGGCTGCGAGGACTACTTCCCGAACCGCGTCAAGGACGACACCCTCATCCACCCGGAGATGTGGAACGACTAAGTTCGAGTCTTCAAAAAAATATGCTAACTGCGTAGCTAGTGCAGCTTAACAGCAAGGGGTTCGGTTTGCCCGTGGCGGGCCGAACCCCTTTTTATCTAACCCCCTCGTAACGTTCGGAACGGGATGCCGTTTTGCCCGATGGTGCAGATGGCGCGCATAAGCATGGGAAACATATGCTGCCCTGTTCGGCAAGGCGAAACATGCAGGCACCCAGATGGGTGAGGGGTAATTTACCGGCTTGTTGGTTTTAAGGAGGACCAATGGCTGAAGGAAAGAATATGAATGCCGCTCCCTCTCAAGGGGAAGGGAACGGCTATGAAATGAAGCTGGGCCTTGGCACTATCGCCATGCTCATCTCGGCAACCGGCATGGGTCTGGTGCCTTTGTTTAGTCGCTGGGGTACGCGCGTCGATATGTTCGATGGAACCCAGGGCTTGGCAGGTAGCGACTCTATTGGCGCCTTGATGGCCGTTGGCCGCATGGCCATGGGTGTTCTGTTCTTTGTCATCTTGATGATTGCTACACATAAGGTGGCAACTTTTAAGAAGTTGAAGCTGACTCCTGCCATTGCCCTCGGCGGTCTGATGATCGGCATGTCTTTGGCCTGCTACGTTACCGCTACCCTCTTGACGACGGTTGCTAACGCGGTTTTGTTTATTTACACGGGTCCCGTCATCTGCATCCTGCTTGCGCGCATCTTTCGCAAAGAGCCCATTTCTGGTCTCCAGTGGATTTGCTTGGTGGCTGTGTTCATTGGTATGCTGTTCGGTAACAATCTTATTGGCTTCGGTGTCGGTGGTCAGGTATTCGGCGTTGATTTGAATCTGCAGACTTCTACGCCCGAATTCCCGCTCAAAGGTATCGGTGATATCTTCGGTCTTCTTTCTGGCGTGTTTTACGGCGCTTCGATGTTCTTCAATGGATATCGTAAAGACGCAGACACTACCGCTCGCGGTGTGTGGAACTTCATCTTCGCGACTATCGGCGCTGTTGCTATCGTCATTCTGATGAATGTCTACGGCATCTCCGCAGGCCAGGAGAACTGGGTTACTTCCGTCGAGTTCACTCCGTTCAACTGGGTTGGCGCCGTGCTTCTGTGGATTGTCTGCGGTCCTATCGCTTTGGGCTTCTTGCTCGTTGCAGGCCGCAATCTCCCGGCTGCCGACTACGGCACCATTGCTTATTGGGAGGTTCCCGTTGCAATCTTCATTGGTCTGGTTGTCTTCGGCGAAGCGCTGACGGCCAATACTATCATCGGCGCTATCCTGATCGTCGGTGGCGGCGCGATTCCGTCCATCAAGGGTATGATTGCCGGCCGCAAACAGAAGCAGGAAGAGGAAGTTCGTGAAAACCTCTCCGCTCACCTCGATGAGGAAGCGGAAAAAGAGGGCCTGAAGTAAGCTCTTCAGCCTATGCCCCGGAAAGGCGGCCGGACCTGTGGTTCGACCGCCTTTCCAGCAAAAGCTGCCTTGGGCGGACGAATGCTCGCCCAAGGATTCCTATTGGTTCTATACAAGGCTTATAGGTAACTATGCGTCTTTCGCCGCTGGGTGCAAGACCTCATATATGATGGTCGATGGCGGCGGGGCGTATTTCAAGGAGAGGAAGGTGCAGCAATGAAGATCACGAAGAATCTGGTCCATATTGCATCGGATGTCGAGCTCGAAGCCGCGCTTGCCGAAGAGGCGCTGAAAGCTGAGTTTGACAAGGCGGGATTGAAGGGATTCCCTGCAGAGCTCGATATCGCGGAGCGTACCGAAGAGCACGTTCAGATGGCGAAGCTTGGCGATCTGCTCGGTTTCGCCGTTGCATCGGGCGTTGCTGCGGTGACCTATGATGTGACGTATTTCCCGCAGGCCGATGAGGCCGAGGTCGATCGCCAGGTCACCCAGCTCGCGCGTGACCTTGAGATTTCTTCCGAGGTTATCCGCGAGGTCTGCGAGCGGCAGATTGCCGAGTACCTTGAGCTCGATGCGAAGCGCGATGCTTCCGTGCCCGTGCACAGCATCGTCGAGGCATATGTGGGCGGCACGGCGTTTGCCTGGTATGGCATGAACGATTATCCGCGTCTGCGTCGCGTCATTCTGCGCGAGCTCGCTCAGGGCGGCGCCAAGGCCAAGCGCGCTTTCGTCATGCGTGCCAGCAAGGCCCAGGTCGACTTGCTTGAAGACTTTTAGGAACATCGGGGCCGGCGTAGTCGGATGTGTCGGCCCCTGTTGTTTGCGAGCGGCGCGAGCCATTCCCGTCACGGTGCGCGAATCGCCGCGGTTGGGGGTTGTGTCGCGGCTCGCGGCTCGCTTAGTCACTGCTTCGTAACGGCAGCATGCTTGCGTTACCGTAGTGGCGAACGCGGTATATATCCCAATATACCGTCCATGGTTTCGCGGCCGACCAGTTCAAACGGTCCGCTTAGGGGGCTACGCTTCTGAATTCGCCGGAAACGAGTCCCAAAGGAAGTGATTCTTTATGACGGACAAAACCGCCACGCCGTCTCAGCCCGAGGCGGTGCAGAACCCGCCCCAGGAAGCTCAGAGCAAGACGCTCAAGCGCGTCGTTGTCTCGTCCTTTTTGGGTAATTTTATCGAATGGTTCGATTATGCGAGTTATTCCTACTTCGCAACGGTTATCGCGCTGGTGTTCATGCCTGGCGACAACCCGACGGTAGCGCTTCTCGAAACATTCGCCGTCTTTGCTCTTTCGTTCCTTATGCGTCCTGTTGGCGCAGTGTTCTGGGGCAATATGGGCGATAAGAAGGGCCGCAAATGGGCCCTTACGGCCTCCATCCTTTTGATGAGCGGCGCCACGTTCCTGATCGGCTGCCTGCCCACCTATGCGATGGTCGGTCTTTTGGCCCCCGTGCTCCTGCTTCTTCTCCGTATGGTTCAGAGCTTCTCCGCTTCGGGCGAGTATGCCGGCGCGGCGACGTTTTTGGCCGAGTACGCGCCTGCCAACAAGCGCGGCCTGTATTGCTCCGTCGTTCCTGCCTCCACGGCCACGGGTCTTCTGTGCGGCTCGATGTTCGCAACCATCATGTATGCGGTATGCGGTCATGATTCCGCTTTTGTGACCGATTGGGGCTGGCGTATCCCGTTCCTGCTCGCCGGTCCCTTGGGCCTGGTCACGCACTACATGCGTGAGCATCTGAGCGATTCTCCCGTGTACGCTAAGATGCAGTCCGACCTGGAGAACAAGAAGGGTCCTACGGTCAAGGCTCCGTTCCGTACGCTCATGAAGAAGTATCCTCGCGTCCTGGTCATCAGCTTCGGTGCCTGCATGCTCAACGCCGTCGGTTTCTACGCGGTTCTTACCTACCTGCCGAACTACCTGATCGACACGGTGCAGTATGACTCCGCGAAAGCTTCTATGATTACGACGATTTGTTTGGTGGTCTATATCGCGTTCATCTTCTTCTCGGGTCATATCTCAGACAGGTTCGGACGTAAGAAGATGCTGATTACCGCCTGCGTGGGCTTCATCGTGCTGACGGTGCCTGCATTTTATCTGCTCAGTTCGAAGGATTTCATGGTCATTCTGCTCGTCGAATTGGTCATGTGCTTCTTGTTGACGATCAACGACGGCACGCTGTCGAGCTATTTGACGGAAACGTTCCCGACCGACGTCCGCTACTCGGGTTTCGCCTTGAGTTTCAACATGGCTAATGCTTTGTTCGGCGGATCCGCTTCGTTCATCTCAATCGCTTTGATCGAGGCCACGGGCAATGCGATCGCTCCTGCGTGGTACATGGTCGGCATATCGGCTGTTGCGCTTGTTGCAATGATCCTTTCGCACGAGCATTCGGGCAAAGACCTTTCCGAGATTTAAGTTCTTGTATCGGCTTTCCTCCGTATAGCCTCGTGCATGGGTGTCGTACGGGTGCTATGAAGACGGTTTGAAAAGCTTGTCGATCCACCGGGTTGACGGCGTGGGGAACATCGTCGATGTTCTAAGATGTTCTCGAATTATGAAATGCAGCGTCTGCCGTCGGCGTGGACGCTGCATTTTTTTTCTGCGCACCGATCTTTTCCGCCTAAGAAACACACGTTGTATTTCTGATGCTTTGGTAGAGGTGCGCCCATTCCCAGCATCGATGGAATATTCGAGGCGCCTCTGGCGCTTCTTGAGTACTAGAAGGTGTCGCTATGGTTGCTAAGAAAACGGCGCAGGAGCCGAAGTCTGTCAAAGCGCAGATCACGCGTGCTTCTTTGATTGTGGCTGCGGCTGCGATTATGCAGGAAAACGGTCCGAGCGCGGTGACGTATCGCAACGTTGCCAAGCATGCGAATACCGCCGCGTCTTCTACCGGATATTATTTTGATTCTATTTCGGACCTGCTTTACGAGGCAGGCGATTACAATATGCGCTCATGGGCTCGTCGAGCCGAGTCTGTGGCCGATGCGGCCGAGGAGATGGAGGTCGAGGCTTGCCGCGATTGCGTGGTCGAGCTGTTCCTTTCGGCCTGTATGCCAGCTGAGGCGGGAACGGCCGCTCCTCACTATATGCAGCTTCTGGCGGCATCGGAATCGGCGGCTGTCACGAAGGCATACCGAGCGGGTCGCGCTCGCTTGGACTCTGCCGTAGGGCGCATCATCGAGCGTGTGGGGCTGAAGGACGTTACCCCGCGCTTCGTTATAGCGCTGGTCGACGGTGCGGCCGTATCGGCCGTTTCCGAAGGCGAGTCGGCGCACGAGCGTGCTCGCGCTCTACTTGCCGAATGGGTGTATCCCGTCATGCGTCGCGACGGTTTGATCGCGCAGGAGGATGCTCCTAAGGCGTAAGGCCCTTTCGCTTTGTTTGTCGAAGTTGCTATTTTCAGCTACGGCCCCTTGCGGTTCTCGAAATCCGAAAGGGGCCGTTTTTGTTCGCGGGGGCTTCGAGGGGTTATCGCGGCTGCTTGCGATTCGACGGGCGTCTGCAGGGCTTATCGTGCATGCGAACATTTCTTGGCTTTGGTCGGGATGCGGGCCTGATTCGAAAGGGTTTGAATCGAGGGGGCGGCGCTTGCATTTGTCGATTGAGGCGAAAGGGCGTGTGAGTAGAACCCTCCTGCCGAGATGGCTGGCCGTTTCGGCAACGAATCCTCCTAACGGCGGCTCGCGAATGCTGCTCCGTATGCGAAAGGCCTCTCGGACATTCGGTTCGTCCAAGGGGCCTTTCGTCGTCCGGAAGGGAGGTCCGTCGATTGCGGGGTATGTGCCGATGTTAGGCGATGTTGCCGATGAAAGCGCGCGTACGCTCGGATCTCGGATTGTTGAACACTTCGTCGGGCGCACCTCGCTCGATCACCTTGCCGTCTTCCATGAAGATCACGTGGTCGGCCACGTCGCGGGCGAAGCCCATCTCGTGGGTGACCACCATCATGGTCATGCCCTCCTTGGCCAGCTGGCGCATGACGTCCAGGACGCCGCGAACCAGCTCGGGGTCGAGGGCGCTCGTGGCCTCGTCGAACAGCATCACATGCGGGTTCATGGCCAGGGCGCGGGCGATCGCCACGCGCTGCTGCTGACCGCCCGACAGGCCGTCGGGGTAGTGGTCCATGCGATCGCCCAGTCCGACTCGTTCGAGCTGCTCAATCGCGATGCGTTCGGCTTCTTCCTTGGAGCGCTTGAGCACCTTCTGCTGGGCAATCATGACGTTTTTCTTGGCGGTCAGGTGGGGGAACAGGTTGAAGTTCTGGAACACCATGCCGACGTTTTTGCGCACTTCGTTGATGTTGGTCTTCTTGTCGGTGATTTCCGTGTCTTCGAAGTATATATGGCCGCTGGTGGGCTCTTCGAGGCGGTTCACGCAGCGCAGCATGGTGGACTTGCCGGAACCGGACGGGCCCAGGATGACGACCACTTCGCCTTTGTAGACGTCCAGGTCGATGCCCTTGAGGATTTCCACATCGCCATAGCTTTTATGCAGGTCGCGAATGCGGATGATGGATTTCGTCGTATCGATGGTCATCGGGAGCCTCCTATAGATCTGCCGTCTTGATGGCGAGTTCGTCTTTCGCAGCGTTCAGGTCGGGGCTCCAGCCCTGCTTCGTGACCGATTTCGGCTCTTTGTCGGCAGGCCTTTTTTTAAGGGCGACCTTATGGGTGCCGGCGCGGTCTTCCATAGCGCGGGTGATGCGGCTCATGGGCAGTGTGACGATCAGATAGAAGCCTGCGGCAACGATATACGGGGTGATGTTGCCCGTCGCGGCGGTGATAGTCTTGGCGTACATGACCGTTTCCATGATGCCCACGGCGGCCAGCAGCGAGGTGTCCTTATACAGCAGGATGAGCTCGTTGGTCATGGTGGGGATGACGCGGCGGAAGGCCTGCGGCGCGATGATGTGAATCATGGTCTGCACGCCGTTCATGCCCAGCGAGCGGGCCGCCTCGAACTGGCCCTTGCTGATGGACTGGATGCCTGCGCGGAAAATCTCGCACAGATACGCGCTCGAATTCAGCGCCATGACGCAGCAGCCCAGGGCGAAGTTGTTGATGTTGAGGCCTAGCAGCGGCAGGCCGAAGAATGCGATGTAGATCTGGAGGAACATAGGCGTGCCGCGCACGATGTTGACGTAGGCGCCTGCCACGGCGCGCAGGACGCGGAAGCGGGCCATGCGCATCAGGGCGAGCACGAAGCCCACGGGGATGGCGGCGGGGAAGGCGATGACCACGATGCCGAGCGCTGCCAGCCAGCCGTTGAACACACTCGGGATGCTGGTCACGATGATCGCGGGGTCGAAGAACAGGTGCAGGAACTTGTTGGAATTCCAGGCCTGGACCCAGCTTTGGTTGTTGAGCCACGCGGCGATTCCTTCGGCGACGCTGACGCCGGAAACCGTGATGACGCCACCGAGGGGGCCGAGCTCGTTCACGGTTCCGTCGGCGGCTTCGGTGGTGGCTGCCACCTGGAACTCTCCGCCGTCGGCGGGAAAGACCACGTTGTAGATTTCGATGAGGAACGAAACGCCTGTGGGGGCCGCTTCGGGCATGTCGATGACGATGGTTCCGTCGCCTGGCGCGCTGGCCTGGGCATTCAATTCGACGCGGTCGAGGCCGGAAAGACCGGTGACCTTCACTTTGTCGGCGCTTAGCTCGACGCCGTCGGCGAACGCCAGCGTGATGCGCGAGAGGCTTTCGTCTTCGGCGGAGTGGGCGCGCCACGTGACGCGGGTGGGGGTGGCTCCGAGAATGCGGTTGCCGCCGTCTTCGTTCGGCGCGGCGGTGCAGGCTTCCACTTCGAGAGCATGCGCCTGGGAGGGCGCGGCGGAGGTCAGCACGAGGCCGAGGAAGAGGGTTGCGATTGCGCATGCGGCGATGCAAGCAGCTTGCGCAAGTACGTGCTTTCGACGCGACGGCGAAGCGAAGGTGTCCATGACGATGCCTTTCTAACGGGAATCCACAGTATCGCGTACGGGCGCAAGGCGTCCTTGTCGGGCACGGAGGCATGTGCCCGACAAGGACGCCGCTGTCATGCCGGCGAGGCGACAGCGGCGCGTCCGATCGGGTCTTAGATGCCGAACCACTTCTGGTTGAGCTCGGCGATGGTGCCGTCGGCATCGAGGGCGGCGATGGCATCGTTGATGGCGGCGGTGAGGTTCGGGTTCTCCTTGCTCACGGCGATGCCGTACTGCTCGCCGGTGGGAATCTCTTTGACCACCTGGCAGTCGGAGTAGGCGACCTTGATGTAGTAGTCGGCGACGGGCTTGTCGAGGACGGCTGCTGCGACCTGGCCGGACTGCAGGGCGGCGAAGACGGCGGGGTACTCGTCGAAGGCGACGATTTCCTGGGCGTCGGAGAGATTTTCCTTGGACCAGGTGAGGCCGGTGGTGCCGGTTTCGGCGCCGATGCGCTTGCCTGCGAGCTGCGACTCATCGGTGATGTCGGATTCGTTCGGCACCACGATGCACTGGTTGGTGTCGCAGAACGGGGTGGAGAAGTCCACTTCCTCCTCGCGCTCGGGGGTGATGGTGAAGCCGGAAACGCCGACATCGGCTGTGCCGCCTGCCACCAGGGCGGGAATAATGGTGTCGAACTTCATGGTAGGCAAGTAGTTGCACTCAAGGCCGAGCTTGTCGGAGATGGCCTTCATCAGGTCGACCTCGAAACCTTCGACATTACCGTTATTGAGGTTCTCGAACGGGGGGAAGTCGAGAGAGGCGGCAACGGTGAGCTTGCCGTTTTCGACGAGGGTGTAGCTGCCGTCGGCTGCGGGCTCGGCGGTGTCGGACGAACCGCTTCCGGAGCAGGAGGCGAGCAGCGGAAGCGCACAGAGGGCGGCGACCGCCAGGGTGAGGAAGAGGGCTTTTTTCTTCATCATGCGTGGTCCTTTCTGCGGGGGCTATGCCGAAGCGGCTTCGTGCCGCGGTCGGTCGGAGGATGATGCCCTGTTTTTTCGGGCGTTCGGAACGTGAAGGTCAGTCCTTTCGGGAAGGGCGTCAACGGTTTTCGCTTTTGCGGGGGCTTGATTGCGGGGGAGCGGCGGCTTCTTCCGCGCAAGCGGTATAATTTTCCATGAGTTTTGGGATAATGCACAAGTAATAAATGATTTATGAACAGGTAATATAATCTTATCAAGATACATATTTTGTGCAGTCAATCAAAAATATCTTGGGGCATTATTGCATAGGGCGCTTTATTTTGAAAGAGTAATTTCGACAAAAAGGAGTAAATAAAGCTTTTTATGCGGCAATCATGCATTGAAATGAGAGCTTTTGGGTGTCGAAAGCATATTTTATCGGGTAAGCGGTCAATAATATGCAAAAAATGTCCACTAAAACGCCGATATCGGGCTACTGTGCAGAAGAATGCATATGCAGCGGAGGCGGGGTTTCGCGCATATATGACGCGCGCGAAGCAGAACCTGATCTGCTCGTCGATGCGGAGGGGTCGCGCGTGGAATGTGACGCAAGCGTAACGATTGAAAAGAAACCGATCGAAACGCCGTTATTTCTCTTGCATCCGTGCCGAGCGATGGTAGTATAGCCATCAGTTAGCACTCGAAGGCGTACAGTGCTAGCACTCACGAAGCCCCACTATCAAAGGGAAGCTAGAGAGAGGATAACGATCATGAATCTCAAGCCTTTGGGCGATCGCGTCATCATCAAGCGCGACGAAGCTGAAGAGACCACCGCTTCTGGTCTGTACATCGCCTCTGCTGCCAAAGAGAAGCCGCAAAGCGGCGTCGTTCTGGCCGTTGGCGAGGGCAAGCATGACAAGGACGGCAACCTGGTTCCCGTTCCCGTCAAGGTGGGCGATCGAGTGCTGTACGGCAAGTTCGGCGGCACCGAGGTCACGGTCGATGACGAAGAGGTCATCATCCTGCGTTTCGACGACCTGTACGGCGTCTACACCGACTAAATCCCGCATTCTCGCCATTTCCACGGCGGACGGCACATACATCGCCCGCCGTATCACACGAAGGAGTGAATCGTCATGGCAAAAGATATTCAGTTCGATACCGACGCGCGCGGCGCGCTTGCCGCAGGCGTCACCAAGCTGGCTGACGCGGTCAAGGTGACCCTCGGCCCCAAGGGCCGCTACGTCGCCCTCGAGCGCACCTACGGCGCTCCGCTGGTCACCAACGACGGCGTCACCGTGGCCAAGGAAGTCGAACTTCCCGATCCGGTCGAGAACATGGGCGCTCAGCTCGTGAAGGAAGCTGCCACCAAGACCAACGACGTCGCGGGCGATGGCACTACCACCGCCACGCTGCTCACCGACGTCCTGGTGAGCGAGGGTCTGCGCAACATCGCCGCAGGCGCCAACCCCATCTCCATCCGTGCGGGCATCGAGAAGGCCGCCGCTGCCGTGGTCGACGCCATCGCTACCGACGCGATTCCCGTTTCCACCAAGGAGCAGATCGCTTCCGTCGGCGCCATTTCCGCACGTGACGACCAGACTTCCGACGGCGTGGGCGAGAAGATCGCCGAGGCCATGGAAGTCGTCGGTAAGGACGGCGTCATCTCCGTCGAGGAGTCTCAGACCTTCGGCATCGAGATCGAGGTCGTCGAGGGCATGCAGTATGAGCGCGGTTACATCTCTCCGTACATGGCCACCGATATGGAGCGCATGGAGGCCGTCCTCAAAGATCCCTTCATCCTGCTGACCGACCAGAAGGTTTCTTCTATCCAAGACGTCATGCCGATCCTCGAGCAGGTCAGCAAGACCGGCCGTCCGCTGCTCATCGTCGCTGAGGACGTCGACGGCGAGGCTCTGTCCACCATCCTTCTGAACCGTCTGCGCGGCACCTTCACCTGCGCGGCCATCAAGGCCCCTGGCTTCGGAGACCGCCGCAAGCGCATCCTCGAGGACATGGCCATCGTCACCAACGGCCAGGTTATCGCGAAGGACTTCGGCCTGGTTCTCGGCGAGGCCCAGCTGAACATGCTCGGCCAGGCCAAGACCGTCAAGGTCACCAAGGATTCCACCGTCATCATCGACGGCGCAGGCGACAAACAGGCCATCGCCGATCGTTGCGACCAGATCCGCGCCGAGCTCGAGCACGTCGACTCCGACTTCGACCGCGAGAAGCTCAACGAGCGTTTGGGTAAACTCTCCGGCGGCGTTGCTGTCATGAAGGTCGGCGCTGCTACCGAGTCCGAGCTCAAGGAGAAGAAGAGCCGCATCGAGGACGCCCTGCAGGCAACCCGTGCTGCTGTTCAGGAGGGTATCATCGCAGGCGGCGGCGTCGCTCTGGTCGATGCCATCTCGGCTCTCGACGGCGTCGAGTGCGCCAACCATGACGAGCAGGTCGGCGTCGACATCGTCCGCAAGGCCCTCGAGGCTCCGATGCGCACCATCGCCCAGAACGCGGGCATGGAGGCCGGCATCGTGATCGAAAAAGTCAAGGCTCTGCCCAAGGGCGAGGGTCTGAACTTCGCTTCCGGCGAGTACGGCAACATGATCGAGATGCAGGTTTCCGACCCCGTGAAGGTCACCCGCACCGCTCTGCAGTCCGCAGTTTCCGTCGCGGGCCTGATTCTGATTACCGAGGCCACGATTTCCGAGATCCCGAAGGAAGGTCCGGACCTGTCCGCTCTCGCCGCAGGCGGCCAGGGCGGCGGCATGATGATGTAAACCCTTTCCAGGTTTGCTGATTCGGCCAAACGCCATGCCTCTGCTTACGAAAGGAGTCGCGCTACGGCGCGGCTCTTTTTTTGTCGTGAGGGGCACACGGGGCGGGTGCGTGTCGCGCAGCGTACGAAGCCTGGCGTGTCGATACGCGGCGTGATTCGCTTATCCGGCGCGGCATTCGGTTCCTTCACGACGACGGCTCCCTGCGAATCGCTGCAGGGGGCCGTCGTCGTGTTGCGGCGTTGTCGGGGCGTCGGATGCGTGCGGTCGTCGATGGGCCGCGCGTCGGAACGGGAAAACGAGCGTTCAGTCTTTCGCGCCGGCGATGGAGCCGACGATCGAGCTGACGATGCTGATGACAATGCTCGCTACGAAGGCGCTGCCGAAGCTTGAAATTTCGAACCCGACGTTGAACAGGCCGTTTGCCATCCAGGACGCGATATAGAGCACAAAGGTGTTCACCACGAGATAGAAGATGCCCAGGGTGAGCACCGACACCGGCAGGCTGAGCACCTGCAGGATGGGCTTGAGCGAGATATCGAGCAGGGAAAGGAACAGGGCGAGCACCGCGACGCATGCCCAGGTTTCGGTGATCGGGGCCACCTCGATGCCGGGCACGAGCCAGACGGCCGCGGCCACGGCGACGGCGGTCACGAGGCAACGGAGGATGAAGTTCATGATTACGCTCCTTTCAGGTACGCGGTTTCGTGCCGTCGTCGCGCCTGCGGCGCCGAACGGCGGGCTTTCGTGCATGCGTCCGTCTGCGAGACGTTGCGGATGCACTTTCATAGCATCGGCGTCCCGTTACAGCCAAGGGTAGCGCATCGGCCTGCGCTATGCCTGCTTCGATTCCGCTTCGTTGCGAGAATCGACGACCGAGATGCACTGGCGGAACTTGCGCGCATGCACGGTCTTTTTGAACAGCGGCCTGGAGGCCTCGTCCACGAGCAGCTCCCTGAGGCAGGCGGTCTCTACCGCGTCGCCTTCGGCGGCGATGCGCTTCACGCAGTCCTTGACCACCTGGTGCAGGGTGCCGAGCATCGAATGCACGGGCGCGGGAATCTCTGCGCCGGAATCGCGGTAGGCCTGCACGATCGTCCTGATGCCGCCGAGCGACGCGTCGAATGCGGCGACCGCGTCGGGACAGGTGAGAAATGGCTTCAGGGAGCGATAGACGGGTTTGGCCGCCTTGCTGGTCTCCTTCTCATCGACCGTGTGCTCGGTGTTGTCGGCCTGCACCGTTTTCAGGAAGGCGCCCAGGCTTTCATCGAGGCGTGCTCTGGGCGCCGCCCAATCGACGGCGCGTTCGGGTTTCGCTTCGCTGCCGTCGTTTTTGCGCCTGCCGCTGCGTTTGGAGGATTTCTTCCGGTCCGCGTCGTGCGAAGGCGTGCCGTTGGCCTGCACGCTTTCTTCGGATGCGGCTCCATGCTTTTCCTCGGCTTCGCTTTCGTCGCGTGCTTCGGGCTTGGGTGCGTTTTCGCTTGCCGCCGAACCGCGGTTCTTCTTGCGTTTGCAGCGTCCGCGACGCTTGTCGGCTTCAGGCGCCTTGTTGCTCGCGTCGGCGTCGGCATCGGCGGAAGCTTCGGCGGCTTCGACGTTGTCGGCGGGTTCGGCCTCGGACCGGTCATCGGACGTATTGCGGCGTGAGACCGCGTTGTCGCGCTCGCGTTCGTCTTCGGTCGCTTCGGGTCGTGCGTCTGCCTGGGGGCGTTCGTCTTCGGCCTCGCGCCCGGGCTGCTCCGTTTGCTGCTGCTGCGCTATTCCCGAGCGGCCTTTGCCTCCGCGCTTGCCGCGACGGCGCTTCTTCTTGCGTGGCTCGGCGTCCTGGTTTTTCGTCTCGGGCTTCAGGGCCACATGGGCGCCGGCGAATGTTTCGGGCTCTTCGCCTTCGGCCTCGCAGCCAGCAGGCGCGTCGACGATGCGTTCGTCGGGAAGGCCGCTGAGCGCGCAGGGCCCCAGGTTGTGGATGCGCAGGTGCTCTTCGTGGTCGACGATCATGAGGTTGGACACGCGGTCGTCGGTGCGATAGCCGTTGATGTGGTGGATTTCGTGGCCGGTGTCGCCCTTGCGGAAATCGAGCCAGGCCATGGCCACCAGCATGGAGCGGTACACGCGTTTTTTATGCGTCCGTCCGTCCCTGCCGCGGCCGCGCGAATCTTCGGGTTTGTACATGATTTGGTAGCGGCCGTTCGCCAGGGTCATCTTCACAGGGCTGCCGTCGATGTGCTTGACGTTGCCCTTGTCGGAAACCAGGAACGGCGTCATGCCGCAATAGATCTGGCGCCATTGCTCGGGCTCGGCCGATTCGAGGTAGTTCACGGCGTCTTTGGCGCGCTTGAGCCTGCCCGAGCCGTTGACGCGCCAGCCGCTGGGGTGCAGCGAGATGCGATCGTCCTCTCGGACGAATTCGACAGGGCGGAAGCCCTTGCAATACAGCCAGATGATTTCGAAAAACGTGCGAATTGGGGAAGACACCGATTCTCCTTTCGCGAGGTGATGCGGAAAAACATTTATTGTACCGTGGAATCGTGGCAAGGTCGTGGGTTTTCCTTGTCGGCTCGCCTCGGCCTTCGTCTGTGCAGCTTGCGAATGGCCGACGGGTTCGCGGCGTTTCGGCCGCTCGAACGCTACAATGGCCGGTATGGAAAAAAAGAAACGACATCACACAGGAAACGGCGCCAAACAGCAGAAGGGACGCGTTCGCACGAATGCGCCTTCGTCGGCGCGCGGCCAGCGGGTGCGCATGACGGAACGCGACGTCCGCCAGGTCGAGGCTTCGAAAAACGAGAGCGCCCATAGCGCCCGCCGCAGCGGGCTGTTTTGCCCGATCGACGGCCGTTGCGGCGGCTGCGAGCTGCTGCGCGTTCCGTATCGCAGGCAGCTGAAGGAAAAGCAGGAGCGCATGGAGGCGCTGTTCGCCGACCTTTTGTGCGACGGGGCCGAGGTGGGCGCCATCGCCGGCATGAAAGATCCGCGCTACTACCGCAACAAGGTGGTTTCGCCCTACGTGGCCGTGTACGACCGCCGCGCGCGCAAGCGCCGCATTCTGTGCGGCATGTACGAGCGCGGAACGCATCGCGTGATCGACTCGCGCGAGTGTCTGATCGAAAACCCCGAGGCCAAGCGCATCATTCTGACGGTGCGTGAACTCATGGGCAACTTCGGCATGGCTCCGTACGACGAAGATGCCGACACGGGGTTCCTGCGCCACGTGCAGGTGCGCGTCGGCCATACGTCGGGCGAGGTCATGGTGACGCTCGTCACGCGCGAGGAGGATTTTCCCGCGTCGCGCGCGTTCGTGAAGGCGCTGAAGAAGGCGCATTCGTCGGTGACCACGGTGGTGCAGAACGTCAACACGCGCAAGACCAACGTGATCATGGGCGACAAGGAGCGCACGCTGTACGGCCCTGGATTCATTCTTGATTCTCTGTGCGGGCTGACGTTTCGCATTTCTTCGAAGTCGTTCTATCAGGTGAATTCCGACCAGACCGAGGTGCTGTACACGCGCGCCATCGAGATGGCGCGCCTGACGGGCGATGAGACGGTGATGGATGCGTATTGCGGCACGGGCACGATCGGTCTGGTGGCGGCTCGCGGCGTGGGCGGCGGCCCCGGCGCGGCGCGCGTCATCGGTGTGGAAGAGCGCCCCGATGCCGTGGCCGATGCGCGCAACAATGCGCGCCACAACGGCATCGACGCCGAGTTCGTGGCGGCGGATGCGGGCGCGTTCATGCGCGGCCTGGCGGCTCGCGGCGAGCATCTCGACGTGTTGCTCATGGACCCGCCGCGCAGCGGCTCGACGCCCGATTTTCTCAAGGCGGCCTGCGCGCTCGCGCCGCGTCGCATCGTGTACATCTCCTGCAACCCCGAAACGCAGGCGCGCGACGCCGCGTATCTGGTGGAGCACGGGTACCGCATCGTCGAGATGCAGCCCGTGGATATGTTCCCGCATACGCCGCATGTCGAAAACATCCTGGTTTTCGAGCACGCGTAGGCATGCCGGCTTTCAGGCAGACGAAGGGAAGGTTTCAGCTATGGCCGAACATCTCAGCGCCGCGATCGGCGCGACTCCTTTGATCAGGCTCGAGAAACTGAGCGCGGAAGTGGGCGCGAACGTGCTCGTGAAATACGAGGCGGCCAATCCCGGAGGCTCGATCAAAGACCGCGCCGCGAAGAATATGATCGACGCGGCCGAAGAGCGCGGGACGATCGCGCCCGGCAAGAGCGTTCTCGTGGAGCCGACCAGTGGAAACACGGGCATCGGCATCGCCATGATCGGCGCCGCGCGCGACTACGACGTGGTACTCACCATGCCCGAGTCCATGAGCAAGGAGCGACGCATGCTTCTTGCCGCCTATGGAGCGAAGCTGGTCCTGACGCCTGCCGCCGAAGGCATGGCGGGCGCGGTCGCCGAGGCCGAGCGTATCGAGCGCGAAACTCCCGGCGCCTGGATCGTGGGCCAATTCACGAATCCCGACAACCCGGCGGCTCACGAGAAGACGACCGGCCCCGAAATCAAGGAGGCCCTGGGCGGCGCGAATCCCGACTACATCGTTGCCGCGGCAGGAACCGGCGGCACGGTTTCGGGCGTGGCTCACTTCTTTAACGGGCACGGCATGCAGAGTAGGAACGGCCTGGCGGCCCTGACGGGCGAGCACGTGTTCGTCTACGCCGTCGAACCCGACGAAAGCCCCTTGATCACGCAGGCTCTCGCGGGCGAGGCGCCCACGCCTGCTCCGCACGGCATCCAGGGCATCGGTGCGAACTTCATTCCCGAGACGCTCGATTTGGATGCGCTTGACGGAGCTATCCGCGTGAGCACCGATGAGGCTTACGAGCAGGCCCGTTTCATGGCGACGCAAGAGGCGTTGCTGGTGGGCATTTCAAGCGGCGCCAACATCGCTGCCGTGCGCAAGTTGGTGCAGGAGCATCCCGAAGCGAAGGGCTCGACTATCGTGACGTTCGCGGTCGATACCGGCGAGCGATATCTTTCCACGCCGCTGTTCTCGTAGGCCTCCGCCGATCGGACGCCGCGCGCGATTGCATCGAAGGCCGTCCGACCTCGGGCGGTCTTCGTTGTTTTGCGACAAGCGCCGCTTGCTTTCGTTGAAATACGGTTTTTGGAAAGTTGCTTTATATTTGGTCGATAAGAACGATAAGCAAGTGACTTTCTCTAAGAAATTTAACTGCAAAAATATATTCAATGTAAATTAGAAATAAAGTATCGAAAGGTAATCAGTATGGCTGACGTGGCCGAAGATATGAAAATCGACGTGATTCTTGCAAGCGGAAGCCCGCGCCGCAGCGAGCTTCTGGCGCGCGAAGGCGTGCCGTTCACGGTGCGCGTGTCCCAGGCGGACGAGACGCTTGACGCCGACCTGCTCAATCAGCCCGAAGAGGCGGCGAAAAAGCTCGCCGAGCGCAAGGCGCGCGCCGTGGTGGAAGACGTGCTCAACGAAGGCTACGAAGGCACGGCCATGGTGGTCGGCGCCGACACCATGGTGGTGGCCGACAACACGATCTATGGCAAGCCGATCGACGAGGCCGACGCTCATCGCATTCTGGACGAGCTGTCGGGCAGGGCCCATCAGGTCATCACCGGCGTGTCGGTGTGGCTGGTGGGCGCGCCCGCGGGCGAGCAGGACATATCGCTGGCGTTCCGTTCGTTCGCGGAAACGAGCAACGTGCTGTTCAAGGTGCTCGACGACGAGCTGATCGAGCGCTATGTCGCTACGGGCGAGCCGATGGACAAGGCGGGCGCTTACGGCGTTCAGGGGCTCGGCGGCGAAATGCTCGTCGAGCGCGTTTCGGGCGATTTCGACAACGTGGTCGGCCTGCCGGTGAAGCGTCTGATCGTCGAATTCTCCGAATTCTTCGAGGCGGCGAAATAGCATGGCATGCGCGAACCCCGCGCCCGCGCAAGACGTCTTCGCCCGTATGGAGCGAATCGTGGCCGAGCGCTCGATGGCCGCGCGCGACAACGTCGCGCTGCTCATGGTGAGCGGCGGGTCGGATAGCACGGCGCTCGCGTATCTCGCCGCCGATGCGGTAGCGGCGGGGCATCTGGGCGGGTTGGCCATGCTGCATGTGAACCATCATCTGCGGGGCGCGGCATCCGACGGCGACGCGGCGTTCGTCGCCGTGCTAGCCGAGAGCCTTGGCATCCCGCTGTTCGTGTGCGATATCGACGTGGCGCAGATGGTGCGGTCGTCGGGCGGCAATATGGAAGCCATCGCCCGCGCCGAGCGCTACCGCGCGGCCCGCGAGGCGCTCGAAAGCACGTGCCTGCATATGGGCTTCCCGTTCGAGGCGGGGCGTATCTTCACGGCGCATACGGCCGACGACCGCGTCGAGAACTTCTATATGCGCTCGATTGTGGGAACGGGCCCTGGCGGTTTCCGTTCGATGGGCCATAGCGTCGTGATCGAAGGGTGCCGCGTGTGCCGCCCCCTGCTCGAGACGGGCCGCGATGAGCTGCGCGCCTTCATCGAGGCGCGTGCAAACGCGGTGCGCGACGAAGCAGGCGCGCTGTGGCGCGAGGATGCCACCAACGCCGATACCGACCGTTTCCGTGCGTTCGTTCGCCACGAAATCGTTCCGCGTGCCAAGGAGCGCAATCCGCGTCTGCTCGAAACGCTGACGCGCACGATGAATCTCATCGCCGACGAGGATGACATGCTGGCATTGCAGGCCCGCGACCTGATCATTCGCTGCGTCGCGCCTCTGGGCGCTTCGCCTGTCGAGGGATTTCTTGTGTCCCCAGAGCTGGCCGACGCGCCGGTTCCGCTGGTCCGCCGCGCGCTCGACCGCGTGCTCTCGCTGGCGCTCGGGGCGGACGTGCGCATCGAAAGCGCGTCGATCGAAGCCTGCCTCGCGGGCCTGGGGCAGAGCGGATATGTGGCAAATATCCAGGGCGACCTTGCTGTTTCGTACAACAAGCTGGGATTGCGGATCGAGCCTATGGGCGCGTTTCGGGCTCGCCGCAAGAAGGCGTAGCGTCGCGCGCAATCTAGTTTCTTTACGTTGAAAGCGGCGGCGCTTGCGCCGTCTTGCGCGGTTTTCGTAATATCCGAGACGGAAAAGAGAACGAGGCGCGACCCGGGCTTGCTCGGGTCCTGAGCGAGCGAGGTCGATATGGCTGCAAGCGAACAGGAGGTGTGCCTGCGCGCGGGCGAGCGATGGCAACAGATCCATCGCGCTCCGAACGTCTATGCGGTGCAGGTTCCCTTCACGAATATCTCGACGTCCGAGACGAACGTCTACGTGGTGGAAGACGAAGGCGAAGTGCTCGTGGTGGACACGGGCGCGCCGACCGACGAAGGCGCCGTGGTTCTGGAGCGCGCCTTCGACGAAATCTGCGTCGACCCGTCGCGCGCGTCGTTTTTCCTGACGCATCTGCACATGGACCACGCCGGCCTCGTCGACCGTCTGGTTCCCCTGGATGCGCCGCTGTATGTGAGCCGCGTCGACTTCGACCTGATGGTCGCCGCGAACGACTCCGCTTTTTGGAGTCGCGTCGAGCGGCGCGTGATGGCCGAAGGCGTGCCGTCCGAGCGCGCTCGCCTGTACTGCCGCGAGGGCCGTTACGGCACGGGCATCGACAGTTTCAAGGCCGAGGGCCGCAATCTCCGTTTCGTCGAAGACGGCGACGAAATCGCGGTGGGGCGCCATGTCCTACACGTCGTTTCGACGGCGGGCCACACGCCCGGCCACCAGTCGCTGTTCCATGAGGAATCGGGGCTGTTCTTCGGCGGCGACCACGTTCTGTTCGTGATATCGCCCGGTCTCGGCTTCAGGCCCGATTCGACCGATTCCATGGCGGTGTATCTGGGCAATGTGGCCAAGATGCTCGATATGGATATCAGCAGCCTGCTGGTGTCGCACGGTGATTTGCGCGACGGCTGGCGCGAACGTGTGCAGTGGCTGCTCGACCATCACGGAAGGCGCCTGCAGCGTGCGGTCGATTTCGTGCGTGAGCATCCGGGCTCCATCGGCGCCGAGGTGATCCGTGGCCTCAAATGGAACGTGCCGTACGAGTGGGACGACATTTCCACGGCGCAGAAGTGGTGCATTCTGGAAAGCGGCATCATCATCCTGGAGCATCAGGTGCGCGAAGGCCTGATCGTGCGCGAATGCGACGACCAGGGCGTCTATCGCTATTACGCGGCGTAACGGCCGCTTCGAAAAAAGCGGGGGAGCTTCGGCGACCTCGCTTTTTCATGCTCCGACGCGCTCGCGCTCGGCTCGGCGTTTGGCAGAAGGCAGCAAAAAGCCCCGGAAAGCGCGCGCTTTCCGGGGCTTTCGACATGCTATGTGGCGGCGTGCGGCGCCGCGCGTGCGATACGCGCGGCCGTGGAAAGGGCCGTTATCCGAACCAGATCTGAAACTTCGGCACGTAGCCCATGATGAAGATGATGATCATCAGCACGGGGATGCAGTACTTGATCCAGAAGAAGCTCCATGCGGGGAACTTCACGCCGGAGCCCGCGTCGGCCTCGGCCTTGAAGTTCTTCCAGCCCCAGCCGTAGCGGCTTGTGCAGAATAGCACGTACAGCAGGCCACCCAGCGGCAGGATGTTGTTCGAGACGATGAAGTCCTCGAGGCCCTGGATGTCGCCGATGCCGGGAATCTGGAAGCCGCTCCACACGTTCATGCCCAGGATGCAGGGCAGCGACAGGATGACGATCGCCACAGCGTTGACGGCGACGGCCTTCTTGCGCGAAATGCCCCACTGGTCCATGGCGAAGGCGATGATATTCTCGAACACGCCGATGACGGTGGACAGCGCCGCGAAGCTCATGAAGATGAAGAACAGAGTTCCCCACAGCTGGCCGAGCCACATCTGGTTGAACACGCTGGGCAGCGTGACGAACACCAGATTGGGGCCTGAGTCGGGGCTGACGCCGAACGAGAAGCAGGCGGGGAAGATGATGAGGCCCGCGAGCAGCGAGATCAGGGTGGACAGGCCGGCGACCGAGACGGCCTCGCCCGTCAGGCGGCGGTCGCGACCGATGTAGCTGCCGAAGATGGCCATGCCCGAAGCGCCGATGGATAGCGTGAAGAACGCCTGGCCCATGGCCGCGTACACGGCGTCGCCGAAGGTTCCCATCTGCTCGGCCACGGTGTCGCCCGCGAACAGGCGCGAGAAGTCGGGCAGCAGGTAGAAGGCCAGGCCCTCGCCGGAGTTCGGCAGAAGGAGGCTGTTGACCGCCAGGATGAGGATCGCCACGAACAGGCAGGCCATCATGATCTTGGTGATGCGCTCGACGCCTTTCTGCAGGCCCATGCCGCAAATGCCGAAGCCGATCAGGCAGATGAGTAGCAGCCAGCCGAACATTTGCAGCGGATCCGCCTGAAGGGCGGCGAACACGCTGCCCGTATTTTCAGGGGCCACGCCGTTAAGCTGGCCGGTGCCCATCTTGAATGCGTAGGCCACCATCCAGCCGGCCACTGTGGTGTAGAACATCATGAGGATGTAGTTGCCGGCGATGGCGAACCATTTATACAGGTGCCACTTCGTGCCTTTGGGCTCGAGGATGTTGAAGCTTCGCGCGCAGCTTTTCTGCGACGCGCGGCCGACCGAGAATTCCATGACCAGGATGGGCAGGCCCAGAATGGCCAGGAATAGAAGGTACAGCAGCACGAACGCGGCGCCGCCGTATTCGCCGGTGACGTAGGGGAAACGCCAGACGTTGCCCAGGCCGATGGCGCAGCCGGCCGAGATGAGGATGAATCCGATGCGCGATGCGAATTTCTCGCGCGACGGTTGCGGTTCGCTCATGGTAGCTCGCTTTCTTCGCACGCGCCGCGGGTGGGCGCGTCTCTTTCACGTAGTCGGCACATTATAGTGGAAAAGCGCCGCAGGTCGGCATGGGGAATGGCGAAGCGGTAGGCGGTGCGGCGCTCCATCGGCCCGCCGTGGGCGTTCCCTGGCGAATAACGCTCCGCTGACCCGGTCTCGTGTGCGGCGGCGCTACATCGTGATAAAGTGTCAGTAAGCGCGGATGGACGCATATCCGCATCCAAACCCTGTCTCAAACAAGGAGGCTTTCGGCATGAACAAAGCCATTATCACCGTGGTCGGCCAGGACACCGTGGGCATCATCGCCCGCGTCTGCACGTATCTGTCCGATAGCAACGTCAACGTTTTGGATATTTCTCAGACCATCATCGACGGATTCTTCAACATGATGATGATCGTGGACGTCACCGATGCCGCCAAGGACTTCGGCACGATGGTCGGCGACCTGGAAGCGATCGGCGAGGAAATCGGCGTGCGCATCCGCTGCCAGAAGGAAGAAATCTTCACGAAGATGCATAGAGTCTAGGGGTTCCGTATGCTGAATATCATGGAGGTCCATGAGACCAATCAGATGATCGAGCAGGAAAAGCTCGACGTGCGTACCATCACCATGGGTATCAGTCTGCTCGACTGCGCATGCGACGATGTGGACGAGTTGTGCGACAACATATATAAGAAGATCGTTTCGTACGCGAAAGACCTCGTTCCGACGGGCCAGGCGATTGAGTGCGAGTACGGCATCCCTATCGTGAACAAGCGTATTTCCGTGACGCCGATTTCGTTGGTGGGTGCCCGCGCGTGCAGGACGACGGACGATTTCGTCAAGGTCATCCACGCGCTCGACAAGGCCGCGGCCGAGGTGGGCGTCAACTTCCTGGGAGGCTATTCGGCGCTTGTGAGCAAATCGATGACGCCCGCCGAAGAGTTGCTCATCCGGTCGATCCCCCAGGCTCTCGCCGAGACCGAGCGTGTCTGCGCCAGTGTGAACGTCGGCTCCACGAAGACGGGTATCAACATGGATGCCGTGAAGCTGATGGGCGAAGTGGTGCGCGCGACCGCCGAGGCCACGGCCGATAACGACAGCCTCGGCTGCGCGAAGCTCGTGGTGTTCTGCAACGCGCCAGACGACAACCCGTTCATGGCGGGCGCTTTCCACGGCGTCACAGAGGGCGATGCTGTGATCAACGTGGGCGTCTCCGGCCCCGGCGTGGTCAAAAGCGCGCTCGAGGCCGCCCGCGGCAAGGATTTCGAGGTGCTGTGCGAGACCATCAAGAAGACTGCGTTCAAGATCACGCGCGTCGGCCAGCTGGTGGCTCAGGAAGCAAGTCGCAGGCTGGGTGTGCCGTTCGGCATCATCGACCTTTCGCTGGCGCCGACGCCTGCGGTAGGCGACTCGGTCGGCGAAATCCTCGAGGAGATCGGCCTGGAGCAGGTGGGTGCGCCCGGCACTACGGCCGCGCTTGCCATGCTCAACGACCAGGTGAAGAAGGGCGGCGTCATGGCATCGAGCTATGTCGGCGGCCTGTCGGGCGCGTTCATTCCCGTGTCCGAGGATAAGAATATGATCGACGCCGCGGCCAACGGCTGCCTGACCATCGAGAAGCTCGAGGCCATGACCTGCGTCTGCAGCGTCGGCTTGGACATGATCGCCATTCCTGGCGACACGACGGCTTCCACCATTTCGGGCATCATCGCCGATGAAGCCGCGATCGGCATGGTGAACCAGAAGACCACGGCCGTGCGTGTGATCCCGGTGATCGGCAAGGGCATCGGCGAGACGGCCGAGTTCGGCGGCCTGCTGGGATACGCCCCCATCATGCCGGTGAATACGAAGAGCTGCGAGGCGTTCATCAGCCGCGGCGGCCGCATTCCTGCGCCGATCCATTCGTTCAAGAACTAAGCCGCCCGGCGCATCGGCGCCGCGTACGGTTCGAAACGCCGTCGGGCCCTGGGGCTCGGCGGCGTTTTTCGTTGGCGGGCGCGGCGCCGGCTTCTGCCGTTCTTGACGTTTCGCGCATGCCGGCGCGCGGCGGCGATTTCGCGGTGGCCTATAATCGGGAGCATTGTCCGACGGCCTCGCAGGGAAGCGAAGGCCGCATACGGGCCGCCCGTGCGGTCTTTCGGTCGGACCGGCCAAAGCAAGGAGATGAACGTGTCGTATGTTGAAATAACCAGACTGGACGATCCTCGGCTCAACGCCTACGCGCGCCTGACCGAGGCTCAGCTGCGCAATAAGCTTGAGCCCGAGAAGGGCATCTTCATCGCCGAAAGCATCAAGGTGATCGACCGCGCGCTCGCGGGCGGCATGCAGCCCGTGTCGGTGTTGATGACGCCCGAATGGAAAGAAGCGGCCGCTTCGACGATCGAGGCTATCGAGCAGGCGGGCGTGCAGCATGGCGAGGACGTGCCGGTGTTCGTGGCGCCCGAGGCGGAGCTGAAGAAGCTGACCGGCTTCGCATTGACGCGCGGCATCCTGTGCGCGATGCGCCGTCCCGCGCTGCCGAGCGTCGAGGAGCTGCTTGCGGGTATCGACGCCGTGCGCGCCGCGTCGGGAGACGATAACGGCCGTCGCCGCATCGCCGTGTTAGAGGGCATCGTCGACCACACGAACGTCGGCGCCATCTTCCGTTCGGCTGCGGCGTTGGGCATCGATGCCGTGCTTGTCACGCCGACGTGCTGCGACCCGCTGTATCGCCGTGCGGTGCGCGTTTCCATGGGCACCGTGTTCCAGGTTCCTTGGACGCGTATCGGCGAAACCGTGCGCGATTGGTCTGCGGCGGGTCTTAACAGGCTGGGCGCTTTGGGCTATAAGACGGCGGCCATGGCGCTGTCGGACGAATCCGTGCCGCTGGGCGACGAGGCGCTTGCCGCGTGCGACAAGCTGGCGCTCGTGTTCGGCACCGAGGGCGACGGGCTGTCGCATCGCACCATCGAAGGATGCGATTTCACGGTGCGTATCCCGATGATGCACGGCGTCGACAGCCTCAACGTGGCGGCGGCATCGGCTGTCACGTTCTGGGAGCTATGCCGCTAGACGCGTTTCTCGCGTTGGAAAATCGCATACCGAGGTTTTTTCGACGACCCGTCGGCGTTCATGCCAGCGGGTCGTTTGCGTAAGAGGGGCTTGCGAGAGGCGTCGGCTGCGAGCGGTCGTCTTCGACGGATGAAAGGAATACATGGACGTATAGGCGACTTTTGTTGAATTTCAGGAAGGCGCGATGGCTGTAGAAACTTTTTCCGGTGGGGTAGGGGGTTTTAAGCACAAGATGCTGTGGAATCCAGCAAGTTTTCAACAATCTTTGAGTAATAAGTGTAAAACAAGGGTTTAAGTTACTTTTCGATACTTGAATATATGGGAGAAAAACCCGAGGTGGCACCAGGTATTGTTGAAAACCCTTAAGTTATCAAGGTATGTGGAAGAAACTATTAACAAGAATGTTGAAAAGTTCCTCTTGTTGAAAAAGTTATCAACAGTGAAAAAGCTGCTAGTTTTCAATAGGGAATTAGATATGTATTCGTAACTAAGTATTTATTAGAGTCTAATAAAGCATACGGGGTAGACTGGAAGGGAGCCGTCGAACGATGAAGCGGTGTGCTCGCATGCGGCATCGTGCGGCTGCGGCGCTATTCATATTGGATAGAATCTAAGAATCAAAAAGAAATAGGGTTACCAATAGTAACCAACATTAATGGAGGAACCGAAATGATCATCGAGTTCAAGGGAATGCGTCCCGATATCGATAAAGCGGCCTACATCGCGGAGAACGCGACGATCAGCGGCGACGTGACGCTCGGCGAGAACAGCTCCGTCTGGTTCAATGCCGTCATGCGCGCGGAAGTGGCCCCCATCACCATCGGCGCTCTGAGCAACGTGCAGGACCACGTGATGCTCCACGCCGACTACGATTGCCCTGTCGCGATCGGCGAGCGCGTTTCCATCGGTCACAGCGCCATCGTGCATGGCGCCACGATCGAAGACCGCGTGATCGTCGGCATGGGCGCCATCGTGATGAACGGCGCCGTCATCGGCGAGGGTTCGATTATCGCCGCGGGCGCGCTGGTGAAAGAGGGCATGGTCGTTCCTCCCTATTCGCTGGTGGCAGGCGTCCCCGGAGTCGTGAAGAAGACCTTCGAGCCCGGCCAGCGCCCGCAGGAGAACAACGACGAGGTGTATACCGACGACGCGTTCGCCTACGCCGCGGCCCCACATTACCCGGTTCCTGTGAAATAGCTTCAAGATACGAAAAGAAGGGAGGCCCGCAGGCCGCCCTTCTTTTGGGGGTTGTCTTGGCCTCCTCGCCCCCGTCGGGCGTCAGTCGAAGTATTCGTGGCGCCAACGGCTGCGTGGCGAAGGCTTTTCCTCGCCGTTTCTTACCAGCGGGCTTTCTTTGCGTCTACGCTTGCGTCGCATCGCCGCGGTGAACTTGCTGTGGGCTCTGTGGTTTGCCGCGGTCATCCACTTGTGCCTGTCGCCGCCGAGGCGCCAAGGCCTGTCTTTGTGCGTTCTCGACATAGCGGCTCCTCTCTTGTTCATGCTTTTCGTCTTCTGCGGCTTCGCCCGATCGCATCAGCGGGAAACGTGCTCTTTCAGGAACTCGATGGGATGCGTGTCGGCCACGCGATAGATCGTCCCCGCCAAAAGCGGCATGATCAGCATGGTGAGCGCGCCCGCCGAAACGAACACCGACGCGGTCGAGGCGTCCATGGCGCTCGCGCCCACGGCGACCGACGTCACAGCCACGATCAACGGCAGCGCGGTGGTGCAATAGACCGCCACCGTGGCATGCGCCCGTCTGCCCATGGCCGCCACGTCGGGGTCTTTGTCCCGGTGCATGGAAAGAAAAATCGGCACGGTGCGGATCAGCACCAGCATGACGATGAACCCGACAAGCAGCAGCGGGTCTTCCAACACAGCGAAAAGGTCGATCTTGGCGCCCGATACCACGAAGAACAGCGGAATGAAAAACCCGTAGCCGATCGCGTTGAGCTTCTTTTCAAGCTCGTGGTCGCCTTCGGGAATGAGGTAACGCAGGATGAAGCCCGCGGCGAATGCGCCCAACACGATATCCAGGTGGAACAGAGCCGATACGGCCACCAGCGCGATAAGCAGCATCAGCGTGGTGCGCACGAACGTCTGCGAGGTGGTGTCGCGTCCTGCGAAGAAGATATCGCGAATAGGGCCTTCCTTGCGCGAAGACTGATGGCCGAACGCCGCCGTAAGCACGGCGATAGCCACGAACAGGAACAGGATGGCGATGGTCACCCAGGTCGAACGCGTCGACAGCAGCAGCGCCATGGCGACGATCGGCCCCAGCTCGCCCCACGTGCCGTAAGCGAGCACCGATTCGCCCAGGCGCGTGTTCAGTTGCCCGCGCTCTTTCAAGATCGGCATGAGCGCGCCGATGGCCGTGGTAGTGAGCGCGATGGTGACGGCCAATCCGTCCAGCCCGCGTGCCGAAACGCTCGTGAAACAATGCACGGCGGCGAAGGCGAGCATCGGCGTGACGAGCCATGTGGCAAGCCCGCGTTTTCCTTCGCGGCCCATGATGGTCTTGGGGTCTATTTCATAGCCCGCCAGCAGGAACAGCATGGCGCATCCCAGGTCGGACAGAGGCATCACGCTTTCGTCGGTCCAGATAGCATTGAGCATAGCCGGCCCCAGCACGGCGTCGCCTGCCAAAAGGAGCACCGTTTCGGGGATGGGTTTGCGCGGGATGAGGTTCGCTATGATGGGCGCCGCCGCCGCGACGAACGCAATGGCGGCGAGCGATACGAAATCGTGAGTCGTGGCCTTCCGTTCGATGGCGCCGATAGAACGTCTCAAGGGTAGCACAGGGCCGCCGCAGTACGGGCGCCGGCGATGCATCGATGCGTTCGCGCCGCCTCGTTATGGCGCGCGTCTGTCATAATGGCGGCGATTCGTATTCGACAGACCGTCACAGGAGGAACGCGCCATGCAGCAACGCCGCCCCGTCCATCGCATCATGTTCGTCTGCCACGGCAACATCTGCCGCTCCACGATGGCCGAATTCGTCATGAAAGACCTGGTGAAGCGTGTAGGTCGCGAAGCCGACTTCGTCATCGCGTCGTCGGCGACGAGCACCGAGGAAATCGGCAACGACACCTATCTCGGCACTAAGCGCGTGCTGGCCGACCATGGCGTGGCCTTTGCGCCCCGTGCCGCCGTGCAGCTGCGCGCCGCCGATTACGACGTGTACGATCTGTTCGTGGGCATGGATGCGGCGAATATCCGCAACATGCGCCGCATGCTGAAGGGCGATCCGCAGGCGAAGGTGCACAAGCTGCTCGAATTCCCCGAGGGAAGCGACGTCGATGCGGCCGCCGACGTGGCCGACCCCTGGTATACGGGCGATTTCGAAACCACCTACGACGACGTGCTGCGCGGCTGCGAGGCGCTGTTCGCCTTGCTGCGCTAGGCGCGGTGCGGGCGGGTGCTTCCGAAGCCGCCCGTGGACGTTTCCTATTCGTTTCCAAACCGGCGTTCAACAGAGCGCTTGCGCCCTAGCACTCTCAATAAAAGAGTGCTAATCTTGGTTGCTGTTCGACGAAGTGCGAACGGCGCGTCAAATGCCTTCGCGCGACTCAGAAAACGCAGGCCCGCGATTCAGGGGCCGCGTGCAGAGAGAGGACTGGCTCATGCCTAAGGAAATCGCTTTCAACGCCGATGCCCGAAGCGGCCTTGCCGCAGGTGTTCATAAACTCGCCGACGCCGTGAAAGTGACGCTCGGTCCCAAGGGCCGCTACGTCGCCACGCAGGACGACCGTTACTGGAAGGCTCCACAGGTCACCAACGATGGCGTGACCGTCGCCAAGGACATCGAATTCGCCAATCCCGTCGAGCAGATGGGCGCCAAGATGGTGCGCGAGGTTGCCGGTCAGACCGACAACGAGGTGGGCGACGGCACCACCACCGCCACGCTGCTCACCGACGAGCTCGTGACCATCGGCCTGCGCAGCATCGCTGCAGGCGCTGATCCGATCGCTATCCGCCGCGGCATCCAGCGCGCTTCCGCCGCCGCGATCGAGGCCGTGAAGGAAAACGCCATCGCGATCGAGACCCACGAGCAGACCGCCAACGTGGCCACCATTTCTGCCGGCGACGAGCTGATCGGCGAGAAGATCGCCGAGGCCATCGACGAAGTGGGCAAAGACGGCGTCATCATCGCCGAGAAGTCCCAGACCTTCGGCATCGAGGTCGAGGTGAAGAAGGGCCTCATGTTCGAGCGCGGCTTCCTTTCGCCCTACATGGCCGACGACATGCCCAACATGCTCGGCGAGCTCGAAGAGCCCTACGTCATGGTCACCGACCAGAAGATCCAGAACATCCAGGACATCCTTCCCGTGCTCGAGGCCGTCAAGCAGTCCGGCCATCCGCTGCTGATCGTGGCGGGCGACGTGGGAACCGAAGCCCTCAACACGCTGCTGCTCAACAGGATGCGCGGCGCCCTGAACGTGGTGGCCGTCCAGTGCCCCGGCTACATGGACAGCGATTCGCGCAAGAGGCAGAACATGGACATCGCCATCCTCACGGGCGGCCAGGTCATCACCCCCGAGTTCGGCCTCACGCTGACCGATGCGAACAAGTCTATGCTCGGCCGCGCTAAGAAGGTCAAGATCACCAAGGATTCCACCCTGATTATCGGCGGCCTGGGCGATAAGGACGCCATCGAGGAGCGCTGCAAGCAGATCAAGGCCGAGTACCAGAACACCACGAGCCGCGGCGAGCGTCGCGAACTGCGCGAGCGTCTGGCGAAGATGTCTGGCGGCATCGGCGTGCTGCGCGTCGGCGCCGCGACCGAGACCGAGCTCATTTCCACGCGTCGCCGCATCGAGGACGCGATCCGCTCCGTGCAGTCCGCGCTGCGCGAGGGAGTGGTGGCAGGCGGCGGCACCGCGCTGCTGCAGGCTATTCCCGCGCTCGATGCCCTCGAGGCCGAAGGAGACGAGAAGGTCGGCATCGACATCGTCCGCAAGGCCCTCGAGTCCCCCGTGCGCACGATCGCCGAAAACGCCGGCTACGAGGGAACCCTCGTGGTGGAGAAGTGCAAGCAGCTCGAAAAGGGCTGGGGCCTCAACGCCGCGACGGGCGAGTACGGCGACATGGTGGCCATGGGCGTGGCCGACCCCACCGAGGTCGTGCGCACCTCGCTGGAATCTGCCGTTTCGCTGGCATGCCTGATTCTGGTCACCGAGGTCACCATGAACGACGAGGTCCAAGAAATCACCTGGGAAGATCTGGGCATCAAGAAATAAGGTCGTTTCGGTTCCAAGAAACCGTGTCGCAGACGCCGTCTCGCAAGGGGCGGCGTCTTTTGCAAGGAGGGGGAGCATCATGGCGAAAAGCGTCGTGACTAACGAGCCGCGTATCAAAAACCCGCTGATCAAGGCCATTCGCGAACTGCTCGAGCATCGCGCTCTGTGGCTCTATCTTCTGACTGACGAGGCGAAGAAGGCGGGCGCCGACCCGGCCGTGTTCGCACCCGCGGCGGTGAAGCGCTGCGGTCTGTTCCAGGGCGCCGAGCTGGTGGCAAAGGGCGGCGGCACCAAGAGCATGAAAAGCCTGAAGAAGGGCTTGTTCGGCAAGCCTGCGCAGATGGTGTTCGAAATGGATATCAAAGACGTGCAGGACGACCGCTTCGAGCTGGAGTTCCATTACTGCCCGCTCGTGAAGGCGTGGCAGAAGCAGGGCTGTACCGACGAGGAGATTTCGAACCTGTGCGACTGGGCCATGTGCGGCGACCGCGGCATCGGCGAGGCGTATGGCTGCTCGCTCGACCTGCCGAAGACGATCGCCCGCGGCGACGACGTGTGCCATTTGATCTATCATCGCTGATGGCAAGCGGCTCCGTACCGCAAAAGGGAAGGGCCCCGGAATCATTCCGGGGCCCTTCGTCGTTTCGGGGGAATCGCGCCGCGCGGACGCTACAGCCCCAAGCGTTCTTCAAGCGCCTGGTTGATGATGTGCAGCGCCTTGACGCGCGCGTAGTATTTATTGCTCGACTCCAGGATGCGCCAGGGGGCGTAAGCGGTCGAGGTCAGGCGGAACATGTCGTCCACCGCGGCGGCGTACTGCGGGCGCTTGTCGCGGTTGCGCCAGTCCTCGGGCGTGATCTTCCACTGCTTGTCGGGGTTGGTCTCGCGGTCGTTGAAGCGCTTCAGCTGCTCGTCGGGATCGACCGCCACCCAGAATTTCAGCAGGATCGCGCCCCATGCCTGCAGTTCGTGCTCGAATTCGTTGATTTCGTCGTAGGCGCGGCCCCACTGCTCGGGACTCGCGAATCCCTCCACGCGCTCCACCAGCACGCGGCCGTACCAGCTGCGGTCGTAGATGCCCACGTGGCCCGCGCGCGGCAGGCGCGTCCAGTAGCGCCACAGGTGAGGATGCATGAGCTCGGGCTTGGTGGGGGCGGGGCTGGGAAACACCGTGTAGGCGCGCGCGTCGATCGCCTGCGCCACGCGCTTGATGTTGCCGCCCTTGCCGGCCGCGTCGTCGCCTTCGTAGAGCAGCATCAGCGGGATGCGCGTCCGATACATCTTCAGCTCCAGCTCTCCCAGGCGCTTCTGCTCTTTCTTCAGGGCTTCGAGGTATTCCTCGCGCTCCAGGGCGAGCGTGTAGTCGATGTCTTCGAGGCGCGGCGGGCGGGCCACCATGGTGAAGCGCGAATGCGCGGGCGCCAGGGCGCTCTGTTCGAGGGCCGCCTGATGCGCCGCCGCCAGCACGGCTTCGGTCTCTTCGGCGCTGCGTTCGCGCGGGTCGCTTTCGGTCAGCAGGCCTGCGCTATTCTCGGCGGCCTTGGCCGCGGCTGCCGTGGCGGCGGGGTCTGCCTGTTTGGCCAGCGCGCGTTCGAGCTCGGTGACCAGCGTGCGGCATACGGTGAGGTTCGCGGTGCGCTTGTCTTCGCCGTTGACCAGGGTCCAGGGGGCGAAGTCGAAATCGGTGCGACGCAGCAGCTCGTCGTATTTGGCGTAGGTGGCGTCGTAGTCGTCGATGTGTTTGAGCTCCTGTTTGCTCACGCGCCAGGCGGTGTCGGGGTTTTCATGCAGGCGGGTCAGGCGCTTCTTCTGCGCCTTCTGGGAAATGTGCACGAAGAACTTCATCACGATGTAGCCGTCCGCGGCCAGCTGGCGCTCGAATTCTTCGACGGCCGATTCGTAGGCGCGCATATGGTTTTTTTTATCGGTATACAGAAGGCGCTGCGCCGCCGCGGTGTACCAGCCGCGTTCGTAGATGGTCATGTCGCCGCGCGGGCCGAGGGCCTGCCAGAATTCCTGCATGAGCGGCGCGAAGCCGGTGACGCCGGTCTTCATGTCGCGGAAGCGCGCGGCCTGCTCTTCGTCGAAGGTGGACAGCACGTGCACGTGCGTCATGCGCGCGTCCAGGTTGTACAGAAGGTCGCCGATGCGGCTGCCTTTTCCAGCGCCGTCCCAGCCGTCGAACAGCGCCACGACGCCGATGTCCGCGGCGTGCGCCCGCTGCTGCAACACTACGAGCCTCGCCATAAGTTCGTCGTAGAGAGGCTTGTAGGTTTCCTTCGGGGTTTTCTCTGAAAGGTCTACCTGTTCGAGCATGAGGACTCCTTTCGCTCGATAGTGCCTGCAAGCCAGTGTACGCGCGTTTCTGCTGTCGTGAGCATCCGCCGCGTAAAAAGCGCGGACGAATTCGTCGATTGCTCTCGTCTCCGTGTTTACGCGCGCATTTCGCCGCATCGCGCCGACATTCGAGGCGAAATGGACGCTCTACGTCAAATAGATGTCAAACGGATGTCAAACGATTCTTACAACGTACGTCTCCTATCAGGCATCACGCTATAATTGCAAGTCTAGAAGGGAAAGAATTCTCTCTGCAAGCCATGCGTCGAGGAGGGCATCATGGCCGACAACGAAATCGTCAAAACCGACAAAGCGCCGTACGAAGGCCAGGTCGGATCCGGAGTCAAAGAAGCGAAGGCCGTCAAGACTAAGGGGCGCCCGAAGACGAAATCCTACATGCAGAATCGCGAGCTTTCCTGGCTCTCGTTCAACGAGCGCGTGCTCGATCAGTCGACCGATCCCAACGTTCCGTTGCTCGAGCGTATGAAATTCATCGCCATCTGGCGCTCCAATCTGCAGGAGTTCTTCATGGTGCGCGTGGGCAGCCTGCTCGATCTTGAGCTGGCCAAAGAAACGGTGTACGACAGCAAGACGGGCATGACGCCCGCCGAACAGCTCGAGGCCGTGTACGCCCGCGTGCGCGAATTGACGCCGCAGGTGTCCGAAGACTTCCGCACCGTGCGCCATCAGCTCGAGGCCCAGGGTGTCCATCAGCTGTATCCCGACGAGCTCACGCCGAAGCAGCACGACCAGCTCATGCAGTACCTCAAGGCCAACGTGCTACCGCTCGTGTCGCCGCAGATCGTCAACGCGACGCATCCGTTCCCGCATCTGGAAAACGGCGCGCTCTACATCGCCGTGCGCCTTGACGACCTGCCCGAAGAGTCGACCAAGATGTCGAAGGACCGCCGCAAGGCGTATCGCGCGAAGGCGGCCGAAGACGTGGTCATGGGCATCATCCCCATGCCGCTGAACTGTCCGCGTACCATCAAACTCGACAGCGAGAACGGCGGCTATTCCTTTATCCTGCTCGAGCATGCGCTCGAAATGGTGGCCGATAAGATCTTCAGCATGTACCCGGTCAAGCATGCCAACGTCATCCAGGTCACGCGCAATGCCGACCTCGACACCTACGAGGAATCCGACGAATACGACGAGGATTTCCGTAGCCATATGAAGCGCATCCTGAAGAAGCGCAGCCGCTTGGCGCCCGTCCGCCTGGAAAGCGAGCGCCCGTTGTCGACGGTGACCGAGCGCTTCTTGGCCAAGCGCCTGGGGCTTAAGCGCAACCAGATCTACTCCGTGGGTCTGCCGCTCGACATGGGCTACGCGTTCGCGCTGCCGAGCATCGTGGGCTGCGAACTGGCCGCTCTGTTCGTCGACGAACCCGCAAGCCCCCAGTGGCCGGCCGAGCTGGTGCGCGGCCGCAGCATCATCGACCAGGTGCTGCAGAAAGACGTCATGCTGTCGTATCCGTACGAGACCATGGACGCCTTCGTCCACCTTCTGCAGGAGGCCGCGGTCGACCCCGACGTCCTGTCCATCAAGATCACGCTGTATCGCCTGGCAAGCCAGTCGCGTCTGGCCGAGGCCCTGATCACCGCGGCCGAAAACGGCAAGGAGGTCACGGCGTTGTTCGAGCTGCGCGCGCGTTTCGACGAGAGCAACAACATCGAATGGTCGCAGCGCTTCGAGCAGGCCGGATGCAATATCATCTACGGCTTCCGCGACTACAAGGTGCACAGCAAGATCTGTGCGATTACGCGTCGTTCCGAAAACGGCCTTCAGTTCATCACTCAGCTCGGCACTGGCAATTACAACGAGAAGACGGCGAAGCTCTACACCGACCTGTCCATGATCACCGCCGATCCGGAAATCGGCCAGGATGCGGCCATGTTCTTCCGCAGCATGCAGCTGGAAAGCGCGACCGACGCGTATCAGACGCTGCTCGTGGCACCGTTCATGATCAAACAGGGCCTGTGCATCATGGTAGATCGCGAAATCGAGAAGGCCAAGGCCGGCCTGCCTGCGGAAGTCATGATGAAGACGAACTCCGTCACCGATAAGGATGTGATCGAAAAGCTGGCCGAGGCAAGCCGCGCCGGCGTGAAGATCACCATGCTGGTGCGTGGAATTTCCTGCCTGGTTCCCGGCATTCCGGGCGAGACCGACAACATCCGCGTGGTCAGCGTGGTGGGACGCCTGCTCGAGCATTCGCGCATCTACGTGTTCGGCGCGGGCGATGACAAGAGGGTCTATCTGTCCAGCGCCGACCTTATGACGCGCAACCTGGATAAGCGCGTCGAGATAGCCTGGCCTGTCAACGACCCGAGCCTGCGCGCCAAGGTGCTCGGCTACTTTGACACCATGCTTTCCGACACGGCGAAGCTGCGCGAGCTGAAATCCGACGGCACCTACACCGATCTGGGCTACTTCGTTCCGAAGGATGCGTCGGGCAAGCCCACGGCGCGCCCCTTCGACGCTCAGGACCACCTGATCAAGGAGGCCTACGTGGCCGCCGAAAACGCTCCGCACCCCGCGGCTCCGAACATGGTTATGCACGGCCGTCTTTCCACGCAGATCGAAGCGCTGGCCGAAGAGGCGAAAGACGACCTGGTCTACGGCAAAGAGCCTGAGCGCAAGGCGAGGGCCATCGACATGGAAATGGAAGCCGAGCCCGTGCGTTACGAGGGCAAGGCGTCGGCCGAGCCTGAGCCGACCGATTCCGAAGAGCTCGAAGCGGCCGTCGAGGCGGAGCCTGGAGCCGAGCCTGCCGCGAACGCCGAGCGAGTGCCGGCCCATGCAGCGTCTGCCGTCGTCGAGTCGACGGTGCGCGCGTCCGCTTTGGCGGGCGAGTCGGTGGGCGCCCACGCGAAGAGGGAAGAGCCCGTTCAGGAGGCCGCGCCTGCCGAGGAGCCACAGCTTGCGACCGATGCCGCCGACGAAGCGTCTGCAGCCGATGAGGCCGCCGAGGCCGTCAAGCCTGCCGAGGAGTCCGTCTCCGATGAGGCGAAGGGGCTCGCCGAGCCTGCCGCCGAGGCCGATGACGTGAAGACTCCTGCTGACCAGGCGTACACGACGATCCCGCTGCCCGAGACGGATGCGGCTGCGGTCGAGCCGATCAAGACGCCCGCCGTCGAGGTGAGGAGCGAATATGCCGCGGCACGCAAGGAGCCCGTGGGTGCTCCCGCCGACGACCTGCCCGAGCACAAGGCGCCTGGCCGTTCGATCGAGATGCCCAAGAAGAAAAAGGGCTTCTTCGCGCGCTTGTTCGGACGCTAGGACCTGCGCGGCATTCCGCTGCGCGCCGTGATCGCGGCTCCGTGACCTCTCTGGTCGCGCTGCCGCTTTCTTTCGCGCCGGCCCGGCTCGGCGAAGGTGCCGGTTCGGCAACCGCCGCTCGTGAAGATTGCGTGAAGTCGAGGCGTGCGGTACCATCCTCAGCGAAAAGGAAAAGTCAGCGCCTCGAGGAGGAAGACATGGATCTTTTTGGAATTCAGGTGCCCATGGCGGCCATTTGGATCGTTGCCGCCATCGTGGTGGTTATTGTGGTCGGCTTCATTGTGAAGGGCTTCATCGAAGAGATGAAGAAATAGCGTCGTACCATTCGTATGTGACGGAAAGGCCTGTCGGGTTCTCGATTCTGACAGGCCTTTTGCGTTCTTGAGGCGAATTTGCACACCCGTCGCGTTCTTTTCTTTATGATGGGGAATATGAAGAAACGAAACGACACCTCACGCAGTCCCGGAAGCGATGCTCGCAGGCAAGGCGCGCCTTCATGCCCTTACTCCCAGGGCGCGGTGCCGATGCAACGTAGCGATCTTTCAGGGTTCATCCCCCGCATCGATGCGGACCGGCCCTCATCGGCTTCCGCGCCGGATGCGAACTGCGTGGCGGGCTTCGTGCCTGCTGCGCCGATTCGTTCGGCTGGATCTTCGCGCAGGGGGGCGTCGCCCGCTTTGGCCGAGGAAGCTCAGGCGTATGCCCGAGCCCGCTATGGTGCGGCAGCCCATGATGCCGAAGAGCGCAAGCGCCGCAAAAGGAAGAACCGCATCTGGACGGCGGTGTTCGTCATCGCCATATTGATGCTCGCGGCCAGCGTGGCCGTATTGGGCGTGATCGGCTACGGCTACTGGAGCGGCACCAAATCTTACGATGACGTGGCTGTTCAGGCCTCGATTCAGAAGGAGGCCGATGCTCTTTCTTCGATGACGGTCGATTGGGATGCCCTGTTGAGCCGCAATCCCGACACGGTGGGCTGGATTTATATGCCGGGTACGAGCATCGACTATCCGATCGTCCAAGGCTCAACCGATGAAGAATACCTGAAGAAGGACTTCATGGGAGGGTCGGGCGGGCTTGTTCATAAGGGTTCGATTTTCCTTTCGTCGGACAACGCATCCGCGATGACCGACCAGAACAATGTGATTTACGGCCACAACATGAACGACGACACCATGTTCGCTCATGTCTTGGCCATGACCGAACAGCCCGCGTTCGACGTGGCGCGCACGTTCTACGTGTTCACGCCCGACTGCAATTATCGCTGCATGACCTATGCCGCCGATATCGTCGACGCGTCTCAGACGTCGATTCTGCAGTTCAACTTCCCCGACCGTGGCAGCCGAGACGACTATACGGCTGCGAATGTCGAAAGCTCGACGGTTGCGGCGCCGACGGATGTCGACCTAAGCGCGGCGACGAAGCTGTTCACGTTGGTCACGTGCGGCGACGATTACGCGACCACGCGTGCGGTGTTGTTTGGCGCTGTGGTCGAGGCGGCCGCGCCCGCTAATGCGGCGCCATAGTGTCCGCATTCGTCCGAACAGGTTGTTTTTTCGTATCGAGGCGCATGCCGCATGTGGCGGTATGCGCCTTTACATGTCATTATGGAACGAAGCGAGCAAACGCGGCGGGTTCCGCGTGCACCGGTATGAAGGGAGACTCATGACTCAGGTAACCTACGCCGACGCCGGCGTCGACATCGAAGAGGGCGCGGCTGCGGTCGACGCCATCAAGGACGCGGTGCATTCGACGTATCGTCCCGAAGTGATCGGCGATATCGGTGGCTTCGGCGGACTGTTCTCCGCCGCCGCCATGAAAGACATGGAGGATCCTATCCTTATTTCCGGTACGGACGGCGTTGGCACCAAACTTAAGGTGGCCCAGCTGATCGGCAAGCATGACACGGTGGGCATCGACCTGGTGGCCATGTGCGTCAACGATATTCTTGCCTGTGGTGCCGAGCCCCTGTTCTTTCTCGATTACATCGCCATCGGCAAGCTGCGCAAAGAACACGTCGCTGGCGTTGTGGGCGGTATCGCCGACGGCTGCCGTCAGGCGGGCTGCGCTCTGGTCGGCGGCGAGATGGCCGAGCATCCGGGCGTCATGGACCCAGACGATTACGACCTGTCCGGCTTCTGCGTGGGCGTCGTCGACCGTCCGAAGATGATCGGTCCCGACAACGTGACCTGCGGCGACGTTGTGGTGGGCCTGCGCTCGAGCGGCTTCCATTCCAACGGCTATTCGCTGGTCCGCAAGGTCATGGTGGAAGGCAAGACCGCCGAAGACCTGGCCAAGACCGACGAACGACTGGGCGGCAAGACCATCGGCGAGGCGCTGATCGAGCCCACGCGCATCTACGTGAAGCCTGTCCTGTCTTGCCTGCGCGAGCTTCCGTGCGCTGTGCATGCGCTGGCCCACATCACGGGTGGCGGCATGACCGAGAACCTCAACCGCGCGTTGCCGAAGAATTTCGACGCGCTGGTCGATCCCGTGAAGTGGGAAGTTCCCGGCATCATCCAGATGGTCGTCGAGGCCGCGGGCCTGTCCGACGAAGAGGCTCTCAAGACCTTCAACATGGGCATCGGCATGGCGCTGATCGTGGACGCCTCCCAGGTCGATGCCGTGATCGAGAACCTCAAGGCCGCAGGCGAGGAACCCTGCGTGATCGGCTCGATCATCGAGGGCACGGGCTGCGTTCGTTATCCTGCGTAACGATGTCGCCGTCGGGTTTTTCCGACGTAGGGGAAGCGAAGCATCGCGAAGGCGGGCTTCGCTTCTTCGTTTTTCGCACGAAACCATAGAAAGGAGCGCCATGGCGCTGAAAATCGGTGTTCTCATCTCCGGATCGGGATCGAATCTGCAGGCTATCATCGACGAAATCGAGGCCGGTCGCCTCGACGCCGAGATCCGCGTGGTCATTTCCAGCCGCCCCGACGCCTACGGCCTCGTCCGCGCGCAGGAGGCGGGCATCCAGACCGTCGCGCTTTCCAAGGACGTCTATGCCGATTACGAGACGGCCAACGAAGCCATCGCCACCGAGCTCGTGCACGCGGGCTGCGAATACGTGGTCATGGCCGGCTACATGCGCATGGTGACCGACCCCATTCTGATGGCGTTCCCCGACCGTGTGCTGAATCTGCACCCGGCGCTGCTCCCGTCGTTCAAGGGCGCGCACGCCATCTGCGACGCCTACGAGGCGGGCGTGAAGATGACGGGCGTCACGGTGCATTTCGCCAACGCCGAATACGACAAGGGCCCCATCGTTGCCCAGCGTGCGGTGGAAATCGCCGAGGACGACACGCTCGATTCGCTCGAAGAGAAAATCCATGCGGTCGAGCACCAGGTGTATCCCGAGGTGCTGCAGATGATCGCCGAAGGCCGCGTGACGGTCGGCGACGACCGCAAGGTGCACATCGCGCCCCGAGGCTAGCGCGCCGCGCACCGGCTTCGTCCGGGAGTTCTCATTTGTCGCATGAGGCGAATGCTGATATATTCTGAATCAAGGATAGACGGACCCTCGTTTTTCGGGGGTCCGTTGTGCGAAGGGGGCTTGTCGTGCGTTCGTGCGGGCATGCTTCCGCAGCGGGTGCATTACATGAAAGGAATCAGACATGCGTAAAGAAACGCTTCTTGCCATCGCGGCCGACCTGCACGCGGGACGCCCCGTCGAGCTTTCCGTTGACGACTTCCCGTGCTTTTCCGCCGAGGCCGCCGAGGCCGATAAGCGCACGTCTCCTGAGGCGCTGGCGCGCATTTCCGCTGCGCTGACGGCCGACGACGCCTGCGTGTTCGAGCGCGCGGCTCGCGCTATTGACGAGCACGACCTTGCCTGGATCGGCTTCAAGGTGGTCGAAGACGCCGACGCCGCGGTCGCCAACGTCGATAACGAAGTGACGAAGAAGTACGGCGACGTGGGCAGCGCCGACGGCCGCGACCTGGTATTTTTCTGCAACGACGCCAAAGAGGCGGTGGCGGCCCGCGAATATTCCGCTCGCGACTTCTTCCAGATGAAAGACGTCACGCGCGGCCCTTCCATGCACAACGACCAGTTCGACGGCCTTACGTGGACGTCGGTCGCGCTGTTCGATCCGGTGAAGGTGTGGCTGCTCGGCGCTTCCGACGTGGCGGTCGAGACGGCCGTTCTTGCCCGTCACGTGGGCTTCGTCGTGGAGGTGGTCGACGATGACGCATCCTTCCTCAACGAGGAGCGTTTCCCTGACGCGAAGCGCACCCTGATCGGTTCGTTCGACGAGCTCGCCGACATGAAGGCCGACCCGGCCGATTACGTGTGCGTGGTCACGCGCGGACACATGCACGATCCCGAGGGCTGCGTGTGGGCAGGCCGGCAAGGCGTTCATTACGTGGGCATGATGGGTTGCAAGGGTAAGAACAGCCGCGTGCATGATTTGTGCCTGGATGCCGGCATGACCGAGGAGCAGTGGGAGGCCGTCAAGCGCCCGATCGGCCTGAAATTCGGCGCGAAGACGCCCGCCGAGCTCGCCATCTCCATTGTGGCCGAGCTGGTGGACGTGCGCTACAAGCAGCGCTACTGTCAGGAGGCGCGCGATAAACACGACAACGGCCTGTGGTAAGGCGTTGTTTTCGAAACGCTTTTTTCGATAGCGACGAAGCACCGCGGATTCGATCGGGCCGCAGCATCTTTACGCTCGCCCGCGCCGCCGGTCAGGGCGCGGGGCAAGCGTTCTCCACAGCCGGTAGGCGGTCGATGTTGCTGTGCACACGACATGATGGGTGGATTCGTGGCGATTCGCCGAACGATGCCGCTTGCCGAAGGCATCGGGCGCGGGTGGCGTTACTATAGGGCCATTCGATAATGGCCGGCCTAGCAGGAAGGAAAAAGCAGGATGAGCAATCCTCAGGTCAAACGAGCGCTCATGTCGGTCACCGACAAGACCGGCATCGTGGAATTCGCCCGCGCGCTTTATGAAGAGTTCGGCGTCGAAATCGTCTCTACGGGCGGTACCGCCAAAGTCATCGAGGCCGCCGGCGTTCCCGTGCGTCCGATCGACGACTTGACCGGGTTCCCCGAGATGATGGACGGTCGCGTGAAGACCCTGCACCCCAAGGTGCACGGCGGCCTTCTTGCCAAGCGCGACAATGCCGAGCATATGCGCCAGGCCGAAGAGCACGGCATCGGCATGATCGACATGGTGGTCGTCAACCTCTACGCCTTCGAGCAGACCGTCGAGTCCGGCGCCGACTTCGGCACCTGTATCGAGAACATCGACATCGGCGGCCCCTCCATGCTGCGTTCCGCCGCTAAGAACTTCGAGAGCGTCGCCGTGGTCACCGAGCCCGAGCGCTACGACGCCATCCTCGAGGAGATGCGCGCCAACGACGGCGCCACCACCCGCGAGACCCGCGTAGCCCTGGCCCTCAAGGTGTTCCAGACCACCAACGCCTACGACGGCGCGATCGCCCGTTGGCTTGGCGGCCAGCTTGGCCAGCAGGTCGATCTGCATCCCGCGCAGCGCGACCTTCGCCTGGTGAAGCAGCAGGATCTGCGTTACGGCGAGAATCCGCACCAGGCCGCTATGTACTACCGCATGCCGGAGTTTGCCACCGAGCACTCCCTGGTCAACGCCGATCAGCTCAATGGCAAGGAGCTCTCCTATAACAATATCCTCGACACCGACGCTTGCTGGGCCATCGCCCGCGAGTTCACCGACCCGGCGGTCGTCATCCTGAAGCACCAGAACCCCTGCGGTTCCGCTACCGCCGCCACGGTGGAGGAGGCCTACGACAAGGCCTTCGCGTGCGACCCGAAGAGCGCGTTCGGCGGCATCATCGCGGCCAACGTCGAGGTGTCGCTCGCCATGGTCGAGCACATCAACGAGAACAAGCAGTTCGTCGAGGTGCTGATCGCGCCTTCTTACGAGCCTGCCGCCCTCGAGCTGCTGCAGCAGAAGAAGAATCTGCGCGTCCTGCGCACCGGCGGCGTCGACGCGCCGGCCGCGATCGAGTTCCGCTCGGTCGACGGCGGCATGCTCGCCCAGGCCTTCGATCGCGTGAACGAAAAGCCCGAGGACTTCACCGTTCCCACCAAGCGCAAGCCCACCGAGGCCGAGATGGACGAGCTCATGTTCGCCTGGAAGGTCTGCAAGGGCGTCAAGTCCAACGCCATCCTGGTTTCCAAGAGCCGCGCGGGCATCGGTATGGGCCCCGGCCAGCCGAACCGCGTCGACTCCGCGAAGCTGGCTTGCGAGCGCGCCCATGAGGCTTGCGAGCGCATGGGCATGTCGGCCGATGGCCTGATGGCCGCCTCCGACGCCTTCTTCCCGTTCCGCGACGGCGTCGACCAGTTGGCCGGCTACGGCGTGACCGCCATCATCCAGCCTGGCGGCTCCGTGCGCGACGAGGAAGTCATCCAGGCGTGCGACGAGCACGGCATCGCCATGGTCTTCACCGGCCATCGCCACTTCCGCCACTAGAATCGAAAGCCGCACGGGCCGATTCGACGCTTTGTTCGAGAAGGCGACCTTCGGGTCGCCTTCTTGCGTATGCGGCGACGTCGTTCGACCGCGTAGAAGACGCGGTGCATGCTACAATGCGGCGCATGGCTACGATCAACGAACAGCGCCCTCGAAACGATTCCGCCGCTTCGCCTTCGAAGCGTAGATCGCGCGTGCCCGCATGGGCGATCGTGCTCGCGCTGGCCGCCGCGCTCATCGCGCTCGGCGTCATGCAGGACGATGTGCTCGACGTCTGGCGCAAGGCGTCGCTTATCTGCTATGAATGCATCGGCATAGGGTAGGGTTATGAAGAACTTCATCGCGCGCACGAAGCGTCATTTCATCCAGCTGCTTGCGGCGCTTCTGTACAACCTCGATTTTCAGGGCATCGCTACGATGACGGTGAACCGTACGCCTTCCAAGGCGGTCTGCGTTCCCGGCCTGCATTGCTATTCGTGCCCGGGAGCCGTGGGCGCCTGTCCGATCGGTGCGCTGCAGCAGGCGCTCGGCGCCTCGGCGCTCAAGCTTCCTTTCTACGTGGCGGGATGCCTGCTCGCGTTCGGTGCTCTGTTCGGCCGCACGATCTGCGGATGGGCGTGTCCTTTCGGATTCATCCAGGATATGGTCGACAAGCTCGGCCGCTTGCTGCATGTTCCCCAGGTGCGCAAGGGTGCATGGAGCCGCCGCCTCGGCCTGCTGAAATACGTCATGCTGGCGCTCGTCATCGTGGGCCCGATGGTCACGTTGGCGATCGACGGCATCGGGTCGCCGCTGTTTTGCAGCTACGTCTGCCCAGCGGGAACCCTGGCGGGCGCAGCGCTCGTCTCCGCGGCGCCCGAGCTGCAGTCCGTGGTCGGCATGCTGTTCGGCTGGAAGACTTTCGTGCTGGCGGCGATCGTGCTCGGTGCCATGGCGGTGTATCGCCCGTTCTGCCGATTCCTGTGTCCGCTGGGGGCGCTGTACGGATTTTTCAACCGGTTCTGCGCGCTTCGCTACGTGGTCGATCGGAATGCATGCACCGGCTGCAACGCCTGCGTGGAAACGTGTCGCATGGACGTGAGGCACGTGGGCGATCGCGAGTGCATCGAGTGCGGCGAATGTAAGAAGGCATGCGCCCACGGCGCCATTCGCTTCAGCGTATCGCTGCCCGGTTCGAAGCGTCTCGGCATGGCCGATGCACCTGCGCCCGTGAAAAACGTTTCGTCCGATCATGACGAACGGTCCTAGGACAGTGCCGCGCCGGCGCCTGATGGCTGCCATGAGGCGGTCGCTATACAAAAGGATGATGGAGGTTCCTATGATGAAATCCCGCATTGTCGAAACGGCCGCTGCGAGCGGCGATTCCCGCAGCAGCATGCGCCGCACGGCGGGGTTGGCCGCGAGTGCATTCGCGGCATGCGCCCTTGCGAGCGTTCTTTTGATGGGTTGTCAGCCCGAAGAGCCCGCCGCGCCTGAAGTGCAGCAAGGCGGCCAGACGGCCATCGATTCTACGAAGATGCGCGGTGCGGCGGAAGGCCATCCTGCCCCCGACGCCGTGCTTGAGCTGCTCGACGGTTCGACGAAAAGCGTCGCCGATTATCAGGGCGGCGTCACCGTTCTGAGCTTCTGGGCCACGTGGTGCCCGTACTGCATCAAAGAGATGCCCGACCTGCAGAAAGTCAAAGAGAACTATCCCGAAACCAACGTGGTGCTGGTGAACTGCGGCGAGGAAGAGGAGCTCGTGTCGGATTTCGTCGCGCAGCACGATTACGGCTTCGATTGGGCGCTCGACCTCGACTTCGACGCGCAGCGCGCCTATCCCACGAGCGGTATTCCCTATACCGTGGTAATCGATGCCGAAGGCGTGGTGACCAAGATTTTCGCTGGCTCCGGCCCCGACATGTATTCCAAGTTCGAGCAGGCCGTCAAAGAGGCCGCCGCATAGCGCAGCGCCCCTGCGTTTTCGCGCGTTCGCGCCCGTGAAAGCAGAAGCGCCGAAAGCCCCGTTTCTCGAAAGCGAGAAGCGGGGCTTTTTCATGGGAAGCATCCAGGATGCGTGCGTTTTGCCGCTCGCGGCGCTCGGGTGCCACTCGCCGGGGCTTCGGCCCGTCGCGCTATAATCGCCGTCCGTATACCGAAAAACGAGACGCTGAGCTCGAACCGTGCCGAAGGACGGCCGTTCGCCGGTGTCGGAAGGAGGAGATGGGCATGCTCGTGCTTGCCGTGATAGCGGCCCTGATCGTTGTGCTGGCCATTGTGTTAACGGTGAACGCCATGCGGCTGAAGCCGACGCCGGTAAGCGACCCGTTGCCGCAGAGCGACGTCATGGGATCCGACGAGGCGGTGGAGCGCTTCCGCGAGATCTTGCGCAGCAAGACGGTCTGGGCTGCGGCCGATCCCGATGCAGATCACGCGGCGTTCGACGAATTCGTGCCGAAGCTGCGCGGCCTGTACCCGCGCGTCTTCGAGGCCTGCGAGCTCGAAATGATCGACACCTACGGCATCTCGCTTCTGTGGAAGGGCGAAAACCGCGAGCTCGCGCCGATCGTGCTCATGGCGCATCACGACGTGGTCGAGGCCGACCCTGCGGGTTGGACGCATGACCCGTTCGCGGCCGATATCGAGGACGGCAAGATCTACGCCCGCGGCTCGGTCGACACCAAGTGCATCTGGGCGGCGCTCATGGAGGCCGCCGACACGCTGGTCGGCGAGGGCTACGTGCCTCCGCGCGACGTGTACTTCTTCTCGTCGAATACCGAGGAGGATGGAGGTGATACCGCTCCGCATATGGTGGAGCATCTCAAGGAAATCGGCCGCGTTCCCTACATGGTGCTCGACGAGGGCGGCGCGGTCATCGATAATCCGCCGCTGGGCGTGCAGGGCGAATTCGCCGCGATCGGCGTGGCCGAGAAGGGCATCTTCGACGCCTATATCGAAACGTCGGCGTCGGGAGGCCACGCTTCCACGCCTTCTCTGGGCGATGCCACGGCCAAGCTTGTCTCCGGTCTTGACGACCTGCAGAAAAACCCGCCGCGCGCCGCGCTGAGCGAACCCGTGGCCGCGATGCTCAAAGAGCTCGCCGCCCGCGGCGGCTTCGGCCTGCGTCTCGTGTTCGGCAACCTGTGGCTGTTCCGCCCGCTCGTGGTGAAGATCATGAAGGGCAGCTCCGAGACGGCCGCCATGGTGCGCACCACCTACGCGCTTACGCAGCTCGAGGGCTCGCGCGCCCATAACGTCATTCCCAAGAAGGCGAAGGGCACGGTGAACGTGCGCATCGACCCGAGCGAATCGGTCGCTATCGCGCTCGGTCGCATCAAGGAGCGCTTCGACGACCAGACCACTTACGAACTGGACGAGGTGTGCGAGCCTTCGCCCGTCTCGCCCTTCGACGGCGACCCCGCCTTCGACTATCTGCGCCGCATCGTGCATAGCGTCTATCCCGAGGCCGGCATCGCCCCCTACGTGCAGACTAGCTGCAGCGACGCCCGCCATTTCTCCCGCGTCTGCCCGCGCACGTATCGCTTCGCGGGCATTCTGTTCCGCGGCGACCAGCGCATGCGCATCCACGGCCAGGACGAAAACCTCGATGTCGATGCCTACAAGCGCGGCGTGGGCTTCTACATCGAATTCATTCGCCATCTTGACATGCTGGAAAAGTGAGGTTCCATGGCTGACAATCGAAACGAGACGCCCGCGGCGAAGGCCGAGACGGCGCCCGCGCGCAAAGAAGGCTTCTTCTTCGGCTGGTGGGTGGTCGTCGGCGGCCTGCTGATCATGGCGACCTGCTACACGGCGTTCGTGAACTGCATTCCGTTGTTTCAGACCCATATCGTGCGCGACCTGGACATCACGGTGGGGCAGTTCAACACCGGCGTGTCGCTGTGCACGGTGGTCGCGGTATTCGCGTCGCTGGTCATCGGGCGCTTGACCGACCGATACCCGGCGCGCGCCCTGGGCGCTTTCACCATCGTGACGAGCGCCGTGGCCCTCGTGGGCCTGTCTATGATCCAGGAAGTGTGGCAGCTCTACGTGCTGTGCATCATCGCCGGCATGGTGGTGGTCGCGGGCACGCGCCTGCTCGTGTCGGTGATCATCTCGAACTGGTTCACGCTCAAGCGCGGCTTGGCGGTTTCGATCGCCCTTTCGGGCTCGGGCGTGGGCGGCGTCATCCTGTCGCCCATCACGAGCGCGGTCATCGCGTCGTACGGATGGCGCACGGCGTTCGCGGTGCTCGCGGCTATCTGCCTGGTGACGGCCCTGCCCGTCACGCTGGCGGCTTTCGCGACGCGCCCGAGCGATAAGGGCCTCGCGCCCTATGGCGCGGGCCTGGCCGAAGAGGCCAAGGCCGATCGCTCGCCCGACGCTCCTGTCACCGTTTCGGTGGGGTGGGCCGTGCTGCGCAAGAACGCGGGCTTTTGGGAGCTCGTGTTCGGCTTCGTCATGATGGGCATTGCCAACGGCGCATTCATCACCAATGCGGTGGCCAACATGACGTCGGTCACGGTGGGCGGCGTCGAGGTGGTCACGGGCGGCCATTCCGTCATGTGGGCGGGTGCCGTGTGGTCGTTCTACCTGGGCCTCGTCATCGTGGCCAAGGTGTCGCTCGGCGCGATCTACGACCGTTTCGGTCTGAAGGTCGGTACGACGCTCGGCACCATCGCGTCTACGGCCGCTGCCGTGGCGCTGTGCTTCGCCGACACCGATTGGGGTCCCATCGTGGCATGCGTGTTCTTCGCGTTCGCCACGTGCATGGGAACGGTGGCGCCGCCCGTCGTGGTGGCCAAGCAGTACGGCAAGAAGGATTTCGGCACGGTGACCGGCATCGTGACGGCTTTCGAACTGTTCGGCGCGGCCATCGGATCGGTGGCATCGGGTCTGCTGTTCGACGCGTATCTGTCGTTCGTCCCCGTGTGGGTCATGATGGGCATCGCATCGGTGCTGATGGGCGCTGCGCTTCTGGCCTCCATTCCCGCTGCGCGCAAGCTGGTGGCGCGCCGTCGCGCCGAAGGCGCGCCGGAGCTCGATGCGGAAGGCTTCGAGGTGACGGTCTCGTAAAGGCCGCGGGTCGTCGCATAAAAGGGTGCCTAGACGAAGAGGGCGCCTGCCGTCTCGTGCGGCAGGCGCCCTCTTTTCGCATCCGATGTCGTTCGGCGGTCGGCGTTATTTGCGGCCTGTGTGGACGGCGACGATGCCGCCAGCGTAGTTCTTCCAGGTCACGTCTTTGAAGCCGGCCTTTCGTAGCATGGCCGCATACGTTTCCTGGTCGGGGAAGGCGCGGATTGAATCGGCCAGGTACACGAAGCCTTTCGTCTGGCCCGTGAACACCTTGCCCCAGAAGGGAATCATGAGCTTGAGGTAGATGTGGTACAGGCCGCGCCACAACGCGTTCGGCGGCGTGGAGAACTCGAGGCAGGCGAAGGTGCCGCCCGGCTTCAGCACGCGGTAGGTTTCGGCGAGCGCCTGTTCGCGGTCGGGGATGTTGCGAATGCCGTAGGCCATGGTGAGCGCATCGTAGGAATCGTCGGCGTAGGGGATGTTCTGCGCGTCGACCACGTCGAAATCGGTGGGGACGCCGCAGGTGGCGCCCTGGCGTGCGCGGTCGCGCGCCACGTCGAGCATCTCGGGGACGAAATCGGTCAGCTGGATGTGCGCCGGCGGATCGATTTTGGCGGCCGTGTAGCTGACGTCGCCCGTGCCGCCCGCGAGGTCAAGCAGGTCGGACTGCGGCGTCAGGTTGGCGGCGGCGACGGTGGCGCGCAGCCAACGCTTGTACAGGCCGAAGCTCGAAACGGCGTTAAAGCGGTCGTATTTCTTGGCGATGGCTCCGAAGATCTGCTGCACGCGCTGCTCGGACACCGCGGCGTCGGCTTCGCCGCCGGTGGCCGTGTCGATCACGGTGTGGCCCGCGTGGATGTCCTGCGCGCCGCACGCTTTCTCGGCCGATGCCCGTGCCGAGGCGCGCAGATACTCGCCGGAGGTCTTGGGTTCGGTGTCGGTCGAAGAAGCGTTTTGAGTCATAGCGGAGCCTTTGCAAACGGTAGACGGTTTTCGAATCTGTGTTTTCGGCGGCAAACGCGCGCCGTCGCCCTTTTTTGTGCGACTTGCCAGTATAGCCCAAAGCCGATGCGCTATTATGTCCGCATGCTTTTGTGTGCAGAACATATCATCCCCGTCACGCAACCGCCGATCGATGATGGCGCGGTCTTGGTGCGCGATGGGCGCATCGTTGAAATAGGCGGTGCCCAACGTATGAAAGCGCGCTACCCCGAAGAGGAGGTGCGCGATTTCGGCCGTGCCGCCATCATGCCGGGTTTCGTTGATTGCCATACGCATCTTGAATACACGGTGCTGCGCGGCGTCGTCCACGACGTTCCCTACGCGGAATGGCTCGCTCATGAGCACGCCAAGGCCGACATGATGACGCGCGACGATCGCTACGATTCCGCGCTTCTCGGCGGCATGGAAATGCTTTCGGGCGGCGTCACCACGGTGGCTGACTTCACGAACACGGGCGCTTCGCGCGAAGCGACGCGCGACCTTGGCCTGCGTTCCGTGATTTACCGCAGCGTCGGCGTCCCCGAGAAGGCCAAGGTCGATGCCGCGATCGAAGCGGCCGTGAAAGACGTGCAGGAATGGGCGGCCGATTCCGATCCGGCCATCACGCGCATCGGCATCGCGCCGAAGGCGCTGCACGCCTGCCATCCCACCGTTTTCGCGCGCGTGAACGAAGTGGCCGACAAGCTGGGAATTCCCGTGGCCATGCATATGTCCGGCAGCTACGAGGAATATCGGTACATCAAAAACGGCTCCACGCCGCTTTCGGTGCGCGGCATCGATGCGGGCAACGACAGCCTGACCGATCGCCCCATGTGGCTTCCCACGGGCGTGACGCCGGTCAACTACGCGCTGAACTGGGGCGCCTTCCATAGCCAGAACGTGCTGGCCGTGCACTGCGTCCATGTTGACGAGGCCGATATCGCCAAGCTGAAAGAATACGACGCGGCGATCGCCGTGTGCACCCGCTGCAACGCGCAGCTGGGCATGGGCTTGGCGCCGTTGCAGAAGTTCCTGCAGGCGGGCATTCGCGTGGGCCTCGGCACCGACTCGCCGGCGGCCACCGACACTTCCGACATGTTCACGGAGATGCGCCTGGCCACGCTGATTCACCGCTCGGTGGACCGCTCCGACTTCCTCACCGCACAGACCATGCTCGAGCTTGCCACCATCGGCGGCGCCCGCGCCCTGCGCATCGATGACGAAGTAGGCAGCCTCGAGCTCGGCAAGCGCGCCGACGTGATTGCGGTCGATCTTTCCGGTTCGCGTCAGACGCCCTTGGTCGACCCCGTCACGGCGGTCGTCACCGGCGCCGCTGCGGCCGATGTGGTCTTCACCATGGTCGAAGGCGTTATCCGCTACGAGCGAGGCGGCCACTGGAACACCAATGTCGATCCTGCCGAGGTGGCACACCGCGGTATTCATATTCGTGGAAAGCTGAGAGATTAGCATGGCGCAGAAAATGACGGCGAAACAGCGCGCGGCCCAGGTGGAAGCGGCCCGCAGACGCGAAGAAGCCGAGAAGAAACGTCGCGAGAACGCGGCGCGCACCAGGAAGGTCTTCACCGTGGTGGTGTGCGTGGTCTTGGTGTTGGCCCTCGGCATTCCCACGGTGGCCATCATGGCCATGGGAGGCGCGGCCTAGTGCCCGTTTAGAGCATTTCTGAAAAACCCCGCAAGCCCGACGGCGCGGGGTTTTTTCGCTTATGATGGCGAAGTTTGCAAAGATATCTGCAGGAGGAACCATGGGATTCCGTTCTTCGTTTGCCGCATTCCTCGGCAAGAGCGCCCGCTGGGCGGGCGAGACGTTCATGCGTCGTTCGGCTGGAAATCTGCCGGGCGTCATCGCCATGAAGGCAGCCCCCGCCGTGCTGGCCGACTTGTCGGGCGCGGCCGATAACATCGCGGTGATCACGGGCACGAACGGCAAAACCACCACCACCAACCTGGCGGCCGATTGCCTGGCGTCTTCGGGCCGACCGCTGTATTGCAACCGCGACGGCAACAACTTGGAATCGGGCGTGGTCACGGCGTATTTGGTCAAGCCCGAGCGTACGGCCGAAGGCGCTTCGTCCGAATCGCCCGTGTCGTGCTTCGAATGCGACGAAATGTATACCCGCTACGTGGTGCCGCGCGTCAAGCCGCGTTTCTTCCTGCTGCTCAACCTGTTCCGCGACCAGCTCGACCGCGTGGGCGAAATCGAGCACGTGCAGGGCGCGATCGCCGCGGCGCTCGAGGGCTCGCCCGACACGGTGTTCCTCTACAACGGCGACGACCCGCTGTGTGCCGCCATCGCCGATCGCGTGTCCAATCGCTCGATGGCCTTCGGCATCGCGTGCGACATGGGCCTCGATGCCGACCGTATCAGCGACAGCCGCTTCTGCCAGCAGTGCGGCGCCGCATTGGAGTACGATTACGTGCATTACGGCCAGCTGGGCGCCTATCGTTGCCCGTCGTGCGGCTGGGGCCGCCCCGAACTTTCGTGCGCGGCCGAAAACGTGCGCATGCTAGGCGGCTCGCTGGCTTTCGACATCGATGGCCATACGGTGCAGACAGGACAGACGGGCGTCTACATGGTGTACAACACGCTGGCCGTTTACGCGTTGAGCAAGGCGTCCGAAATCGTGTCGTTCGAAGGCTTCCAGCGAGCGGTCGAGGCGTATCGTCCCACGAACGGCCGCTTGCAGACGTTTCGTTTGGGCGAGCGCAGCGTGATGACCAACCTGGCCAAAAACCCCACGGGCTTCAACCAGAACATCCGCATCGTGCTCAACGAAGGCGGTCGCGTGCTGGCGCTTTTCGTCAACGACGAAGAAGCCGACGGTTGCGATGTGTCGTGGTTCTGGGATATCGATTTCGAGCGCTGGTCGCAGATCGAAGGCCTCAAGGCGTTCGTCGGCGGCTCGCGTGCCAACGACATGCAGGTGCGTCTGAAGTATGCCGGCATCGATTCGACGATCGTCGAAAGCGCCGCGGACGTGCTTGCCGCCGCCGAAGAATCCGACGGCAAAGTGTACGTGATCGCCAACTACACCGCGCTGCCGCCGCTGCGTCGCGAGCTCGAAGCGCTCGAGAAGGCATCTGTCGACGGCCGCGCGTGCAAGGAAGGGGAGTAGCCATGAAGCCTCTCAACATCGTGCATCTGTTCCCCGAGCTTTTGAACCTGTACGGCGACGGCGGCAACGTGATCGCCTTGCGCCGCCGCTGCGAGTGGCGCGACATTCCCGTGCAGGTGACCGAAGTGGGCATGGGCGACGAGATGGATTTCTCCTACGCCGACATCGTGTTCGTCGGCGGCGGCGCCGACCGCGAGCAGATGATCGCCAAAGACGCCATCGCCGCGCGCAAGGCCGAGCTGCATTCGTATGTGGCCGATGGCGGCGTTCTGCTGGCCGTCTGCGGCGGTTACCAGTTTCTGGGTCACCGCTACACCATGGGCGAAGAGTCCGTGGAGGGCCTGGGCATCGTCGACATGGAAACCGCGCGTGGCCAGGGCCGTCTGATCGGCAACGCGGTGATCGAAAGCGATATCGCCGCCATGCCCATCGTCGGTTTCGAAAACCACGGCGGCCGCACTACGCTAGGCCCGGGCGTCAAGCCGCTCGGCCGCGTCCTGGGCGGAACGCATGGCAACAACGGCGAGGACGGCTTCGAGGGTGTTCATCAGGGCAACCTGATCGGCACGTATCTGCACGGCCCGCTCCTGCCGAAAAATCCCCAGGTCGCCGATTATCTTTTGGCGCGTGCGCTCGAACGTAGGGGCGAATCCTGCGAGCTTGCGCCCCTCGACGACGCGGTGGAGATCGAAGCCAACCGCGTCATGGCGCGCAGGCTCGGCGTTTCTTAACGACGCCCGGTCCGCGCGACGTTCTTCGACGTGTTTTCGGCCGGTCCGCACGAGGGCCGGCCGTTGTGGTTCCCACGCCCATGCGCGTGTTCCGATGCGAAAGGATGCCCTATGATCGATACCAAGCAGTACGTCGTCAAGCAGATCGAAGAGCGCGGCATCAGGTTCTTGCGCCTCTGGTTCGTCGACGTGTTCGGAAACCTGAAGAACATCGCCATCACGCCTTCGGACATCGATACCGCGTTCGAAGAAGGCATCGGTTTCGACGGCTCGTCTATCGCGGGCCTGGCCTCTTTGAACGAGAGCGACATGCTGGCGCATCCCGATGCGTCGACGTTCCAGACGCTGCCTTGGCGCCCGCGCAACAACGGCGTCGCGCGCATGTTCTGCGACCTGCGCACCCCCGAAGGCATACCTGCGCCCGCCGATTCGCGTCATATTCTGATGGAGATGCTGAAGAAGGCGGCCTCGATGGGCTACTCGGTGAACGTGGGAACCGCCGTCGAATACTTCTGCTTCAAAAGCGCTACGTCGCCCGATCCGATCGACCGCGGCGGCTATTTCGACTTGGCCCCGCTCGACGATGCAGCCGACCTGCGCCGAGACACGGTGCTCACCCTTGAGCAGATGGGCGTGTCGGTGGAATACTCCCATCACGAATCGTCGCCCGCGCAGCAGGAAATCGATCTGCGCTACTGCGACGCCTTGGCTGCGGCCGACGCCGTGGTGACGGCGCGCCACGTGGTGAAGGAGGCGGCTTCGGCGCATGGCATGCATGCGTCGTTCATGCCCAAGCCCCTCGAAGACCATCCCGGTAGCGCCATGCACGTGCATCAGTCGCTGTTCGACGGCGACGGCAACGCCTTCTTCGACGCCGACGACCCGCAGGGCTGGGGCCTTTCGTCCGTCGGCAAATGCTACATCGCGGGGCTTTTGAAGTACGCGCCCGAATACGCCCTGGTCACGAACCAGTACGTCAACTCGTACAAGCGCTTCGTCGACGGCATGGGCGCACCGCTGTACGCCACGTGGGGCCAGGCGAACCGCTCGGCCATGGTGCGCGTGCCGTGCTATAAGCCGGGCAAGGGCTCGTCGACGCGCGTAGAGATCCGCAGCGTCGACTCGGCTGCCAATCCGTACCTGACGCTGGCGGTGACGATAGCGGCGGGCCTGAAGGGCATCGAGGAGGGCCTGACGCTCGATGCGCCCGCGACGTGCGATATCTTCGCCATGTCCGACGAGCAGGTCGTCGCCGCAGGCTACGAGCCGCTTCCGCGCGACCTGTCCCGCGCAGTCGACGCCTTCGAAAGCTCCGAGTTGATGCGCGAGGTGCTCGGCGACGCCGTCCACGGCTATCTGGTGCGTGCCAAGCGCGCCGAATGGGAAGAGTACCGCGCGCATGTGACCTCGTGGGAAATCGACCGCTATCTGGCCATGCTTTAGGAGTCATCATGCATTCGAAAACGGTTATCGTTTCGTGCGGGCGCGTGATTACTCCCGCCCGCGCCTCGCAACTGTTCGCGTCGATGGATGTGGACGCTCGCTCTCTGAAGGTGTCGCCCGACCAGGCGCTCGACGCCATGCGCGGCGCGTCGTTCGATTTGCTGGTGATCGATGCCACGGACGGCGGCTGCGATATCGCCGGGGTGGAAGAGGCCTTGGCGCGCGGCGGGCACGCGTCGCTTCTGCTGCTGCTCGACGAGAGCAACATGGCGTCGGTGCGCCTTCCCGTGCAGGTGAACGCCGATTTCGCGTGCGCGTACGCGACGGACGAAGAGGTGAAACTGCGCTGCAGAAGGCTTCTGTGGCCGGGCGAGATGACGTCCGATTCCGATTTCGTGCACGTGGGGTCGCTCACGGTGAACCTGGCGACGTACCAGGTGAAGGTGGCGGGCGAGCCGGTCGATTTGACGTTCATGGAATACACGCTGTTGGCGTTTCTGATTACGCATCCGGGCCGTATCTATTCGCGCGAGGTGCTGCTCTCGCAGGTGTGGGGCTTCGATTATTACGGCGGCAGTCGCACGGTGGACGTCCACGTGCGAAGGCTGCGCGCCAAGCTGGGCCCCGAGGCGGCGCAACATATCGAAACCGTGCGTGGCGCGGGATACCTGTGGTCTAACTAGTGCGTCGGGCCGCGTGCGCCGCCGCCTGACGGAGGGCGACGTGCGGCATGCGGTTTTTCGGCATGCCGCTTATCACGAAACGTGCCCGCGGACATGGCGAAACCATGGGGCCGCTATGACATCGGCGCGGATAAAAAATGAAGACGCTCTCACGCGTCATTGGTGCAGGTCGCCGCTCGCGCGTGTGATAAGATGGGCGGGTTATTCTACTAGAGTTTGAGAGGTTGATTGTGTTCGGTATAGGTGGATTCGAACTATTCCTCATCTTGCTGTTCGGGTTTTTGATCTTCGGCCCCGACAAGCTGCCGCAGCTTGCCAAGACCATCGGTTTGGCTGTGCAGAAGTTCCGCAGCGCGCAGGACGAGATGAACAAGGTCGTCAAGACCGAAATCTACGATCCCATGAGCGACAAACCGGTGAAAAACCCGCTCGACGCGATCGATAAAGACAACAAGCAGAAGGTGGAGAAGAAAGAATCCTTCGCTTCCCGCAAGGCCAAGTACGACAAAGAGCGCGAAGACAAGAAGAAGCGCGAGGCTGCCAACGAGGCGGCCAAGGAGGTGCGCGCCGCAGCCGCCGCCGAGAAGAAGGCGTCGGACGAAGCCGCTGTCGCTGCAACCGCCGCCGGCACCGCCGTGGCCGCCGCTGCGGTGAAGACTCCCACCCAGGTGCATGAAGAGGTTATGAGCGCTCGTAAGGAGGCTACCGCCAAGGTGGCCGCGCAACAGGAGGCCAAGAAGGCCGCCGACAAAGACCTCGCCGACGAAATCTTCGGCACCAAGCCCGTCGCGAAAAAACCTCAGAACCAGGATGCGGCAGCTTCCGCGTCCGCCGATGCCGCCGAGGCGTCTGATTCTGCCAAGAAGGAGGACAACTAATGCCTATCGGTCCGGCGCGTATGCCCCTTTTCGACCATCTGGGCGAGTTGCGCATGCGCCTTGTCCGCATCGTGGTCAGCCTGTTCATCGCCATGTGCATCTTCTACATGGCAACTCCCACGATCATTCAGTTCATGTGCCTGCCGGTGTATGACTACCTGCCGAAAGACCCCACCACGGGCGCCATCGCGCTGAACGTCTTCGACGTGTTCGGGTCGTTCACCATTCGCTTCAAGGTGGCGTTGTGGACGTCGGTCGTGGCGTGCATGCCTATCATTTTGTGGCAGGTCCTGGCGTTTTTCCTGCCGGCGCTCAAGCCTAACGAGCGCAAATGGTTCATTCCCACGTTCGTTGCGGGCGTTCTGCTGTTCATCGGCGGCACCGTGTTCTGCTATACGCTGATTCTGAATCCGGCTGTGCAGTGGCTGACCGATCAGGCCAACGGCTTCGCGAACATCTTCCCCGACGCCAAGGCGTGGATCGACGTTATCATTAACTTCGAGCTGGCGTTCGGCTTCGCGTTCGAACTGCCGCTGGCGGTGTTCTATCTGGTTGTGTTCGAAATCATTCCGTATGCCAAGCTTCGCAATTCCTGGCGTACGGTCTACATCGTGCTCATGGTCATTTCCGCCATGGTCACGTTGGACGCATCGCCTGTCACCATGCTCATGATGTTTGCCGCGTTGCTCATGCTGTACGAGGTCAGTCTTCTGGTGGCGCGCCTGGTGCTGGGCAACCGCGTGAAGAAGCAGAAGGAAGAGGCCGAGCGCGAGGCGCGCGAAGAGGCCGAATGGCAAGAGGAATGGGGCCAGAAGAAAGAGGCCATCAAGAAACGTCTTGCCGACGATTAAGCACGAAGGCCGCCGTGCGATCATGCGGGCTGCATGAATGCCGAAGCCATCGAAGCGGGCTCCCGAAAGGGGGCCCGCTTTTTGCGTGCGCGGCGGGCGGTTGCCGCATGCGCCGTTCGCCGGCGCCCTCCGTTTGTCGATTTGCGACCCGCGAGGGAGCAAAACGGCATTTTTCCGTTGCGGCCAAGGGCGAATATTGGTACTTTAAAAGTGTATCGGATCGGTCTGTTCGAGGGTGTCAAGAGGGAGAATTCATACCTTTGAACAGGGGTTAGGAGAATATACATGGATATGCAGAGCAAACGAGGCAAGGCGCTTTCCGTCGTTACGGCAGCAACCCTTGCCGCATCGCTGGGCGTTCCCGCGGTCGCCATCGCCGAAGAGGTCGATCAGTCTGCCGCCGCTCAGGAAACCGCCTATCAGCGCGGTAGCGTAGTCGACGAAATGCTGGCAGGCCAGAGCGAGGCGGCAGCTGCTTCCGTAATTAAAATCGGCGACGTTTCTTACGATACGCTGCAGGCTGCTGTGGACGCTATCGAGAAAGGGACGGCATCAGGCGTTGAAATCAAGCTCGAAGGCAATGCTGCCGGCAATGGTGTGGTGGTGAAGAGCCGTACGGACTTTACGCTCGATCTTGGTGGCTTTACGTACACCATCGACGGTAATACGGTTGGGTCGACTGGTACGGAGACCAATGGCTTTCAGCTTCTGAAAGATAGCAATATCCTGATTAAGAATGGCGCTATTAAATCTGACAAGGCCAAGATTCTTATCCAGAATTACAGCAACCTTACGCTCGAAGGGGTCAGCCTGGAAGGCGGCGCTTCGACGCAGTACGCGCTGTCAAACAATAACGGCAAGACGGTAATCGGCAAGGATACCCACGTTATTGCTGGCAAGGCAGCCCCCCAGGTCGCTTTTGACGTGTGCGGTTTTGATGCCTACGCGGGCGCAGATGTCACCGTTGCCGCGGCCGCTGGTCGTATCGAAGGTGCTATCGAGCTTTCTTCCAGTTCCGAGAAGGAATACAAACTCGCGCTCACGATTGACGGCGGCGACCTTTCTAAGGCCACGATGATTGCGGAATCTGGTGCTGAAAAGGTCGTTGTGAAAAAGGACGCATCGGTTATCGTTCCTGCGCCGCAGGGATTTGCCTGGGTCGATAACGGTCTGGTTGTGGCAAAGGCCGAGGTTGCCGGCACGGTCTATCCTACGTTGGCCGAGGCCGTTGCTGCTGCGCAGTCTGGCGCTACGGTGACCATGCTCGATAGCGTCGAGGTCGCCCAAACGGTCGAGGTTTCCAAGAATCTCAAGATCGACCTTGCAGGCAAGACCATCAGGGGTAATGACGTCCGCGCATTTTTGGTCAAGGGGGGCAAGCTTGAGCTTGCTGGCGAAGGCATCGTGACGAGCGTGAAGCCTGAGGGCGGCAATCTCGGCGAGTCGAGCTCCGTTATTCGCGTCGGCGACAATGGCGGCGACGCTGGTCGTGACGCATCCTTGGTCATCGGTAAGGACGTAACTGTTAAGGCTCCTAACACTTATGGCGTGAGCGTGTTCGGTGACAAGACCGCCGAGTCCGTCGATGTCTATGGCAAGATTCTCGCGACTGGCACGGAAAGCGCCGTCAGCGGTAACGGAAGCGCTCAGTACGCTGGTACGACTATCGTTCTGCATGATGGTTCCGAGGTTACGGCGACTGATGCCGCTGCCATCTATCACCCCCAGGCCGGTGCGCTGACTATTGAGGGCGCCACTATCAAGGGCCTCACCGGCATCGAGCTCAAGGGTGGCGAGGCCACGGTCGAGATCGGCGGCAATACGAAGGTCGAGGCGACTGGAAAGATTTCTCACGGTGAGAACAACAATGGCACGTCGTCTTCCGGTTACGCTGTTGCCGTTGTCGAGAATAAGAATTACGCGGGCGCCGCAAAGATGAAGATCGCCGCAGGCGATTTCGTCGGCGATATCGCGATTCTCACGGACAACGAGGTTGCTGCGGACAAGAAGGGTTCGATCGAAATCACGGGCGGAACCTTCTCCGTTGATCCGAACAAGTATGTTCCTAGTGGATTCGTGACCATGCCGTCGAACGGCAGGTGGGTCGTGTCCAGGTACACGCCGCCCGTCCCGCCGACGCCCGAGCAGCCCGAGGGCGAGGTCGAGCAGCGTCCCGACGGCTCCACCGTCACCACCGTCACCAAGCCCGACGGAAGCCAGACCGTGACCACCGAGGCCGCCGACGGCAGCCGGTCCGTCGTGTCCAAGGACGCCGAGGGCAACGTGACCTCCGCCGAGGCGACCGTCTCCGACAAGGCCGCAGCCGACGGCGCGGCGACCCTGCCCATCGACCCGGTCAAGCCCGCGGCCGACGCCGGGAAGGCTCCCGCCATCGAGGTCGGCATGCCCGCGTCGGCGACCGAGAAGGCGCCCGTCGCCGTGACCGTCCCGGTCGACGTGGACGGGCCCGACTACGGCGTCGTCGTGTTCGCGGTCGACGCCGACGGCAGAGAGACCGTGCTGCCCAAGTGCGGCGTGGACGCCGACGGCAACGTGGTGTTCGAGGCCGCGGGCGACGTGACGGTCAAGGTCGTCGACGCCGCGTCCGCATTCCCCGACACCGCCGGCGCGTGGTACGGAAAGCAGGGCGTGGCCGACTTCGTCAGCGCCCGCGGCATCCTGACGGGCGTCCCGCAGGCCGACGGCGCGCTGCGCTTCGAGGGCGACGCCGCCACCACGCGCGCCATGTTCGTGACCATGCTGCACCGCGCCGAGTCCTGCCCCGACGCTCCCGACGCCGGCTTCGCCGACGCGGAGGGCATGTGGTTCGAGGACGCCGCGGCCTGGGGCGAGGCCTCGGGCGTGGTCGACGGTTACGGCGGGTCGGTCTTCGGCGGCGAGGACCCGGTCACCCGCGAGCAGGCGGCCGTGTTCCTGATGCGCTACGCCGGGCATCTGGGTCTGGACACGTCGGCCCGTGCCGACCTGTCCGCGTTCCCCGACGGCGCCGAGGCGAGCGCCTGGGCCTCCCAGGCCATGTCGTGGGCCGTAGCCGAGGGCCTGTTCTCCGGCCGCGACGGCCGGCTCGACCCGACCGACGGCGCCACCCGCGCCGAGGCGTCCGCGGTCGTGATGTGCTTCATCAACGGCCTGTACGCGTAGGCGTCGAACCTGCGCTGACTGGGGCCGCCTTTCGGGGCGGCCCTTTTCGTTTCTGCGTTTCCAGTCGTTTGTCGTCAAGCATTCGGCGTCTCTCTTTCGGGGAGATTCGGCTCGAATGGGAAAACGGCACCGCCGCGCCGGTATTCCTGCGATAGGATGGAGCATGTGTCAAGCCGTTGCGAGGGCTCATCGTGCGCGGTAACGATTGCAACATCGCACCATGCCGCGCGGGCTCCGCTGCGCATCGGCCGCGTGCGGGCGTTTTCGCCCGACTTGATTCGAAAGGAATGGTATGCACGAACTGGGAATCATGACGGGCGTCGTAGACAGCGTGACGCAGGCCGCCCAGGCGAACGGCGCGCTGAAGGTGCTCAAGGTGTCGCTTTCGGTGGGCCGTATGACCGAGGCGATCGAGGATGCGCTGCAGTTCGCGTTCGAGGCGCTGACCGATCGCGACCCGCTCTATGAAGGCGCTCAGCTTGAGATAACCATGGTCGAGCCGCGCAGCCGCTGCACGGAATGCGGAACGGTCTACGAGCACGACCGCTTTCACGTGTCGTGCCCTGAATGCGGTGGATTCGGCGAGCTGATATCGGGCAAGGAGCTTCGAATCGACAGCATCGAAGTCGACCTGCCTGATGACGATGACGCCGACGAGCCGCAGGGCGAGTTATCCTAACTTTCCCGCCCCTTCTGTGCCGGGGTGCCGGACTTCGAGATGAGTCTTGTTCGCACCGACGAAAGGAATGTCATGAAAATAGATATGAAGCAGCCGATTCTCGACAAGAACGACCGTCTTGCGGCCGATAACCGCGCGTTATTCAAAGAGAAGGGCGTGTTCGTCCTGGACCTTCTGGCAAGCCCTGGCTCGGGTAAGACGTCTACCATCCTGGCCACGATCGAGGCGCTGCGCGACGAGTACAATATCGCCGTCATCGAAGGCGATATCGCCAGCAACGTGGATGCCGCCCGCATCAGCGCGCAGGGCATAGCCGCGGTGCAGATCAATACGGGTGGTGCGTGCCATCTGGAAAGCGACATGATTCGCCGCGCCGTGGAGGCGCTCGATTTGGACAACCTTGACCTGATCATCGTCGAGAACGTAGGTAATCTGGTGTGCCCGACCGACTTCGACCTGGGCGAGGGCGCCAAGGTGATGATTCTGTCGGTGCCCGAAGGCGATGACAAGCCGCTCAAGTACCCGGGCGTCTTTCAGGCATCCGAGGCCATCATCCTGAACAAGGTGGACACCATGGAGGTGTTCAACTTCGACGAGCAGGCGTTCCGCGACGCGGTCACGCAGCTCAATCCCGCCGCACCGATCTTCCCGATTTCTGCGACCAAGGGTGCGGGCGTCGACGAATGGGCTGACTGGCTGCGTGTGAAGATCGAGGCGTTCCGCGCATAGCTTGCAATACGTAACGCATATCGATGAACCGAGAAGGAGCCGGCATGCCGGCTCCTTCTTTGCAATGCCCGTAGCTGCGCAAAGGGCCTTCGCCTTCAATTGAGAATCTGCGGCGAAGCGTTGTTTGCTAGAGCGGCAAGGCGATGTCGAATAGCATTGCGCTCGCATGGCCCGCGATCGCGCCGAGGACGACGGCGACGATGCCGATTCCCAATCCGCGCACGAGCGCCTTCCAAAGCGGCTTTTCGCCGTAAGCCGCCTTCAACTTCCTTTGACGGGCCATCGTGCGGCCCGTGCGGGCCGAGCGGTCGACGGCTTTGCCCTTCGCGAATGCCAATATCTCGCGATACGTCTGCACGTCGTTTTCGATTTTCATGCGCTCGATCACCACGGCCACTGCCATCGACGCCGCCCAGGGGGCAAGTCCCAGCAAAACTCCGAGGGCTCCCCACAACGTTATGCCCGCCAGGGCGAACGGAATCATGAGCGCCAGCAGGACGAACATGCCTATTCCAAGGATGCGCATCTTTTTCGCATCGGCCGATGCCACGGTTTTCTCCATCACTTCCACGTCTCCTTTCACGAGCACGTCGATCGTCGTGTCGAAAAGGACGCTGAGCATCAGCAGGCTCTGGATGTCGGGGTAGGTCTTATCGGTTTCCCAGTTCGAAATGGTCTGGCGCGATACGTAGATGCGCTTCGCCAGCTCTTCCTGGGAAAGTCCCATGTCGGTGCGGCGCTTCTTGATCTGATTGCTGATGTCCATGAGGTTCCTTTCGACGTGCCGCATCGTATGAAACGAAGTCGAATTGTGCAGCTAAAAGCGTTTGACACGCGTTTTATCGGGCGTTTTGCCATCATTTGTGAAAACGTTCTGCTGTCGGGCGATGTTTCGTGGGGTTGCTGTCACGCATGATAGCGCATAGCGTTCGATTCCTTCGTCCTTGCGACGTCTTTCCGTCATGCCAGATGCGTTCGCACGCTACAATGGTTCGACCGGTTCCGTTTACGAAAGGACGCATCATGGCCTATCTTCCCGAAGCGCAATCCACCTCTTGGCAGCAGTCGAACGAAATCGACCTGTCCCGCACGGCGGTGCTTGTGATCGACGTGCTGGGCGGCAGCGGCGGCGTGGTGCCGGGCCTCGAGGAGATGGCCGATAACGCGGTGCGCATCGTGAAGGCCGCCCGCGCTGCCGGCGTGCCCGTCGTGTTTTCGAACGACGCGCACATCGCCGGCCTCGATAAGGAAATCGAGCTGTGGGGCGAGCATGGCATCGCCGGCACCGATTCCGCCCGCCCGCTCGATGCATTTGAGGTGCAGGAGTCCGACTACATGGTGCCGAAGCGCCGTTACGACGGCTTTTTCCAGACCGATCTGGACCTGACGCTGCGCGAGCTGGGCGTTGATACGCTGATCGCCTTCGGCTGCGACACCAACATCTGCGTGCTGCAGACGCTCGCGGGCGCGTATTTCCGCGGCTATAAGACCGTCGTGCCGGCCGATGCGTGCGGCACGTTCCTCGTCGGCACGCAGGAGCAGGGCCTCGATTACTTCACGCGCTGCTACGACAGCCGCGTCGTGACCACCGATTCCGTGGTCGCCAGCCTGTCGTAGACGTTCGGCACGTTCCATGCAAAGAAAGACCCGCCTCCCTGCGCGAAGTACGGGAGGCGGGTCTTCGTGTTTTATGGCTTAGCGTGCGCTTTCGATTTCGGGCGCATACGCCTGCTGTGCGGCAAGCCGGGCCTGCAGCTCGCGTGCTCGTGCGACGCACCAGGTGGTGCCGCCGTTCGCGATTACGTAATCAAGCAGCGACCGCTTCTCGGCGGGGTCGATGCGGCATTCGGCCTTGTGCAGCGTGGCCAGCAGGCGCTCGATCGGAAGAAGGCCCCGGTCGGCCAAGATGCGGTCGACAATCGCACTCGCTTCGTCGAACTTCCCTTCGCGCTCGAGCAGCAGCAGGTCGCGTAGGGGCTCGAGTTCGGCGGCGTGCTCGTGGGCCTCTTTGGCCACGCGCCGGTTGGGGATGCACTTCATGGCCTGGATGTAGGACGTCAGCTTGTCGGGGTCGCGCAGGGCGAATGCGCAATCGGCCATGAAGCTGTCGTAGGCGAACGCCACGCCGGGATCTCTCATATCGGGCTCGATCGTGCGCACCAGCTTGATCGCATCGTGCCAGCGCCCCTGCCACATCAGGCCGTAGGCATAATTCCACACGCCGCGCACGTGGCTGCCCGCGGGCCGTCCCGCCGCGAGAAACGCCAGGGTCCATCGGCAGTACAGGGCCGGGTCGCATTTCGTGTCGAGCATCGATGCGATGCCGTCTTCGAAGCGCTTGCGTGCCGCGGTGCGAAAGACGATGCAGGCTATGCCCACGCCCAGGCCGAGAAGCTGTAGCCATATGGGCAGCGACGCCATGGGGCCGAACAGACAGACGAAGTACCCCGTCAGGCCGGCGATGCTCAAAACTCGGTACTGCTTCATATGGGTTGAATCGATCCAGCGGATCGATTCCTGGTCGGCGCGCGCGTCGATGGTCCGCGATATGACGTCGATGGCTTTCATGGGTTCCTTTCGGGAGGTTTCCGTTCGTTCAAGCATACCAACGATTCGCAGCGTCGGCAAAATCCTGCAAGCTTTTGTCGTGGTCGGGGAAGGGGGGCTTGCGAAGAGCCCGATGCGGAGGGTTGAGCGGTCCTGCGCGGGTGTACAATAGGCGAACTTATTGCCGGTCGCGCAGGGAAAGCGACCGGTGCGTAACGCGAGCGCACCGTTTGCCGGCGCGGTTCTTGTCAGTCAGGGGTGTCTTATGCAGTTTTCTTCGCGTCTCGATTCGTTCGGCGACGAGGTGTTTTCGACGCTGAACGCACGCCGTCTCAAACTTGAGGCGGAGGGTCGTACTATTTACAACCTTTCGATCGGCACGCCCGATTTCCAGCCGTTCGACAACGTGGTCTCGGCGCTCACCGATGCCGCGCGCGATCCTCAGAACTGGAAGTATGCGCTGGGTGACCTGCCCGAGCTCAAACAGGCCGTGTGCGACTATTACGATCGCCGATTCGGCGTCGAGGGCATCACGCCCGATATGGTGGCGTCGGTGAGCGGCACGCAGGAGGGCGTGGGCCATTTCGGCATGGCCATGCTCGATCCGGGCGATAGCGTTCTTGTGCCCGATCCGTGCTATCCGGTGTTTCGTGCGGGCGCGTTGCTGGCAGGCGCCAAGCTGGAATACTACCCGCTCAACGCGCAGAACAGTTTTCTGCCCGACGTGGCGAGCATCGATCCCGACGTGGCTGACCGAGCCAAGTACATGATCGTGTCGCTGCCTTCGAACCCGGTGGGAAGCGTGGGCACGCCCGAGGTGTATGGACAGGTGATCGCCTTCGCGCGCGAGCACGACCTGCTGATCGTGCACGATAACGCCTACAGCGATATCGTTTACGACGGCCCCGCGGGCATGAGTTTCTTCAACTACCCGGGCGCGCTCGAGGTGGGCGTCGAGTTCTTCTCGCTCTCGAAGTCGTTCAATGTCACGGGCGCGCGTATCGGCTTCATCGTGGGCCGTGCCGATGTGGTGGCGGCTTTCTCCAAGCTGCGCAGCCAAATCGACTTCGGCATGTTTCTACCCATCCAGAAGGCTGCGATCGCGGCGCTGACGGGCCCGCTTGACCACGTGGAGGAGCAGCGCATGAAGTACCAGGCCCGTCGCGACGTGCTGTGCGACGGCCTCGAGCGTATCGGCTGGGACAGGCCCAATGCGCACGGCACCATGTTCGTGTGGGCCAAGCTGCCGAGCGGTCGCACCGATTCCATGGCGTTTTGCGAAGAGCTGATGGAACGCGCGGGCGTTATCGTGACGCCGGGTGCGAGCTTCGGTCCCTCCGGCGAAGGCTACGTGCGCATGGCGCTGGTCTTGCCGCCCGAGGGATTGCAGCGTGCGGTCGAGGCGATCGAGGCCGCGGGGCTCTAGGGCATTGCGCCGACGTACGCGGCGCAGACGAGATTCGCACGATTCGTGGGGTGTCGAAGCGCCCGGGAAAGGAATGCTTGTGGATATGGAGGCGAAATACCGCGCATGCGTGGACGGCCTGGCATCGTTCGCGCGGGGGATCGGCATGACCGACGCGGTGCTGGGTCTTTCAGGCGGCATCGATTCGAGCCTGGTCGCCTGCATGTGCGTCGATGCCTTCGGCGCCGAACATGTGCACGGTTACATGCTTCCCGGGCCGTATTCGAGCGAGCATTCGCTGGTCGATGCGCAGGAGCTTGCTCTTAATCTGGGAATCAGGGCCGAACGGATTTCGATCGACAAGCCCTTCGTGGCGTTCGCGGACGCGTTGGGCCCGCACTGCATCATGTCGCGCGGGCTTGCCGCCGAGAATACCCAGGCTCGATGCCGTATGGTGGTGCTCATGGCGCTGTCCAACGCGCACGGCTGGATGATGGTGAATACGGGCAACAAGAGCGAGGCCATGATGGGTTACTCCACGCTCTACGGCGACACCGCGGGCGCGTTCGCGCCGATCGGCGGCCTGTATAAGACCGACGTGTTCGCCATGTCGCGTCGGCTGAACGAGAAGGCGCAGGCCGAAGGCTCCGTAGCGCCGATTCCAGAACACGTGCTGGTCAAGCCGCCGAGCGCCGAGCTGGCTCCCGATCAGCGCGACGAAGACACGCTGGGGTCTTACGCCGAGCTCGACCGCTTATTGATCGATTACGCAGAGCACGGCATGAACCGCGAGGAGCTCGTCGCAGCGGGGCACGATGCTGCCGAGGTGGAGCGCGTGACCGGTCGCGTAGACGCGTATGCGTTCAAGCGCGCGCTGGAACCGCCGTTCGCGCCGATTGCATATTAGTCGGCCTTCGGGCTGCATTGTGAAGAGAAGGATGCCGAGGCGTCCTTCTCTTTTCGGCTTGTTTTCACGTTGCAGGTCGCCTAATGAAACAGGTCGATGAGCTCCTGGCGGTCGTGCACGTCGAGTTTGGTGTAAATGTGCCTGATGTGGCCGCGCACGGTGGAAGGCGAGATGAACAGGTCTTCGGCGATGCGCGTGTTGGTGCGACCCTGCGCGAGGTATCTCAAGATCTCGGTTTCTCTGCCGGTGAGTCCGTGCTTTTCGGCGAGCAGGCGGCAGGTGGTCTCGAGGGATTCTTCCTCGTTCGTTGCGGGCGCGAAGCTCGCGTCAGGCTGCGGTTCTACCGCCGCGTCGTCTGCTTCGCCCGCAACGGCGGGACTGTCGTGCCCTGCGGCGCCGTGCACGCCGTTCACTTTGTTGTCCGTGTTGCTCGCCGCATCGGCGCTCACGGGTTCATCTTCGCGCGCCGCTTCTTTCAGCGCCGTGCGCTTCCTGCAGTCGCGCGAAAGCAGGACGGCTGCGATGGCTAGAATGTAGATCACCGCGCATGCCAGCACGAGGAAACTCACAGTGGAAGAGCCAGCCGCGCTTTCCCTGCCGCCGAAAATGCCGCCGATCACAAGTGCCGCGAGTAGGCAGAGCTTCGTGCAGCCCGTGAATAGCGCCATGAGGGCGTAGCTCGATACGTTGAACTTATGCGAGGCGTAGGCTACTTGATACAGAAGCAGCAGCGCGACGAAATCGTAGCCTACCAGCAGCACCGTGCTGAACAGACGCGTGTAACCTTCGCTGGCGAAGGGGACGAACACCACCATGGCCGCTACGATGGGAAACGCCACGCGGAACATGGCCGATGCGGCAGGTAGATGCCGGCTGATCAGTGCGGCGAAGCAGAACAGCGCGGCTGCGATCGCCATGGCGGCGCTGGGGATGCCCGCGGCGCCCGCGAACGTCATAGACGCCGCCAGCATGAAGCTGTTGATCAGGCCGATGACCGCCTCGAGCACGCATAGGGCCAGCAGCGCGTCGCTGATCTCTCCCACGGCGTTTTTCCACGGGGTGTTATTTCCATGCAGATGCCAATGCCCCAGGATGCGCGCCTCCTCTTTCTTCATGCCGTTTCGCACGGCGATCAATAGGGCGCTGCTCGTTGCCAGAAGCACGATAGTCAGCACGACGGTCCAAAACGCGCCCAGGATGGAAAGGCCGTACTGCAGAACGGCGCTCGCGATGCCCGCGCATGCGATCTGGATGATGGCTTGGCGCGGCGCCTCGTGCGCGAACAGTTCGATCCATGCCATTTTCAGCATGATCGATCCTACGGCGAACGCGACCACCGAAAATGCCAGGATGATGTCGGCGGATAGAGGGTTCGTGCTTTCGAGCGCGGTGGCGCCTATGCCGCAAAACAGAATGGCGACGGCGGGAACGACCGGCATCGAGAATTCCTTGAGGCGGCCCATGGCGCACAGGGCCGCGACCGCCGCCGCGCATATGACGGTGGCCAATGCCGATGTGATGTTGAATGCGGGCTCGGTCATGAAAATGAACGATTCGGGCGACTGCGCGAATCGCGAAAGGTATATGGACGAGTTCGCGGCTCGAAACGTCGCGTACCCGACGATGATAGCGAGCGCCGGCAGCCATGATCGGGCCGCATTGCGCGCGTGTTCTGTTTTCATGACCCTCCTCCTACGGTGACCATTGTATATGACGGGTGCGCGCTCGTCATATGGCGTACGGGTCGTATTTGCGTTCGTGCGGACGTTCCGTCGAGCGTGCGCAATCTATTTTCACCTTTTGGCATAGGTGTCATTTTGATGCCTTTGAACAGTATAAATGGAAAAATAGTCCATTTTGTACGGTGCGTTTGCGGAGCTCTCGGTCCATTATCGAGGGGCCGGTGGGGAAGCCGGCATCGAATGAGGAGGGAACACTATGGAAACGACTCTTGATCGACGTAACTTCCTGAAGGGCGCCATCGCATCCGGCGCGGTTCTCGTTGCGGGAACGGCGCTCGCGGGCTGCGCTCCGGGAGGATCCAAGGACGGCGCAGAAGGCGACACCGTCGTCGGCTCTGCCCCTATCGAGTTCGCTGAAGAAACCGATGTGCTGATCATCGGCACGGGCATCGCGGGCCTTTCCGCTGCCATGGACCCGGTCGAGGCGGGCTACAACGTCATGCTCGCCGACAAGCGCGATACCTACGGCGGCGAGAGCTTCATGGCCTGCGGCGTCATGAACGTCTCTGGCTCCGAGGCCCAGAAGCGCGCCGGTATCGAGGGTAACCCCGAGGAGAAATGGGAGAAGTACGCTCCCGTCCTTGAGAAGAAGGGCGAGACCGACGATATGGAGTATAAGAAGGCTCTGTATCTGTATCAGACCGAGTGGGCCGACCGCGTCGAAGCCGATTACGGCGCACAGTTCCAGCCGCTCGATGACTACAAGGACACGGGCGCTCCCACGTCTATGCTGCTGCCGCTGCACGGCATCGGCGACATGACTTCCGTCCTGACCCCGCTCATCAACGGCCTCAAGGACAAGGGCGCCACGGTCGAGCTGAACCGCAAGGCGACCAACTTCATCGTCGACGCCGACGGCGATCCGATCGGCGTTCGCTTCGTCGATCCCAAGACCGACAAGATCACTGACGTGAAGGCCAAGAAGATCGTCCTGGCGACGGGCGGCTTCTCCTGCAACCAGGTCATGGTTTCCGAGTACATGCCCCAGCAGGCCGAGCTGTGCCCGCTGACGGTGTACTCCATGGGCGAGGGCCACGAGCTCGGTCGCTCCATCGGCGGCGTTTACGCCCACATGGACATGGAATCCAACCGCATGAGCGACCTCGCTCAGGTCACGGTTTGGGGCTACTTCGGCCGCAATGTCCAGGTTACCCCTATGGGACGTCGCTTCATCAAGGAAGACCAGTCCCACGACTCTCCGGATGCCGCTGCGGCGCTCGGCCTGGGCTTCTGGTGGACTATCTTCGACCATCAGCTCATCGAGGGCTCTCAGGCATGGAACGTCGAGATGAACATGAACGCCCACGAGGATCGTCTCGTCGGCCCGTGCGACACGCTCGACGACCTGGCTGCCGCCATGGACGTTCCTGCCGATAACCTCAAGGCCACCTTCGCCGAGTACGACGGCTTCGTCGACGCCGGCGAGGACGCAGCCTTCGGCAAGAAGCTGTTCCTCGAGAAGCTGGAAGCCCCTTATTATGCTCTGAAGCATTTCCCCTTCCGCTACAAGACCCACGGTGGCCTGAAGATCGCCACGGACAGCCAGATGGTGGACAGCCAGGGCAACCCGATCGCCAACGTGTACTGCTGCGGATCGACCACTCCCGACAGCGGCTCCGACCTTTCTCCGAACGCCGGTTCGGGCCTGGTGACGGGCAAGGCCGTGGTTGCGGCTCTGCAGTCCGAGAACGCCTAGGCGTTTAGATCCTACCGAAGCGACCCTCCCTTAGAAGAAGGGGGCGCCGGACTCCTCCGGCGCCCCCTTCTTCGCGTTTATGCGGGTCGGTGCATGGGCGGCCGCATCTGTGCGGCTGCGGTTTAGAACAGGGCGTTTCCGATGAACGCGCCCAGAAGGCCTGCGATCAGGCCTACCGCGGCCGCCGTCGCGGCGCTCGTGATCACGACGGTCTTATCGAATTCGATGTGCGGCATCGAAAGGGCCGGTCTGCGCGGCCTCGGCGCTTCGTCGTCGGCCGCGTGGGCGGCGTCGTAGGCCGTCGATGCGTCGCGGCCGTTCTGCGTCAGGCCGAAAAACAAGAAGCCGTTTCCGGCCTCGGCGCCTTCGATCAGGCCGCGCTTTTCCAGAAGGCGGTAGATCGCGCACGCCTTGTCGTCGAAGGCGTATTCCTCACCCGTGGGGCAGAGGCTGTGAAACGCCGCATAGGTCATATCGCCGCCATCGCGTTCGGTGGCGATGAGCATGCGAAGCTCCTCGGCTTCTTCGCGCGTGATGCCGTAGGTCGGGTCGACTGCTGCTTCGGCGTCGTTCGCGCGCTCATCGGCCGCCTCGACGGCCTCGGGCACGGTCGGTTTCGCGGTTGCGGATTCTGACATGGCTTCCTCCTCGTCTCTTGATGCGATTCTACCGGGTCGGTATGCGGCCCCGACCGATTCGATGAAACTCCGTTTCCTTTCCAGTAAGCCGGTATATGGCGCTTTCGGCGCGGTGGATGCCGTCTGCATCCGTCCCGAAGCCGTTTCCGTGAACGAGAAAAACCGCGCTTTCTTTTCAATTAAACTGAGAAATCGTCGCGTGCCCTGTACGCAGGCGACGTCATGAAGCAACCTTTATATAGGAGGAACATCATGCCTAAGATCGACCGCGATCAGGTGAAGGTGCCTGTTGATGTGCCCCGCGACGCCCGCGAGACCTACATCGACAATTACATGGCTGCGACGCGCGGCACGGGCCGACTGATGCTGTTCGCATGCGACCAGAAGGTGGAGCATCTCAACGGCGACTTCTACGGCGAAGACATCGATCCTTCCGACCTCGATCCCGAGCATCTCTTCAAGATCGGCTCTGAGGGCGTGTGCGGCGTGCTGGCAGGCCAGCGCGGCCTGATCGCCCGCTACGCGGCCGATTATCCCGAGGTCAACTACCTGGTGAAGATGAACTCCAAGACCAACCTGGTCAAGACCGCCCAGGACGACCCCTATAGCCCCCAACTGCATGATCTTCAGGCCGTTTTGGCCATGCGCGAAGAGGGCGTGAATATCGTGGGTCTGGGCTACACCCTGTACCTGGGCAGCGAATACGAATCCACCATGCTCGCCGAGGCGGGCCAGCTGATCGCCGAGGCCCACGAGGCCGGCCTGATCGTGGTGCTGTGGATCTACCCGCGCGGCAAGGCCGTCGCCGACGAGAAGGCCCCTGCCCTGATCGCTGGCGCCGCGGGCGTCGCGCTGTGCCTGGGCGCCGACTTCGTCAAGGTGAACCCGCCGAAGGCCACCGACGAGGCTACGTCTGCCGAAAGCCTCAAAATCGCCGCTACCGCCGCGGGCTGTACGGGCTTGGTGTGCGCGGGCGGTTCCACCGTGGATGCGCAGACCTTCCTCACGCAGTTGCATGACCAGATTCATATCGGCGGCGCATGCGGCAACGCCACGGGCCGCAACATCCATCAGCGCAGCCTCGATGAGGCGGTGCGCTTGACCAAGGCCATCAGCGCCATCACGCTGGCCGACTACGACGTCGACCGTGCGCTCAAGGTGTTCAACGGCGAAGAGGATTTCGCGCTGTAGGCATCGCGTTCGCGCGACGCACCGCTTGCTTCCGAAGGGCTCCGCAAGGGGCCCTTTTTCGTATGCGCGCTGCCCGGCTAATTGCTGCGCGTGGATGCGAGGGTCGAATACAGCGCCACCGCCAGGATGATGCAGCCTCCGATGATTTCGCGGATGCCGGGAATTTCGCCGAGGAACAGCATGGCGGCCGCCACGCCGTACGCCGATTCGAGCCCGGTGATGATGCCCGCCGTGCGTACTTTCACCGTGCGCAGGCCGCTGATGAACAGCGTGTGGGCGATCGCCGTGAACACGACGCCCATGACGGCGAGCATGCCGATGTCGAAGGCGGAAAGCGCGGGCTTGAACGCGAACAGGGCGGGAAACAGCACGACCGTGGCCGTGGTCTGTTCGTAGAACGACACGAGCGAGGCCGGGTACCCGCTTGAAAAGCGCCTGTTCGCAAGCGAGAGCAACGCGTATGTGAACGCGCTGAGCAGTCCCCACAGCACGCCTTGGGCCATGGTGCCGTCGAGGCTGAAATCGTCGACGATGAAGCCGACGCCCGCCAGCATGACGAGCGCGCATGCGATGTCGGGTACGCGCATCTTCTCATGGAACAGAATCGGCTCGAGCACGGCGCTGAACAGCGGGAAGGTGGCGAGCGTTAGCGTTCCCACGGCCACGGTCGACACCTGGATGGATTGCATGAAACTAGTCCAATGCACGGCTAGGATGACGCCTGCGATCGCGATCAGCGCGTAGTCTTCGCGAGTCTTCAGGGCGAAACTTTGTTTTTTGAAAGCTAGCCAGGCACCGAGAAACGCCGACGAGAAAAACGTGCGTCCCAGCACCAGGATGATGGCGGGCAGCGCGACGACCTTGGCGAACAGGCCCACGAGGCCGAACAGCAGCACGGCGAGATGCGTCGCCAGAAGCCCTGCGTTTTTCGCCATCCATGACGGGCCGCCCTCGCGGGGCCTGCGATCGGCGGCGGTATCGGCGGGGTGCAGCGGGGGCGTTTCGGTTCGAGGCGGCATGGCGGCGGTCCTTCGCGGGTCGTGTCAACGTGTTCCCAGCATACAGCGGTTCGCGGGATTTCGCAGCAACGCGCGACGGAGACGGCCTTGTCGCGCGTTGCGGCTTTCGAAGAGTGGTATCGTAACGAGGTGTTCGCTCGTCGCGCCCCAGGGCCGCGCAGCGGGCTATTCCAAGCAATCGGACGGCGGGCGCCCACAGACGCTTCGCCGCAGTCTTTTCTCGAGGAGTGTTAATGGAGCAAGCGCCCGTTCTGGCGATCGTCATCCCGTGTTTCAACGAGGCCGAGGTGCTTCCTGCCACGTCTCCGGCGTTCAGGGCCAAAGTCGAAGAGCTCGTGGGCCTGGGGATGGTTTCCGAGCGAAGCTACGTGTTGTTCGTCGACGACGGAAGCTCCGATGCCACGTGGGACGTGATCGAGGGGCTGGCGGCTGACTGGGGAGTCTTTTGCGGCATCAGGCTTTCGCGCAATCGAGGCCATCAGAATGCGTTGCTTGCGGGTCTGATGGAGGTGCGCGGGAAATGCGACATTTCTATCAGTATCGATTGCGACGGCCAGGACGATATAAATGCTATGAACGATATGGTCGAGGCCTACCGCGACGGCGCAGAGGTGGTCTACGGCGTTCGTTCGAGCCGCAAGACCGATACCGCGTTCAAGCGCGGCAGTGCGCAGGCGTTTTACAAGTTGCTTTCCGGCATGGGCGCCGAAGCGGTGTATAACCATGCCGATTATCGTCTGCTCGGAAACAAGGTGCTCGACGCGCTTTCGCAGTTCGAGGAAGTGAACCTGTTCCTGCGCGGCATGGTGCCGCTGGTCGGGTTCAAATCGACCAGCGTTTATTACGAGCGTCATGAACGCGTGGCGGGCGAGAGCCATTACCCCCTGCGCAAGATGGTCGCGCTTGCGGTGGACGGCATCACGAGCCTTTCGGTAAAGCCGATCCGTTCGATCACGATGCTCGGCATTGCGGTGTCGATCGTCAGCTTCATCGGCGTCATCTGGGCGATCGTCACGGCTTTGATGGGCAATTCCGTCGCGGGCTGGGCGAGCCTGGTGTGCGTGCTGTGCCTATTGAGCGGCGTGCAGCTTCTCAGCATCGGCGTGATCGGCGAGTACGTGGGCAAGACCTACCTCGAAACGAAGCGCCGCCCGCGCTTCATCGTGTCGCAGCATGCGGGCTTCGGCGACGCGTCGGACGCGGACGAATCCTAGCGGCGTTTCGCGTTCTTGCGGGGCAAGCGGTGCGACGCGGCGAGCCATCCGCCCGATGCCAGCACGATGTAGTAGGGCAGGTATAAGAACAGGTAACGGGCGTTGCATTCGAAAACGGCAAGAAGCACGTCAGCATGACCAGGGCGAATGCCATGACCGCCTCCGCGCGCGTCGATTTCCTGGACGAAAGCAACAGCACGACGCCGAACAGCACGGCGAACCATGCGATTTGAGACGCCACGCGTAAGGCGACGTTGTCGCCCTTGTCGCCGATGCCCCACCAGGCTTTCAGCGCGTCGTTTTCGCCGCGCACGTCGGCGTAGAACGTGCCCGCCTCCTCCCAGGAGAACGCGCCGTCGGAATACGAGCGGATTACTTTCTTGGCATGGAGTTTCGCCGTGCCGTCGATGCCCAGCTCGTGCACGCGGTTCTTCCATTCCTCGATATTGCCCACGCGTCGCTCTTCGGGCGTGGCGAACGACGAGGAGTATTCGACGTCGCTTTGCGACCAGACGCCGTAGGTCTGCGCGTTCAGGCCGAGCATGAGGTAATGGGCGGCGCTGTAGGCCCTGTTCTCGTCGAGCTCGGGAAGGTCTTTTCCCGTCACTGCCACCAGGCTGAACGCCAACAGGCCGCCGAGCGCGGCGGCTGCGACGCCTGTCAGCCCGCGTTTCACATTCAGCGACGCACGGTTCGTGATAAGCGTGTGAACGAGACGGCATCCCTCGATGCAAAGGATTGCCAGCACGGCGAAGATCGTTGTGGGCTTGATGCAATAGCCGACGACGAATGCGGCGGCGATCGCGGCCGTTTTCGCGCGCATGTCTTTCATGCAGACGTATGCGAAAAGGATCACGGTGGGCGCGAGCATGCCGTAGGTGTCGGAGTAGGGCACCAGAATCCACGGGGAAAGCCCGCAGAATACGAACAGAGCCGCGCTCGCCATGATGGCTGCGCGTTTGCCGAAGAGTTTGCGGGCGACGAAGGACGCAAGACATGCCGACACGGTCACGCTGATGCACCCGCCGTATGCCATGACCGGATAAGCTTCGACGCCGAACAGTGCGGATGCCTGGCGTATCCAGAAGAAGAGCCCCACGAGGAAAAGCTGGTTAGGGTAGGCGGACAGGTAATCCACGATGTCTGCAGGGTCGTTCATCGCGATCGTGCCGCAGTCCCAGTCGGTGACGAACCATGCTCCCGATACGATGAGGCCTTGCAGGACCAGGGTCGTCACGGTGCGGCGGCGACGAAGGTCTCGAAGATGCGCGAGCGATGCGGCTGCGCGTTCGAGGGCCATCGCCCTATGAAGAAGGCGATACCTGCGATGGCGACGAATGCCGCGGGGACCAGAATCCAATTCCATTCGACCAGGTAATAGTGTTTCGATGCGTATTGTACGAACGGTGCTACGAAGACGACCGCCAGAACGCAGCACGCCAGCAAGGCGAGCGAGACGTTCCTCACGATGAGCGAGAGGCGGTTCGAGAAAACGGTGCTCGGTGCGTCGCCTGCGGCGAGACGCGTGTCGCGAGGGTGCATGGGCTTCCTGCTTTCGTGGTGAGCAACGGTGCGGATATGGCGGTAGGGGCGCGGCTCGTCGTCGCGCCGAACGTCTGATTTTAGGCCATTTGTTCCAGGAACGCCCATAAAAGCCGCATTGCGTCGACCTGGCGCGTGGCGGTATCGTCGCGCGCCGGCGCGCCATGTTGCTTCATGCCGCTTTGCGGGTATGATGGGCGAAAGTGTTTTCACGACGGAATGGAGGCAGGCCCTATGATCGAGCTTTCCGACGACAAGGTTCTCTATGCGTTTTCGAAAGATCTCGAGCCCGTGATTACCGTGAAATCGGGCGACACGGTGCGCATTCGCACGAAAGACTGTTTCGGCAACCAGATTCGCACTCCTGAAGACGAGCTCGATTCAATCGACTGGGACGCGATCAATCCTGCCACCGGTCCGGTGTATGTGGAGGGAGCCGTGGCGGGCGGCGCTCTGAAAGTGAGCATCGATGCGATCGAGTTCGACGGTCAGACCGCCAGCTGCACCGGCAAGGATGAAGGCGTCTACGGCGACAAGCTTTCGTGTTGGAGCACGCGCCTGTGCCGCATCGACGGCGACGAGCTGGTGTGGGACGAGCGGGTGCGCCTGCCCTTGACCCCGATGATCGGCGTAATCGGCGTGGCTCCCGCGGGCGAGTCCGTGAACTGCGGAACGCCCGGCGCCCACGGCGGCAACATGGACAACGCCAAGGTCGCTCCCGGCGCCACGCTGTATTTCCCGGTAGCCGTCGACGGCGCGCTGTTCGGTTGCGGCGACATGCATGCCGTGATGGGCGATGGCGAAGTGAGCGTTTCCGGCGCCGAGGCGGCGGGCCATGCAACGGTCACTCTGACTGCGCTGCCCGAGCTTGCCATCGACACGCCGCTGATCGAAAACGAAACGGAGTTCGGCGTGATTTATTCCGCCGAGACGCTCGATGCCGCCGCAGACGGCGCCGTGCACCGCATGGTCGATCTGGTGGCCGATCGCACGGGCAAAGATCCCGCCGAGCTGGTCATGCTGTTCAGCCTGTGCGGCAATGTGGAGGTGTGCCAGATGGTCGATCCCGAGAAAACGGTTCGCTTCATGGTTCCCAAGCATGTGCTCGAGGCGTACGGCTTCGCGTTGTAGGTCTGTTGGGAAATAAAGTAACTTTGAGAAACTAAGTTACTATTTAATTTCTAAGCATCCTAAAGAGAGTCAATATCTTTAGGATGCTTAATTTTCATAAGAAATTAGATTTATGTTTCGATGTTGCACGACTTCAGTTAGCTACTTTGAATAAGAGATATTCGAACTTCCTGAAGCGCAGTCGAATATATAGCTACATTGAATTGGGTGTTAGACTACTTAAAGTAACTAATATTAAGAAAGGATACAGATGCAGATTATCAGCACGTCGGTGGAGCAGACGCAGAGCTACGCCGAACGCATGGCCCGCTGCGCCGAAGAGGGCGACGTCATTCTGCTCGTCGGCGACCTGGGGGCGGGCAAGACCCACTTCACGCAAGGGTTCGCGCGCGGCCTCGAGCTTGCCGACGTGCCGACCAGTCCGACGTTCAATTTGGTGTGCGAATATAGCGGCGGCCGCCTTCCGTTGTACCATTTCGACCTGTATCGCCTGGAAAGCGCCGATGAGCTGGACGATATCGACTATTACGGCATCACCGAAGGCGATGGCGTCTCGCTGGTGGAATGGGGCGATAAGTTTGATGAGGCTGCGCCTGATGACTATCTGCTGCTCGATTTCGCCGTTCGTGCCGACGGCGCGCGTGTGATCGACGTGACGGCCACGGGCCCGCGAGCGTACGCACTTGCCGCCTCGCTGGAAGCATAGGCGCTCAGGAGGCGCGCGGCGGGAGCTTCGGGGCGCAGCGGACGAAACGTGCGCCCCGAAAGGCCTTGTTTCGCCGCCTCGCGAAGGGCTTTTGTGAAAAGGGCCCTCATATAAAGAGGCCCATATAAGAGAAGGGTTCGACCTTGCGAGGTCGAACCCTTCTTGCATACGTGCAGTGTTTTCGCGGCGGTGCGTTAGTCTTCCTTGACCACCAGCACGTCGCAGCGCAGGTTGCGGATCAGGTAGGTGGACACGCTGCCCACGAACACGTACTTGATGTTGGACAGGCCGCGTTCTCCGCAGATAACCAGGTCGGGCTCGTACGGCTCGATGATCTGCTCGCTCAGCGTTTCGGTGATGCGTCCCGCCTTCACGACCACCTGCACATCGGGGATCGCGGGATTGTTGCGCGCGGCTTCGAGCTTGTCGGCGATGGACTCTTCCAGCTTCGCCTTCATATCGGCCGCAAGGGCGGCGAAATCGGTGCCGGCGGCCTCGTAGGGAACCGAATCCACCACGTGGCCGAACATCAGCGATGCGTTGGCGCCTTCGGCGAGCTCGATGGCGCGGTCGACGACCATGTCCTGGGTTTTGCCGCCGTCGAGCGCGGCGAAAATGCGGGTGTATTTCTTCGTCATGGCTGCTCCTGACCTTGGAACGTCCTTGCTTTCAAGGACGCTTCCATTCTATCACTCGAGCGTTCTAAAGCGTCTGCGCCGGCGTTTCGTGTCCTGCGCGTTGCCCTTTCGTTACGCCGTGCGGCCGGCGTTCGCGCCCATGCGGGAAAGCTGTTCGTCAACGGCGGCGATATCGTCTTCAGCGGTGGCCCACGAGCAGGTCATGCGCACGATCGTGGAGTCGGCGTCGGGGCGCGCGATGATATCGGCGTCGAAGGCCTGCGCGAACGCGTCGGCCGTCACGTTGTCGAGCCTGAGGAACTGCTGATTGGTGGACGAGTCGCTTACGAAGGCGTCGAACCCGTGCGCCGCCAGCACCTCGCGCAGCTTCAGGGCCGTGGCGACGGAGTGGCGGCCGAGCGAGAGGTAGAGCGGCTCGTCGCCTTGGGCCTCGGTCACGCCCGCTTGGGCGCCGGTGACCGAGAACAGCGCGTCGAACTGAACGCCCAGCAGCCTTCCCTTGGCGCAGACGGCGCCCTTCTGTTTCATGACGTAGCGGAACTCGCGCGCTACGGCGGCGTTGCGGATCACGATGGCCTCGCCGAAGAGCGCGCCGTTCTTGGTGCCGCCGATCGTGAACACGTCCGCGGCGGCGCAGACGTCGGCCAGCGTGGCGTCGCAGCGCGGCGAAGCGAGGCCGCAGGCGAGCCTGGCGCCGTCGATGAACAACAGCAGGTCGTGCTCGTCCGCGTAGGCGCGCAGCGCCGCGAGCTCGGCAGCGGTGCAGACCAGGCCGGTCTCGGTGGCGAGCGACATATACAGAAGGCGCGGCTTGACCATGTGGAAGTTGCAGCCGTATTCGTGCTCCCTCATCACGGCGTCGATGCCTGCGATGCTCAGCAGACCGTCGGGGTCGGCGGTGACGAGCACCTTGTGGCCACAGGCTTCGATCGCGCCCGTTTCGTGCACGTTGACGTGGCCGTCGGGCGCGGCGATGACGCATTCGTGCGGACGCAGGCATGCTGCGGTCGTGACCAGATTGGCCATGGTGCCGCCCGCGACGAATTCGACCTGCAGGCTTTCGGGGTCGATGCCGGCGCGTGCGAGCGCGCCTTGTTCGTCGCTTTGCGCGACGGCCCGGCGGATGCGTCCGCGCGCCTTGCGGCACCACGGGTCTTCGGTGTAGCCGGGGTGCTGTTCAGCGTTGGTGCGGACCAGGGCGTCGAGGACGCACGGGTGGGCGCCCTCCATGTAATCGTTGCGGAAGCTGTGCATAAGGTGCCTTTCGATCGGCGGCGAACGCGTCGTCGCGTTGGTGGTTCGTCGTCGATTATACGGCCGCCGAAAGAGGGCCTGCGCCTCTCGGGCCGTCCGCTTCGATACGCGGTCGCACCCGCCGCGCAAAGCGTTCGCGGGGCGGGGGAGGGTCGCTTCGCAGGCATCGAAGACCCGGATGCGCGACGCTTCCCTCGATGCCGTTTCTCCGGTTCTATCGTTGCGAAATTAATGAAAGTTTCTTCTTGAAACTAGACGAATTTCAGTAATCAGACGGTAAAGATAAATGGTTGAAGAAATGAAAATACCGCAGGTCGATCGGTAAAAAACGCGTCAAACGTGCTAGAATGCGACGAGGCAGCTGCTCAGGCGCTGTTTTTGTGATGCCAAAATGAATTTCGTGCACACGAAAGAAAATTTTGGTATAATTTTTTGGCTGTTGCTTAAGCAAACGATGAGTGAAGAAGGAAGATTCTTGGCAAAAGAAGACGTCATCGAACTTGAAGGCACGGTCCTCGAGGCCCTTCCGAACGCGATGTTCAAGGTCGAACTCGAGAACGGCCATCAGATTCTGGCGCATATTTCCGGCAAAATGCGCATGCACTACATCAAAATCCTGCCGGGCGACAAGGTAACCGTCGAGCTGTCGGTCTACGACCTGTCTCGCGGCCGTATTACCTATCGCTTCAAGTAAGCACCCGCTCTGCTCCGACTTCCCGTCGAAACACAGGGTGCATTTCTGCGCTTAAAAGCAGCGGCCGCGTGTCCGCAACAACGCACGACATGACAACCATCGCCTGCGGCTGGGCGTGTTGCATAGAGTAAAAGACAGTAGGGTTCCCCGGAGGTTGAACCGTCGGCCAAAGGGAAGCCGCACATTCAAAGGAGACAAACATGAAGGTCCGTCCTTCGGTCAAGAAGATGTGCGACAAGTGCAAAATCATTCGACGTCATGGCAAGGTGCTCGTGATCTGCGAGAATCCTCGTCATAAGCAGCGTCAGGGTTAAAGAGAGGAAGGCTAGCTAAACTATGGCACGTCTTTTCGGTGTCGACCTCCCTCGCGAGAAGCGCATTGAGATCGGCTTGACTTACATCTACGGCATCGGCAACACCACCGCCAAGAAGATCGTCGCGGAAACCGGCGTCAACCCGGACATCCGCGTCAAGGACATTTCTGAAGACGATCTTCAGAAGATTCGCGAATACATCAGCGAGAACCTGACGGTCGAGGGCGACCTGCACCGTGAGGTTTCTCAGAACGTTAAGCGCCTTATGGAAATCGGCTGCTACCGTGGCCTGCGTCACCGCAAGGGTCTTCCCGTTCGCGGTCAGCGCACCCACACCAACGCTCGCACCCGCAAGGGTCCCAAGCGTCAAATCGGCGGCAAGAAGAAGTAGGGGTTTTAACACATGGCTAAGAAGAACGTTCGCACGCGCATCAAGCGCTCCGAGCGCAAGAATATTGCGGTCGGTCAGGCTCATATCAAGAGCACCTTCAACAACACCATCGTTTCCATCACCGATCCTCAGGGTAACGTGATTTCCTGGAACTCTGCCGGCACCGTGGGCTTCAAGGGCTCTCGTAAGTCCACCCCGTTCGCCGCGCAGATGGCTGCCGAGCAGGCCGCCAAGACCGCTATGGAGCACGGCCTCAAGAAGGTCAGCGTCTTCGTGAAGGGCCCCGGCTCTGGTCGCGAGACCGCTATCCGCTCTCTCCAGGCTGCAGGCCTCGAAGTGGCGAGCATCCAGGATTGCACCCCCATCCCGCACAACGGCTGCCGTCCGTGCAAGCGTCGTCGCGTGTAGTTCAGAAAGGATCGAATCATTATGGCAATCAATAGGACTCCGGTTCTTAAGCGCTGCCGCCAGCTCGGTATTGATCCGGTTGTGCTGGGCTACAGCAGCAAGAAAGAATCCATCCGTCAGCCCAAGCGCCGTCGCAAGGAAAGCGAATACGGCATGCAGCTGCGTGAGAAGCAGAAGGCCAAGTTCATCTACGGCGTTCTGGAGAAGCAGTTCCGTGGCTACTTCATGAAGGCTAAGCGTCAGCAGGGCATCACCGGCGAGAACCTGATGCGCATTCTCGAGTCCCGTCTCGACAATGTCGTCTTCCGCCTGGGCTTCGCCCGCACCCGTAAGGAAGCTCGCCAGACCGTGACCCACGGCCACATTCTGGTGAACGGCCGTCGCGTGGACATCCCGTCCTACCGCGTGCGCCCCGGCGACCTGGTTTCCGTGGCTCCCAAGGCCAAGGAAATGCTCGTCATCAAGAGCGCTCTCGTGTCCAATGAGCGTATGCAGGTTCCCGCATGGCTCGAAGTCGACATCGAGAAACTGCAGGGCAGCGTGCTCTCCCTTCCGAACCGCGATCAGATCGACCTGGATATCAACGAGCAGCTTATCGTCGAGCTCTACTCTAAGTAATAACCAGCGGCTGATTAGGAGGCTTACAAACTATGGCAGAGTTCATGAGGCCAACCGTCACTACCGAAGAAGTGAACGATACCGTCGCTCGCTTCATCGTAGAGCCGCTCGAGCGTGGTTTCGGATATACGCTGGGCAACTGCATGCGTCGCGTGCTGCTCTCTTCCCTGGACGGCGCGAAAGCGACCGCGATTCAGATCGAGGGCGTGCAGCATGAGTTCACGACTGCAGAAGGCGTGATCGAAGATGTCACCGATATCGTCCTCAATGTGAAGGGTCTCGTTTTCGCGGCTCTTTCCGAGGACTACACCGAGGCAGTCGCGACGATTTCCGTCGAGGGTCCGTGCACGGTGACTGGCGCCGACATCAAAGTTCCTGCCGAGTTCACGCTTGTCAACCCCGACCATGTCATCGCCACTGTGGCCGATGGCGGCACGTTGAACATGAATATCCGCATCGGTGTCGGCCGTGGCTACGTTTCGGCCGAGCGCAACAAGCGCACCGAGGATCCCATCGGTATCATCCATGTGGACAGCCTGTTCTCCCCCGTGCGTCGTTGCACCCTCGCGGTCAGCGACACGCGCGTGGGTCAGCGTACCGACTACGATAAGCTGGTTCTTGAGGTCGAAACCGATGGCTCCATCGTCCCGAACGAGGCGGTGTGCCGCGCGGCCAACATCATCAACCAGTACATGGGGGCGTTTTTGACCCTGGCCGATATCGCCGACGAGGAAGAGGGCGAAATTCCGTCCATCTTCGCTCCGGAGGGCCAGGAGGCCAATGCTGAGCTCGATAAGCAGATCGAGGATCTGGACCTGTCCGTCCGCTCCTACAACTGCTTGAAGCGCGCCGGTATCCATTCCGTGCGTCAGCTGGTCGAGTTCTCCGAGAACGACCTGCTCAACATCCGTAACTTTGGCGCGAAGTCCATCGAAGAGGTCAAGGACAAGCTGATCTCGATGGACCTCAACTTGAAGCAATAATAGGAGATACACGATGAGGCATTACAAGAAGGGCCGCAAGCTGGGCACCGATGCCGCCCACACTAAGGCCATGAAGAGGTCGCTGGTGCAGGCGCTGTTCCTGAACGACCGCATCAAGACCATCGAGTCTCGCGCGAAGGAAATCCGCCCCGATGTCGACCGTATCATCACCTGGGCGAAGAAGGGCGACCTGCATTCCCGTCGCCTCGCCATCGCCGCTCTCGGCAACGACAAAGAGCTCGTTCGCGAGATCTTCGAGAAGGTTGCTCAGGGCATGTTCGCCGATCGTCAGGGCGGTTACACCCGCATCCTGAAGCTCGGCCCCCGCAAGGGCGACAATGCTCCTATGGTCATCATGGAGCTCGTGACTGAGCCCGTGGCCAAGAAGGAGGAGAAGGCTGAGGAGAAGGCCCCCAAGGCTGCTCCGAAGAAGGTCGAGAAGGCTGAGGAGACCGAGGCTGTCGCCGAGGCTCAGGCCGAGGAGACCGCCGAGGCCGAGGAGAAGAAGGCCGAGTAGCCTTTTTCCCGCGCATATGTTTTCAAGAAAGGACGCTTCGGCGTCCTTTCTTCGTTTTCAGACAGGTCCGCCGTTCCATCGTCCATTGTTCGAGAGCCTTGTCCACCCGTTGAAAACGCGGGTTGCGACGGGTTTCGTCTCGGTTGCAAAGGGAGCCTGCATCTGCCGTCCAATCGTTTGACGTGATACGATGAGGCCGACCTTGGAAAAGGAGGGCGATGCGCTCAGGGCGTGCGCCTCGATGCGGAGAGGAGGGCGTCATGTCTGAGATCGGAAAGCTGATCAATGATGCCATCGATAAGGCTCAGGAACTGGCGAGCGAAATGAAGGAAGCGGGCGATAAGGTCATCGACGTCATCCAAGAGCAGACGCCGACCGTCATGGAGAGCGCCCGTGCGAAGCGCGAGGAAATGGCGAACGCCACGCGCGAGAACATTCCCGTGCTGATCGACGAGGCCAAGGCTGTCGCCGACCGTGCCATGGAGACTCGCAAAGAGGTCGCCGAGCATGTCATGGACGCCACGTCTCAGATCGCTGACAAATCGGTCGAACTGACCAAGGAGCTGGGCGACCGTGCGGCCGAGGCCGCGAAGGCGACCGTCGAGCGCATCGCCAAGAAGGACTCCGAGCCGGAAGAGGCTGTCGAAGAATAGCCTGCCTGCGGCATCGTAGAGAACGCATGACAAGAGAGGGGCTCCGGGCCCCTTTCTTTTATACTGGAGCGCATGTCTGAATCTCAACATATTGGAACCGCCCCTGGGGAGTCCCGCCGTGCATGTATCGATGCGCGCGTGTCCATTGTCGCGGTGCTCTTTTATTCGATCGCGCTTTTCGTGGCACAGTCGTGGCTCGCCATGGGCGTGCTGGCCGCAGGTCTTGCGACGGTCTTGGCGCTTGCTCGTGTGAACGTGGCTTCGATGTTCAAGGGCATCGTGCCGCTGCTCGTCATATTGGCGTTCACGGTGCTCGCCCATATTCCGCAGGGAATAGGCGAGGGCTTCTATTACGCGCTTCGTATCCTGCTGTTGGCGCTTGCCACGCTGTGCGTGGCGTTTTCCTACGACGACACGCATCTCGTGCGCGCCTTCGCGTCGTTTCTCGCGCCGCTTCGCGCGGTGCGCGTGCCCGTGGATGACATCGCCACCATGTTTTCGATTGCAATCAGGTTCATTCCCGTGAGCCTCGACGAGTTCCAGCGCGTTTCGAACGCCCAGCGTGCCCGCGGCGCGGCGCTCGATGAGGGCGGCGTGGTGGAACGCGTGAAGTGTTGGGGAAGCGTCCTGGTTCCCATTCTGGTGGGGCTGTTCCATCGCGCGGGGGCGTTGGCCCAGGCCATGGAAGCCCGCTGCTACGGCGGGGGAGCGCGCCGCACGAGCTTGCACGGCGACGAGCGTCTGCGCGCGACGGACGTGCTTGCGGCGGCGGCCGTTTCGTCGGCCTGCATGGCCGTGGCGGTCTTTCTGTAGAGCGGCGCCATGGCGATCCGGCCGCCTCGAGGAGCGAAACGGCGCGCAAACCGCGCCGGTCGAAGCGACTCTGGCCGCGCTTGCCAGCCGCTTGCCTTCGTTATGCGCACAACCCGGTACAATCACCCTGTTTATACGGCGCGATCGCGCCGTCTTCGTTGCGGCATCTATGCGAACGTGCCGCGTGAAACCGACCGAGGAGGCAATCTTCATGAGCATCATCTTCGACGTGTACGGCCGCGAAGTCCTGGATTCCCGTGGCAATCCGACCGTGGAAGTGGAAGTTACGCTTGACGACGGGTCCTTCGCCCGCGCTATCGTGCCCTCGGGTGCCTCCACGGGCGCCTTCGAGGCCGTGGAGCTGCGCGACGGCGAGGCCGACCGCTACCTCGGCAAGGGCGTGACGAAGGCGGTCGCCAACGTCAACGAGGAAATCGCCGATGCCGTGATCGGCATGAACGCGCTCGACCAGCGCGCTCTCGATGCCGAGATGATCGACCTCGACGGCACCCCGAACAAGGGCCGTCTGGGCGCTAACGCTATCTTGGGCGTTTCTCTGGCCACGGCCCGCGCCGCAGCCGAATCCGTCGAGATGCCGCTGTACCGCTACGTCGGCGGCGTGAATGCGAACCTGCTTCCCACGCCCATGATGAACATCCTCAACGGCGGCGTGCATGCCGACAACAATGTCGACTTCCAGGAGTTCATGATCATGCCCGTGGGCGCTCCCTCTTTCGCCGAGGGCCTGCGCTGGTGCGCCGAAATCTACCACACTCTCAAGAAGGTCCTGCATGATGCGGGCCTCGGCGGCGGCGTGGGCGACGAGGGCGGCTTCGCTCCGAACCTCAAGACCAACGAAGAGCCGCTGAAGTACATCGCCGAGGCGTGCGAGAAGGCCGGCTACAAGCCAGGCGTCGACATCATGTTCGCCATGGACCCGGCTTCCACCGAGTACTACGACGCCGAGCGCGGCGTGTACGTTCTCGCCGGCGAGGGCGTCGAGTACACCAGCGAGGAAATGGTCGACTACTGGGAGAAGCTCGTCGACAAGTACCCGATCATCTCCATCGAGGACGGCATGGCCGAGGAAGACTGGGACGGCTGGAAGCTTCTGACCGACCGTATCGGCAAGCGCGTGCAGCTGGTCGGCGACGACCTGTTCGTTACCAACTCCGAGCGCCTGAAGAAGGGCATCGAGCTCGGCGTCGCCAACGCCATCCTGGTGAAGGTGAACCAGATCGGCAGCCTGACCGAGGCCATGGAGGCTATCCAGATGGCCAAGCAGGCCGGGTATGCATGCGTCATGAGCCACCGTTCCGGCGAATCCGAGGACACCACGATTGCCGACCTGTCCGTGGCCTGCAACGCCGGCCAGATCAAGACCGGCGCTCCCTGCCGCTCCGACCGTATCGCCAAGTACAATCAGCTCATCCGCATCGAGGAAGAGCTGCGCGAGTCTGGCCGCTACGCAGGCATGGATGCGTTCTACAACATCGACCGCGCATAGCAAGCACGCGATTTCCGATGCCCGTCGTTTTCGGCGGGCATCTTCGCGTTTCGGTGCCGTAGCGCCGTGCAGGCATGAGAAAGGCTCCCGCGGGGGAGCCTTTCTCATGCAGGGAGACGATGCGCGCCTATTCCTCGTCGAGGTTCAACCTGCCGATGCGTTCGGCAAGGTCATCGCCGCGCTCGTGGAACAGCAGTTTCTCGTTGTGCGCGAAATAGCGGTCGCAGCCGTGGTCGTTGATGAAGGCCATGCTGTGGCGGTTGACCGACAGGTCGGTGATCAGCAGCAGCATTTCCTGGCCGTCGCCGAAGGCATTCTCGACGAAGCGGAACACGGCGTCGAGCGCGGCGGCTGCAGCGTCGATGAGGATGTCGAGGGCGTCGAGCAGCGAGCCGAAGCGTTCTTTGACGTCGTCGAATGTCAGCACGCCGTCGCCCGCCGCGCGCACCGCGTCTTCGAGCAGGGTGGCTGCGCGCTCGTAGGACAGGCGCTTCTCGTCGGTGAGCAGGCCTGCTTCCTTTTCGGCGGCGAGCTTGGCGCGGATGGCCGCGGCGCGCTCGCTCGCCTTCTCGGCGGCATCGACGACACCCGCCGCTTCTAGTTCGTCGCGCAGCGCCGCCAGCTGGTCATGCACGAATCCCGCCGCGCGTTCTTCGCAGGCGGCCTCGCGCACGCGGGCGATCAGCGCGTCCACGATCAGACCCATAAGCGAGACGCGTTCGTCGAATGCCGCCTCGCGCGCACGTTCGACGATCGCTTCGTCGGCCTTGCCGTCGATGATGTCGTCGATACGGTAGTCGGAACGGTACTTGGAGAACAGCTCGTAATACACCGAGAAGTGCTTGGCCACTTCGGGATTTTGCACGTACTGGCCGATGAGCAGGTCGTCGACGGGCAGGCCTTCTTCTTCGTAGAGCTTGATGATCGAGGACAGGTCGTCCCAGCCGCGCGCCGTGACGAACGACATGCCGTCGACGGTGGTTTCCACACGGTAGAAGTTGCCGCGCTCGATGTCGAGGTAGGTGAGCACGGCGGGGTGCACGCCGGTCTGCACGGCGTAGTCGCGCCACGCCTGGTAATCGGGCTCGACGTCGATGCGCTTGAGACGGTCCCAGGTCGCCATGTCGAAATCGTGCACGGTGCGGTTGTACTCGGGCGGGTTGCCGGCGGTGACCACGATCCATCCGTCGGGAACGCGATGGCGGCCGAACACCTTGTACTGCAGGAACTGCAGCATCGCAGGCGTCAGCGTCTCGGACACGCAGTTGATCTCGTCCAGGAACAGGATGCCTTCGCTTTTGCCCGTGGCTTCCATGGCGTCATAGACCGACGCGATGATTTCGCTCATCGTGTATTCGGACACGTCGTATTCGACGCCGCCGTAGGTCTTGCGCGCGATGAAGGGCAGGCCCAGCGCGCTTTGGCGGGTGTGGTGCGTCATGGAGTACGAGACGAACCCCACTTCGAGTTCCTGGGCGATCTGCTCCATGATCGCGGTCTTGCCGATGCCGGGCGCGCCGATCAGAAACACCGGGCGCTGGCGGTTGACGGGCAGGCGGTAGTCGCCGAACTCGTCTTTGGCGAAATACGCCCTCATGGAACGTTCGATCTGCTTTTTCGCTTGGCTGATGTTCATGGGCCCTCCTTGGCGAGGTCGGGACGGCGCCGCAGCGCGCGTCCCTGCGGTTCGGATTGCTTCGGGTAAGCGGCCGAAGGCGCCTCGGCCGCGCGAGGTTTCTTATAGGTCGTCGTCGAGGAGCACCTTTTCCTCCAAGACCACCTTCATGGCCCAGACGGGCACGGTCACGCCCGCATCGTCGTCCACGAAGACGAACGCCGCTTCGTAGTCGGGTTTGCGCGACGGGTAGGTGCCCTGACCGTCGGTGAAATAGATGAGTCCTGCCAGATCGGTGAATTCGCCGCGCTCGAGCGCCGCGTCGACGTAGGAGAACACGGGGCGGAAGTCGGTGCCGCCGAGGCCTTTGATCTCGAGGTCGTCGAGGTAATGCTCAAGGTCGGAAAGCGACCCGATGCGTGTGACGTCGGCGATTTCGGCATCGCATTGGATGATGAGCACGTTCATGTCGGCGAAAAACCCGGTTTCGTCGGACAGGATCGAATAGGTCTTCTCGATGAACTTGCGCACAAGCCCGTCTTTCGTCGATGCCGATGTGTCGATCGCCACCACGAAATCGCGGATGCGCTTCTCTTCGCTGTATTCGAGCGGTTCGATCAGGGGAAGGTTGCCGTAGCGCGACAGGCCGTAGCAGTAGTACACGTAGTCGAACTCGTCGTCGTTGATGCGCATATGCTCGCCCATGCGCGCGAACTTGCGCAGGAACTCGCGGTAGTCCTGCTTCTCGCGCGTGACCGAGCGCAGGTTCATCGAAAGGTTGGACCCCTCGACGCCCCAGAGCTGCACGTATGTGTCCAGCTGCACGCCCATCTCGTAGGCGGCGTTTTTCCATTGGTCGCGCGAGCGGTCGAGGTTCACCGTGTTCGCGAAGCGCTTGCCGATCGCCTCGGCGGCGTTTTCGGGCGCTTCCTTCTGCACGATGTCTTCCTGCTTCAGGCCGCGGCGCGACGAATGGCTCTTCTCGCGCTTGTCGGCGTCCTGGGGAAGCTCCGCGTCGGTGCCGTCCTGGGCCGCCTCGGTGGCGGCGTCGGTGCGCTTCGTGTCGTTTTCTTCGACGCGACTGCTCTCAGGGTCTTTCGATTTCTCGGCTTCTTCGGCGGCCATCGTGTGCCAAGGCGCATGGTCGTCGACGAGGAACGGTTCGCGCATGGCTTCAACGCGCTCGTCATCAGTAACGGTATCAACAAGATACCTATATATAGTTTCGGCTGTAATAATACTTAGGTTTGCTTCTATCTCAGCGATAGTGGCTTGCTGACGCGCCACGGCTTCGGTGCGCGCGGCGGGGATGTCCAGCTGAGCCATGACGTGTTCGACGGCGATGTCGCAGGCAGCATCCCAGCGCTGCGCGTCGACGCGCGCGTCGGTATACAGATGGAGGAACACGTTGTGCAGCGTCATGTGCAGGAACGCATGGGCGGCGAATGCGGGCTCGGCCGCGTAGCTTCGCGCGAACGAGGCGGAATCGAAGCGGATGTAGGCGCCGTCGGTCGCAAGCGTGGCGCCAGGCACCGGCAGAGGGCGCAGGCGGGCGAAGGCCGCGTTCATGAAGCGCAGTCGTACGAGCAGCGCGTTTTTGGCGAGGTCGAGCGCCTGGACGGCAAGCGCATCGACGGTTTCGGTTGCCATAATCGCTCCCATCGAGAGACGTTTGCGGGTCGAAAGCAGCCTGCCGCGTCCGTTTCTCAGAAGGTCGCGGGGCGTGCTTGCCCTAACTCCTGGGCGCAGTGTAGCATGGGGCGAAACGCTGGTAAACAACCGTTGCCGACAATGCGGCCAGGCCGTATTCTGCTCGGGGAAGGAACTCCTATGACGTGCGATTTCCTGGTTTTCGAAGATGAAGAAACCGCTGTCGAAGACCTCATCGCCGCAGCGGCCGCCCATCCGCGCCATCTGCGCGCGGGTGAGGCCGACGTGCGCGATGCGGCGCGTGCCCGCGAAGGCGAGGTGTGGTCGCCGCAGCTTCTTCCATACGAGGAATGGGTCTCGTCGGCCCGCGCCGACGGCCGCGCTCCCGCCAACGAGATGCTGCCCGCGCAGGAAATCGGCCTGATCTACTCGGGCGCGCGCAGCATGGGCATCGAACGCGAAGAACTCGACGCCGTGCTTGACCGCGCCATGGCGGGAAGCGAGCTGGCGCGCCCCGAAAGCAGCGCCGTTTTGGCGCCGCGCGTATCGGGCGGCGGCGATGCGTCCGACTTGAGCGACATCGTGGCCGTCCGTCGCGAGGACGACGGCTACGCCTTGGTGGGCTTCGACTTGAAGCGCTTGGCGAAAGCGCTCGGCTCCGACCATGTGACGGCGGTGCTGCCCGCTTCGGTCGAGGGCGTTCCGATCGTGCGCGTGACCGTTGAAGCCTTCGCCCGCCGTTTCGTGCAGGGCGTCGGCGTGCGGCTGCTGGTGGTGCCCGATACCGTGAAGCGCATTGACGCATCGGCGTTCTCGGCGGTTTCGGCCGGCTGCATCCATCTGGGCGCCGGGCTCGAGCACATGGGCGAGCAGCCGTGCGATCTGGCGGGCGTGTCGCCACGCCTGGGAGGCCGCGCCTATTCCGTCGACGAACGCAACGAGCGCTACCGCGCGCGCGGCGGAAGCCTGTTCGACAACGGGGGAGCGCGCCTGGTGTTCGCCGCTCCGCCGTATGACGAGCGCATGACGGTGCCTGAAGGCGTCGAGGAGATAGGCGGCGCCGCATTCTGCGCCGGCTGCGCGCAGCCCAACGTGGTGCATGCGCCCGCGTCGCTTGCGCGCGTGGCCGCCCGCGAATGGGACGACGCCGTGTGGATCTTCCCCGACGAGGCCCCTGCGGTCGCGCCGCTTCATGCGCGCGGCGTGCGCCTGGCAAGCGAGCGCGTCGTCGAACACGACGAATGCTTCTACGATTTCGACGGCGAGGGCGCCGTTTTGGTGGCGGGTCCCGCCGCGCCGAAGTCCATTTCGAAACGTTTCGCCGAGGCGGCGGCCGTGCGCCATGCGGGCATGGGCGACCTGGCTCCGTCCGCGGCCATCAAGGCTCCTGCGCCCCCGGTGCGCCGGGCGCTTCCCCTTCCCGCCGAAGTGCAGGGCCGTCCGCTCGTGCGTATCGGCGTGCGCGCGCTGCCGTATGCGCCCGCCACGCTCTCGCTGCCTGCCACGGTGCGCGCGATCGAGCGCGACAACGCCTGCCGCGGCACCGAGCGCCTCGTTTTGTCCGAGGGGCTGCGCGCGATCGGCGCGCATTGCTTCTGTTCCCGCTCGTTTTCCGCGCCCGTGTCCATTCCGCGCAGCGTGACGAGCATCGGCGAGGGCTGTTTCGAATACGCGGCATGCCGCCTCGAGAGCACGGGTTCGATCGTCCACGTATCGGCAGACCAGCTTCTCAGCTGCTTCATCGACGCATCCGAGAGCGGGGAGGTGCCCTTCGACTACGACGCCTACGACGAACTGTTGCTGTCGGGCAAGAACCTGCCCGACCGTTTGGGCGCGATCATCCATCGCATCGCCGATCCGCATGCGCCGTCGCCCGCGGTGCGCGATGCGCTGGTCGAACGTCTGCGCGAGCGAGCGTCCGAGGCGCGCATGCGCGTCGCCCGCGACGGAGAGCGCGACGAGGTGGCCGCGCTGCTTGCGGCGGGCTTCATCGATGAGGAATCGTTCGACGAGCAGATTGAGCTGCTGCGTTCGTGCAACCGCACCGACTGCGTGCTGTATCTAATGGAGGAGCATCGTCGAAAGAACGAGTCGAGCGGCATGCGGGCGTCGTCGCGCTCGCGTTTCGCGCTGTAAATGGATAGGGAAGGAAGGCGCCGCGGCGCCTTCCTTCCTTTTGAGGCCATTTTGTAAAAAAATATTTTTTGTTCGCATTCGGCATCGTTGAGCAGGAAATTTTTGAAAATAATCATCACGTTTGCACGAAAATGAATCAGGCGCCGACATTGTGTTGGTCATCTGGAGACGTTTTGGGGGTATCCTGTTTACGAGCGTCGCGGGGTTGTCTCCCGTGGCCACGGGTTCCCAAAAGAAAGCAGGTTGTCATGTCGAACCTCGCATCGGGCCGCACCGACCAGGTCAACGACCCAAACGGACTCTCACTTCCTCACCTTATCGCAGCGGTGATCACGGCCGTCATCGGCGGCGGCGTCTTCACGATGGCCGGCGATATGGCGGCGGCAGGGGCCAACACGGGCGCAGTGCTCATCGGTTGGCTTGTATGCGGCATCGGCGTGTTCTGCCTGATGATGTGCTTCTACGCTTTGAACAAGTTCAAGCCCGAGCTCACCGGCGGCATCTACAGCTACGCCCGCGCGGGCTTCGGCGAGTTCATGGGCTTCAACTCGGCGTACGGCTACTGGATAAGCGCCCTTCTGGCGACGGTTTCCTACACTACGTTGCTGTTCGCAAGCCTTTCGTTCTTCTTCCCCGTATTCGGCGAGGGCAACAACCTCGTGTCGGTGATCGGCGCATCGCTGATCGTCTGGGTGTGCTGGGCGCTGGTCTGCCGCGGCGTGAAAGAGGCCGCGAGCATCAACATCATCACCACGATTGCCAAGCTCGTTCCTCTGTTCGTGGCCATCGTGGCGATTATCTTCTCGATGAACTTCGACCCTGCCATCTTCATGGAGAACTTCTGGGGCGAGCCTGACGGCCCCGCCTTGTGGGACCAGATCGTCGGCACCGTCGGCGTGAGCATCTGGATCTTCCTCGGCATCGAGGGTGCCGTGGCCATCTCCGGCCGTGCGAAGCACAGCAAGGACGTCGGCCGCGCCACCATCATTGCGTTCTGCGGCATTCTCGCCATCTATCTGATCGTATCCATCCTTTCCATGGGCGTCATGCCGCGCGCCGAGCTGGCTGCGCTGCCTAACCCGTCCATGGCGGGCGTGCTCGAGGCCGTTGTCGGCCCTTGGGGCGCCGCGTTGGTGAACCTCGGCGTCGCGCTGTCGCTTCTGGGCGCCATGCTGGGATATACGATCATCGCGTCCGAGTGCCCGCATGAGGCCGCCGAGCAGGGCGTGTTCCCGAAGATCTTCGCGAAGAAGAACAAGAACGGCGCTCCCGTGGCCACCTGCACCATCACCTGCCTGATCGTCCAGGCGTTCTTGATCATCATCCTGTTCTCCGAGCAGACCTATCAGTTCTTCTACGGCGTCTCGGTTTCCATGATCTTGATCCCGTACTTCTTCAGCACCTTCTACCTGTTCGTGTGCGCCGTGAAAAAGGACGGCTTCGCCGGCCAGAGCGCCAAGACCGTGTGGTTCTATCGCGTCATCGGCTTCGTCGGCTTCTTCTACAGCCTGTTCCTGATCTACGCGGGCGGCCTGACAGGCCTCATGATCACCACGATCCTGTTCGCCCCCGGCATCCTGCTGTACCTGTACGGCCAGAAGGAGCGCGGCCAGGCCATCCTGCCCAAGACCATCGACAAGGTCGTCGCGGCGGCTATCGTGATCTTCTTCATCGTGAGCCTCGTCATGATCTTCACCGGCCAGATCGGCGTGATCTAAAGGAACGGACGTCCGCGTCCCGATCAAACAGCATAGCGCTCGAGAAAAACCCGCTCCGGCGGGTTTTTCCTTGCGTGGTGTCGTCGTGGTGATTGGTCGTGCATGAGAGCGGCCGGGGGCGTTGTGGTACTATGCCAACAGCTCTTATAGCGCATCGTAATCGAACCACTGAAACGCACCATCCCTGCACCGAGGAGCGCAATCCTTCATGGCAAGAAGCGGCAACGCCAACATCATTCCGTTCGACGACGCGCGACGCATGGCGTCGACGCGTTCTTCCCGTCTCGCCGTCGGCGAGATGGCCCAGGCGGCGGGCGGGACGTATTCCGCCGACCGGGGGCGTTACTCCTCCCTCGATGCGGCTGCGCCTTCCCGCTCCTCGATGAGCATGGGCGGCTACGCGTCTTCTTCGTACGGCGCCCGCACGGCCTCGGCGTCTTCGCCGGCCCTGCCGCCGCGGCCCCGCCCGTCTCGCGACATCCGCCTCGTCGGCGCTTCCCAGCGCGGCGATTACGGCTTCTCTTCGGCGTCGACGCGCACGCCGTCCGACGCCTTCGATGTCGACCGTCCCTACGCCTCGCGCCCCGCGCTCGAAGCGTATGAGGAATCCAACGCGCGTTTGTCGGGCGCCTCCTCGCGCGCGCAGCGCTCCTACGACAAGCGCCGCGCCAAAGCGAAGCAGAAGGCCGACCGCCTGTTCTTCAAGCAATTCGGCTCCGACGAGCCGTCGCCTTCGCCGCACGCCTCCCGCGCTGCGGTGTACAAGGGCGAAATGGGAAAGGCCCATAAGCGCGCGTTCTCCGACCTCGAATCGGGCCGCGCTTCGTCTGCGGGCGCGCGCCGCTCGCAGACGCGCAGCGCCAAGGCTCCGCACACGGCCACGCCGCCGCTCGCCGTTTTGGCGGGCATCGCCGCATGCCTCGTGTTCGCGCTGGTCCTGCTCTATCCCGCGGCGCAGACGTACTATCTGGAAACCCGCGAGCAGTCGCGTCTTCAGGCCGAATACGACGCTCTTTCGGCGCGCAATGCGGCCATCGAAAGCCAGGTCGAATACCTCAAGACCGACGAAGGCATCGAGGACGCCGCCCATAAGGAGCTCGGCTGGGTCTACGACGGCCAGGTGGCGGGCGTGGTCCGCGGTCTGGGCAACGAGAAGGGCACCGCGCAGGACGAGCTGATCGCCCAGGTGAAAAGCGGCAGCGTCCCTGCACCTGAAACGTGGTATTCGCCCATGCTCGACATGCTGTTCGGCTATGTCGATCCCGCCAAGGTCATGCCCGAAAACACCGACATGTCGAACGTGAGCGACATCGCCGCCGAGCAGACGCCTGCCGACGACGCGAAGACGTCGTAGGGTTTCGAAGAGAGGAATTCGCCATGCGTATCGCCGCCATCGATATCGGAACGGTGACGAGCCGTCTTCTCGTAGCCGACGTGGATGCGTCGGGCGTGCAGACGGCATTGCGCCGCAGCGCGATCACCGATCTGGGCGTCGGGGTCGACGCGACGGGCCGCCTCGCCGACGAGGCGATCGAGCGCACCGTGGACGCGATCGCGTCCTATAAGGATCTCATCGACGAATGCGGCACGCAGACGCCGGTCGATCGCGTGACGGCCTTGGCCACCAGTGCGAGCCGCGATGCGAGCAACGCCGACGAATTCGTTGCGCGTCTCCATGCCATCGGCGTCGATCTGTCGGTCATTCCCGGCCATCGCGAAGCCGAGCTGTCGTTTCTCGGCGCCTCGAACGACTTTCGCGGCGAAGACCTTTTGTTCGCCGATATCGGGGGAGGCTCGACCGAGCTCGCCCTTGGTCGTGCGGACGCGCCCGCCGGAGCGTTGGTCCCCGAGGTCTCGATGCGTTCGTTCCATTCGTTCGACGTGGGATGCCGCCGCATGACGGAGCGATTCCTGCACGCCGATCCTCCGAGCGAAAGCGAATACGCCGAGGCGCGCGCTTGGGCACTCGATCAACTCGCGCCCTTCTTCGCCGATGCCGACCTGCACGTCGACCGCCTGGTCGCCGTCGCGGGCACGCCGACGTCGGTGGTGGCCGTGCGCGACGCGCTCGTTCCTTACGATTCCTCAAGGGTGCATAAGGCGCAGGTGAGCAGGGAACAGTTCGACGATGTGAAGACGCGTCTGAGCGTCATGCCGCTTTCCGAGCGCATGCAGGTGCCGGGCATCCAGCCCAAGCGTGCCGGGGTGTTTCCCGCAGGCGCTCTCATCTTGGATGCGGTTATGGAGCTGGCGGGCGTCGACTCCTTCACGGCATGCGAGAGCGATATTCTGATGGGCATCGTGCTCGATGCTGCGCGCGGACCGGCCGAATAAGTTCGTTTCATGGCTTCGCGCGAGTCAAAACTGCTTTTGTTATCATGAAAAGCCGTGCGTTCGAACGCACGGTCGCATATGCGGGAGCGTGGCGAAATGGCATACGCAGGAGACTTAAAATCTTCCGACTTCGGTCTTGTGGGTTCGAGTCCCACCGCTCCTACCAAAGCGACCTACCCGGTCCACGCAGGAACAGGCGACGGAGAGGCACCGGCCCGAGGGACTCGAATCGGTGAGGTGGAATTCCGTCGAGAAAACCGTCCTGTGGACGGTTTTCAGGAATTCGCCCGAGAGCTTCAGCCCGAGGGAAAGAGCGTTCGCGCAGCGGACGCGGGAGTTCCACCGCTCCCACCAAGACGGCTGGCCCGGTTCGCACGGGGCCGAGCCTGGCACCTTCGCCTGACGACGAGGGATCGATAGAGGAGCGCGGCGTTGCTTGTTCGCGGAAGGGCGGTCCTTTCCGCGAGGAATGCAGCCTTGCGGCGCGCGGGTCCGCTTCGCGACGCGGGCCGATGCAGGACAGACGACGGAAAGGGTTGCGAGTTATGACGGCAGCCGAATTGAGGAATGCAAGCATGGAGCAGCTTTTCGAGGCGATCGAGAATCCTCCGACGACGTTCGAGGAGTATCTCGATTCCTATGCGGGCGTGGTCGGCGAGCTGGTGAACACCTATATTCCGCGCGGCACGCATGCCGATATGGACAAATACCTCTACGACCCCCTGTTCTCCTATAGCCAGAACGGCGGCAAGCGTCACCGTCCTCTGATCTGCTTCGCGTCGTGCCTCGCTGTAGGCGGCGACGTGCGCCTGGCGGTTTCCGCCGCGTCCGCGATCGAGCACTTCCACACCGCGGCCTTGATCCACGACGACATCGCCGACGAGGCCACGCTGCGCCGCGGCGAGCCGTGTTTGCATCTGACGCAGGGCCTCGGCATCGCCATCAACGCGGGCGACTTGGCTTTGTCCCTGGTCAACGGCAGCGTCATCAAAGATCCGGCCCTGAACGACTCCGTGAAGGTGCGCGTGGTCGGCGAGCTCATCGAGATGACCCGCCGCACGGTCGAAGGCCAGGCGCTCGACCTGGGCTGGGCGCGCGACGAGCGCTACGACATCACTCCCGAGGATTACCTGGTCATGGCTACGCACAAGACCGCCCATTACTCCGGTGCGGTTCCGCTGGCCATCGGCGCGATTATCGGCGGCGGCTCCGAGGCCGAAATCGAGGCTCTGCGCAATTACGGTCTCGACACCGGCCTGGCGTTCCAGATCCAGGACGACCTGCTCAACATCGAAGGCGATGCCGACGTGGTGGGCAAGGACTACTGCAGCGACATCACCGAAGGCAAGCGCACGCTCATGGTGGTGCATGCCCTGCAGGCGTCCTCGAAGCGCGACCGTCTGATCGAGATCCTTTCCAGCAAGACGACCGACAAAGACCTTCTGGCCGAAGCGGTCGACATCATGCGCGAAAGCGGCTCGATCGAGTACGCGCGCAGCTACGCGGAAAGCCTGACGAGCGTTTCGAAGGTTCGCCTGATGGACATGCTCGAGGCAAGCCCCGCGCGCGACCTTCTGATTTCCATGGCGGACTATTTCGTGAACCGCCTGAAGTAGAAAGCGTGACCGAACGATGATTTCTGAGACCATCCATAGGCAGGATAAGGAAGGCGACCAGTTCGAGCTGGGCGAGCGCCTGCTGTACCTGCGCACCCCGAATTTCACCGGCAAAGACGTCGAGGAGCTGCAGACGGCTCTCGGCGCCCTTGGGTTCGCATGCGGCGGCGTCAGCGGAACCTTCGGCGCCTACACCGAAGGCGCGCTGCGCAAGTTCCAGCTGAACATGGGCCTGGCTCCCGATGGCATCGCCGGCGTGAACACCTATGCCATCCTGCGCAACCTCCACAACGCCTGGATGGACAAGCCGCAGGTCGAGGAGCGCGCCTACATGGGCTTCGCCCGCGCCGCCGACGTGCTCGAGCACCATGCGGTCTGCCTGTTCGGCACCGAGGGCTTCACGCGCAAGGTGGCGTCGTACATGTCGAACCTCGCCATGGCCACCAATCCGCGCTCCAAGATGGTCAGCGCCGAAACGCTGCTGGTTCCGCCCGACGCCGACATGCTGCTCGCGCACATCGTCGGTCCTGACGACAGGACGGACGCCTCGGTTCCGCGCGTTCTGTGCGACGACGCTTCAGCACTCGCGAAGCGCATTTCCGCAGCCGTCGACGCCGCTCGCGCCAAGGCGGGGGAGGGCGCGCCGTTGCGTATCGCCCTCGAGCTGTCGGGCGTCGCGAAAAGCGATGCGGCCGCTGAGGAAATCGACCGTATGGCCCATCACGACGCGATCCAGCTGCTCGACGCCTTCTGTATGGCGTTCTCGTAGGCGGCTTTTTGCGACCGTGCCTTTTCTTTCTCGATGTGGAAGCCTTATGATGCCCATGTGTGCGCGTGTGTTTTCCGAAGCATCGCGCACGGGATTTTTTGCTATGGTTACGCTTTATGAGACCTTTAGAAAAGGATCGATCTACCAGAAGGAGCTTGTATGGCTGAGCAGAAAATGCATCTGACGAGGCGCGCGTTCGTGGGAGGCGCTGCCGCTTTCGGCGCCGTTTCCCTGGCCGTGCCGAGCATTGCATTCGCCGAGCCGACGTCTGCCGATAAGCAGGCCGAGGCCGACGCCGTGCGTGTCAAGCTTGATGATATGCAGTCGAAGCTTTCCAAGGCTTCCGACGATTACTACACCGCTCTCGAAGAGCATGATGTCGCCAAGACGAAGATGGACGACGCGCAGACCAAGATCGACGAGAACAACGTCCGCATCGGCGAGTTGCAGGGCCGTCTCGGCGATCGCGCCCGCAGCATGTATCGAAACGGACAGACCACGTTCCTCGATATCCTGCTCGGCTCGGCGTCGTTCGACGACTTCCTGAAGAACTGGGATTCGCTCGAGACCCTCAACGACAACGATGCGAAGCTCGTTTCCGAAACCAAGACGCTGCGCGAAGACAACGAGGCCCAGCGCGTCGAGTATGCCGCGCAGGCCGATACGGCCAAGCGCAAGATGGACGAGGCGTCGGCCATCAAGACCGAGGCCGAGGCCCTCGTCGTGCAGTACCAGGCCGAGGTCGACTCCCTCGACGCCGAGGTGGCGGCCCTGGTCAAGCAGGAGCAGGAGGCCGCGGCCGAGGCCAAGGCAGCCGAAGAGGCCGCCAAGTTCCAGGAGCAGCAGCGCGCCGAGCAGCAGTCCGCCCAGTCTTCGGACGGCAACTCCGGCGGCTCGTCTTCTTCGGGCGGGTCTTCTTCCAACGGCGGTTCGTCCAATAACGGCAATTCCTCCAACGGAGGCTCGTCTTCGGGCGGCAACTCCGGCGGGTCTTCTTCTAACGGCGGTTCGTCTAATAGCGGCGGCGGATCTTCCTCCAACGGAGGCTCGTCTTCGGGCGGCAACTCCGGCGGCGGCTCGTCCTCGGGCGGCGGCGTTCCCAACACGGCGGCGCTCGGCGTCGCGCAGACGCAGCTCGGCGTTCCTTACGTCTGGGGCGGTTCCACGCCAGGCGTCGGTTTGGACTGCTCCGGCCTGACCAGCTACTGCTACAGCGCTACCGGCTACAGCATCGGCCGCACCACGGGCGCCCAGTACGGCTCCGCCCGTTACGTGCTGCCGCTCGGCCAGGCGCAGCCAGGCGACGTCCTGTACACGGGCGGCCATGTCGGTATCTGCGCCGCTGCAGGCGGCGGAAGCTACATCCACGCGCCGCAGCCTGGCCAGGTGGTGTGCTATTCGTCCTACCGCCAGTTCTACTGCGCTCTGCGCTGGTAGGAACTTTCGATGTTCGAGCGGGCATGCCGAGGCGTGCCCGCTTTCGTTCGCTCTTCCGGTTCGGAAAAGCGTTCGAGGAATCTTTCCTCAAGAAGATTGAAAAAACCTCTTTGCTTTTTTTGGAAGTGTGCTAAGATAAAGCGCGCTGTTTGCGATATGTCGGGACGTGGCTCAGCTTGGTAGAGCGCTGCGTTCGGGACGCAGAGGCCGCAGGTTCAAATCCTGTCGTCCCGACCATCTTTTTTGCGAACGCGATTGAATGCCTGGTCATTTCTACGGGCGATACCATGGAGGAAACACATGAAAATTTTCGGACTCGGCATGCCCGAACTCCTTATCATCCTTGCTGTTGCCCTTCTCATCTTCGGACCGAAGAACCTCCCCAAGCTCGGTAGCGCGCTTGGCCGCACGGTTAAGAATTTGCGTGACGGCATGGGCGGCGGTGCGAAGAAGGAAATCGAAGACCTCGACGACGAAGAGGACGAGGTCGAAGAGAGGCCCGTTCGCAAAAAGAAAGTTGCTTCTTCTGCCAAGAAGACCACCGCGAACGCGGCCGATTCCGACGAGGAATAGTCTCGAAGAATCTTGCATTCGAACGGTATGCCTGCGGTTGTCGGCATACCGTTTTTTTAGTTTCAGTCAGTAATGCGCGTCGCGAGGCGCGCGAGTTCTAGGTTAGGTGTTGCGCGATGGCGAACGAGTACATCCTCACTCCCGAAGGAAAAGAGAAGCTCGAGAAGGAACTCCACTATCTCGAGAACGAGAAGCGCGCCGAGGTCGGCGAGCGTATCAAAGTCGCCCGCGAGTTCGGCGATATCTCCGAGAACTCCGAGTACGACGACGCCAAGAACGAGCAGGGTATGGTCGAGGCCCGTATCGCCGAGATCAACCAGATCCTGTCCGAGGCCACCGTCGTCGCCGCTCCCAAGCGTTCCTCCCGCGTTAACGTCGGCAGCACCGTCGTCGTGAACATGGGCGGCCGCGAGCGCACCTTCACCATCGTGGGCGCCGCCGAGGCCGACGTCGCTTCCGGCAAGATCTCCAACGAGAGCCCTGTGGGCGCCGCGCTCCTCGGTCGCAAGAAGGACGACGTCATCACCGCCACCGGTCCCACTGGCCGCGAGGTCGAGATGACCATCATCAAGATCGAGCAGTAACAGCCCGATCGGTTTTGCATCGTAGCGAGCCAGCCGCTTTCCCCGTCTTCCGCTTCGCGGCAGGCGCGGGAGGACGGCTGGCTCTTGCCGTATTCGCGATAATGCGCCGCCTATCCTGAAAGCGCGGCGTTATACGTTAGAATCCTATTGATGTTCGAACGAACCGTTTTGTACTCTGTCGATAAAGGATGCCAGATGAGCGAAACCACTTCCGAAAAAGAGCAGGCCATTGTAGACGACGGCACGCTTAACGACGAGCGCGCCCGCCGCCTCGCCACCCGCGTGGCGTATATCGATGCCGGCACCAATCCGTATCCGGAGCACTCCGAAATCACCCATTACGCGGCCGACATCGAGGCGAAGTACGCCGAACTGGCCGCCGGCGAGAATACCGAAGACATCGTGAAAATCGGCGGCCGCGTCATTGCGAAGCGTGGTCAGGGCAAGATCGTCTTCGTGGTCCTGCGCGACCCCTCCGCCGATATCCAGCTGTTCTGCCGCGTCAACGACATGTCCGAGTCCGACTGGAATCTGCTCGGCCGTCTCGACCTGGGCGACATCGTCAACGTCGAAGGCGTCGTGGTGCGCACCCAGCGCGGCCAGCTGTCCATCGCTCCGCGCGAAATCGTGCTGCTCTCCAAGGCGGTTCGTCCGCTGCCCGAGAAGTTCCACGGCCTGTCCGACAAAGAGACGCGCTATCGCCAGCGCTATGTCGACCTGATCGTCAACGAAGATGTCCGCGACACCTTCCGCAAGCGTTCCGCCATCCTGTCGGCCTTCCGCCGTTACATGGAAGACGACGGCTACATGGAGGTCGAGACGCCCATCCTGCAGACCATCCAGGGCGGTGCCACCGCGAAGCCGTTCATCACGCACTTCAACGCGCTCGATCAGGAATGCTACCTGCGCATCGCTACCGAGCTGCATCTGAAGCGCCTGCTGGTCGGCGGCTTCGAGCGCGTGTTCGAAATCGGCCGCATCTTCCGCAACGAAGGCATGGACCTCACGCATAATCCCGAGTTCACCACTATGGAGGCGTATCGCGCCTATTCCGACCTCGAGGGCATGAAGGAGCTCGCCGAGGGCGTCATCAAGGCGGCCGCGCGCGCCGTGGGCCTGGAGGGCGCCATCCTCTATCAGGACCAGGAAATCGACCTGTTCGGCGCATGGCCGAGCCGTCCCATGACCGAAATCGTCTCCGACGTCTTGGGCGGGACGGTCACCATGGACACGCCGGTCGAAGAACTTGCCGCCCATGCCAAGAAACACGGTATCGAGGTCAAGGAAGACTGGGGCCCCGGCAAGATCATCGCTGAAATCTACGATGAAATCGGCGAGGATTCCATCGTGAACCCGACCTTCGTCTGCGACTACCCGGTGGAGGTTTCCCCGCTGGCCAAGCGCAACGAAGAGGATCCGCGCCTGACGCATCGCTTCGAGCTGGTCATCGCCGGCCATGAGTACGCCAATGCGTTCTCCGAGCTCAACGACCCGGTCGACCAGGCCGAGCGTTTCGCCCGCCAGATGGAGGAAAAGGCCGAAGGCGACGACGAGGCCATGGAATACGACGAGGACTACGTGCGCGCCCTCGAGTACGGCATGCCTCCCGCGGGCGGCATCGGCATCGGCATCGACCGCGTGGTCATGCTGCTGACGAATTCCGCCAGCATTCGCGACGTGCTGCTGTTCCCGCACATGCGCCCTGAGGGCAAGAAGAAGCTCGGCGCCCAGCAGGACGGCCAGGCCGCGTCCGACGAACAGGCTGCTGCCGGCCTTTACGCCCCCAACAAGGTTCCGACGATCGACTTCTCCAAGGTGGCCGTCGAGCCGCTGTTCGCCGACGAGGTCGACTTCGAGACGTTCAGCAAGTCCGACTTCCGCGCGGTGAAGGTGAAGGAATGCATCGCCGTTCCGAAGAGCAAGAAGCTGCTGCAGTTCACGCTCGACGACGGCACCGGCGAAGACCGCACGATCCTTTCCGGCATCCATCCGTACTACGAGCCCGAAGACCTGGTGGGCAAGACGCTTGTGGCCATCACCAACCTGCCTCCGCGCAAGATGATGGGCGTCGCTTCCTGCGGCATGCTGCTTTCCGCCATCCACGAGGAAGCGCGCGAGGAGCGCCTGAACCTGCTCATGCTCGACTCCGCGATTCCCGCAGGCGCCAAGCTGTACTAGGCCGCGTCGGCTTGACGGCCGACGCAATGGGTCGTCCGGCTGCGTGCGAATCGGACGGGCGCCTTGCCGTTCGCTCGTCGCTCGCGTGCCGAAGCACGCTTCGGAACGCCCTCGCGCCGGCTGCATCCGCCGGGTCGCTGCGGCCTCCTGTCGAAGCACGGCTCGCTTTCTGAGGGTCCGACTCTTTGGGTCGGGCCCTTTTCGTATGGGTCCGATACGTGAAGCGTGTGGATGCGATGTAACGAAACGGCACCAGGGGCCTCATGTCTTGGCACTCATTTTGCATGAGTGCTAGGATTGTTCGGAAAATACGTTGGAGTACTGTTTGTAAGACCGGCGCGTCCGCGCGGCACGAGCTTTTCGCGCTGCAGGATGCCGTCACCTTTGAGAAACGGGGCCGTTTATGGCATTCGAAAAATTCACTGACAAGGCGCGCCATGTGCTCGTGCTTGCCCAGGAGGAGGCGCGTGCTCTGAGCCAGTCTCACGTGGGCAGCGAACACCTGCTGCTCGGCCTTGCGAAAGAGCCCGAAGGCATGGCCGCCCAGGCGCTCGAGCACGTCGGCGTGACCTACGAAGGCGCCCTCGAGGCCGTTCGCGCGCTCAACGAGGCGACGAAGACGGAAGAGCCCACGGCGCATCTGTCCTTCAGCCCGCGCGTGAAACGCATCCTCGAGACCTCGTTGCGCGAGGCTATGCAGATGGGCCAGAGCTACATTTCCACCGAGCATCTGCTGCTCGGCATCATCCGCGAAGAAGAGGGCGGCGCGATCGACGCGCTGAAGAAGATGGGCGTGTCCACCGACAAGGTGCGCGGCGCCCTGAACGACCTCGTCGGCCAGCCCACGCCCGTGGCGGCGGGCCTGCCGTTCTTCGGCGGCGACCAGCAGCAGTCCGATACCAGCATGCTCGAGGAATTCGGCACCGATCTCACCGCCAAGGCGCGCGACGGCAAGCTCGATCCCGTGATCGGCCGCGCCGCCGAAATCGAGCGCGTGATGCAGGTGCTTTCGCGCCGTCAGAAGAACAACCCGCTGCTTATCGGCGAGCCGGGCGTCGGCAAGACGGCCGTGGCCGAGGGTCTGGCGCAGCTGATCGTGGCCGACCAGGTTCCCGACATCATTCGCGGCAAGCGCCTGGTGACGCTCGACGTGTCCGCCCTGGTCGCGGGCTCCAAGTATCGCGGCGAATTCGAGGAGCGCCTGAAGAAGGTCATCAAGGAAGTCGTCAAGAAAGGCGACGTCATCCTGTTCATCGACGAGATGCACACTATCATCGGCGCAGGCTCGGCCGAAGGGTCGATCGACGCGGCCGCCATCCTGAAGCCGCCCCTGTCGCGCGGCGAAATCCAGGTGATCGGCGCCACTACGGTGGAGGAGTACCGCAAGCACCTGGAAAAGGATTCCGCGCTCGCGCGCCGTTTCCAGACCATCATGGTGAACGAGCCCAACGAAGAGCAGTCCATGCGTATCCTCGACGGCCTGCGCGACCGCTACGAGGCCCATCACCACGTACGCTTCTCCGACGAGGCCTTGCACGCCGCGGTCTCGCTGTCGAACCGCTATATCCAGGACCGCTTCCTGCCCGATAAGGCGATCGACGTGCTCGACGAAGCGGGCGCGCGCATGCGCATCCGCAATCGCGTGCTGCCTGAGGAGATCCGCGATATCGACGACGAGCTGCGCCGCGTGCGCACCGAGAAGGAAGAGGCCATCTCCGGCCAGGACTTCGAGCGCGCCGCCGCGCTGCGCGACCAGGAGAAAGACATCGTCGCGCACCGCGAAGAGGCCGAGAAGAAGTTCTCCGAAGAAGCCGACCGCAAGCTTTCCGAGGTCACCGAGGCCGAAATAGCCGACGTGGTCAGCATGTCCACGGGCGTGCCGGTGAGCAACCTCACCGAGGCCGAGACCGAGAAGCTTCTGCGCATGGAAGGCGTGCTGCACGAGCGCATCATCGGCCAGGAAGAAGCGGTCACGGCGCTGTCGAAGGCGATCCGTCGCAGCCGCAGCGGCTTGAAGGACCCGAAGCGTCCTGCCGGCTCGTTCATTTTCCTCGGCCCCTCGGGCGTGGGCAAGACCGAGCTTTCCAAGGCGCTCGCCGAGTTCCTCTTCAACTCCGAAGACGCGCTCGTCACCTTCGACATGTCCGAGTACATGGAGAAGCACAGCGTCAGCCGCCTGGTGGGTTCGCCTCCGGGCTACGTGGGCTTCGACGAAGGCGGCCAGCTCACCAAGGCGGTGCGCCAGCGCCCGTACTCGGTCGTGCTCTTCGACGAAATCGAGAAGGCGCATCCCGATGTGTTCAACATCCTGCTGCAGATTCTCGAAGAGGGTCGCCTGACCGATGCCCAGGGCCGTTCGGTGGACTTCCGCAACACGGTGATCATCATGACGTCCAACGTGGGCGCCCGCGAAATCGCCCAGAGCGCGCCGCTCGGATTCACGCCCGACTCGCAGACCGGCCTGTCGGACAAGGAAATCAAGAGCCGCGTGATGAGCGAGATGAAGAAGCTCTTCCGTCCCGAGTTCTTGAACCGCCTCGATGAAATCATCGTGTTCAAGAGCCTGACGCGCGAGCAGATCGGACAGATCGTCGAGCTCATGGTGGCCGACCTGCGCGACCGCCTGATCGCCATGGACATGACCATCAACCTGACGCCGGCTGCCCGCGAACACGTGGCCGACGAAGGCACGGACACCTCCATGGGCGCCCGCCCGCTGCGCCGCGCTATCCAGCGCCTGCTCGAAGACCCGATCGCCGAGCAGATCCTGGAGGGCAAGTGGCATGCGGGCTCGGTCATCGACGTGGACCTGGTGGACGGCGAGCTCGTGTTCACGCCCGGCGAGGGAGAGATTCCCGCGCCGCGAAAGCGTGATAGTATTGCACGAGAAGCAGAATCGCTGCTTCCGCAGTTCGACCTGGGCCATGCAGGCGTCGGCGGTTCCGGCGGCGTATCGAGCGGCGGAGCAGCCGACTAGTCAACCAAGGCAATACGGGCTCGGGCCCGTGCGCGGGGCGTCTGTCTGCAGGGCGCCCCGCGTGTTTTCACGGAAGGGGAATCATGGGCGATTTCAACGATAGCAAGGCATATCCCGAAGACCCGGTCTTTCTACCTTCCGTCATGGCCGATATCGCATCGGCCATGACGCTCGGCGGCGACGCGTCCGAGGCTTCCGCCTCGCGCTATGCCGGCACGGTGGGCAAGAGCCCCAAGACGGCGGCCATCATCCTTGCAGGCGGTTCGGGCGAGCGTTTCGGCCACGAAGGCGGCAAGCAGCTCGTCGAAATCGCGGGCCGTCCCATCCTCGCCTGGTCGGTGGCGGCGTTCGATGCCGTCGAAGACATCGGATTGATCGTGGTGGTGTGCCCTTCGGAGCGCGCCGACGAATACCGCGAGCGCGCGATCGACCCGTTTTCGTTCGTCACGCCGCTCGTGCTGGCTCCTTCGGGCGGTTCGCGCCAGGAAAGCGCGTTTTCGGGCCTCGAGTTCGTGCCTGAAGATTACGAATACGTCATCCTGCACGACGGCGCCCGACCGCTCGTCTCTCCCGATCTGATCGCGCATACGATCAACACGCTGAAGGGCATGGTCGACGCCGACGGCGCCATCGTGGCCACGCCGGCCGTCGACACCTTGAAGGTGGTCGAAGGCGGCTGCATCGTGGGAACGCCCGACCGCCGCGTGTTCTGGAACGCGCAGACGCCCCAGGTGTTCCGCAGCGGCGTGTACCGCCGCGCCCATGCCTCCGCGTTGCGCGACGGCTTCGTGGGCACCGACGACTCTTCGTTGATCGAGCGTCTGGGCGGCAAGGTCCTCGTGGTAGAGGGCAAGCGCGACAACATCAAGCTCACCGTTCCCGAAGACTACATGATGCTTTCGGCCGCCGTCGATTCGGCCGGCCTCGGCGCCGACAAATAGGCCGCGCGCTTTCGAAGAGAGGACCATCGTGACGAACGTTTCTCAAACGCGCATCGGCCTGGGCTTCGATGCCCACGCGTTTGCGCCCGACCGCAAGCTCATCCTGGGCGGTGTCGACATTCCGCATCATCAGGGGCTTTTGGGCCACTCCGACGCCGACGTGCTGGCGCATGCCGTTTCCGACGCGCTGCTCGGCGCCGCGCGCGCGGGCGATATCGGCAAGCTGTTCCCCGATACCGATCCCGCATATGCGGGCGCCGACTCGCTCGTGCTGCTGTCGAAGGTGGCAGAGCACGTGCGCTCGCTCGGTTTCGAAATCGTCGACGTGGACAGCGTCATCTCGGCCCAGGCGCCCAAGCTTTCCCCGCATCGCGACGCGATGCGCGAGAATCTCGCCCGCGCCATGGGCGTTCCGGTCGATTCGGTGGGCGTGAAGGCCACCACGACCGAGCATCTCGGATTCGAGGGACGCGAAGAAGGTATTTCGGCGCAAGCCGTCGCTTTGCTGCAGCGATGCTAGCTTTTCCGGATGATCGGGCGCATATCTCATGCTCAAGCAGTCCTGACGCGCCCGAAAGCCGCATTCAGCGGCTTTCGGTTTGTGCGGAACTGCGCGTGGGATACGCGCCCTGCCTGTTGTAAGCTTTCGGGCGCTGCGGCAAGGCGCATCTCGGCCTTGCGGGGTCGGGGCGTCGCAAGCGGCGTTCGCTTCTTCGCGTATCTTTGCGATGAAGGTCGGCTTGCCGAGTCTTCGATTGTCTCGCATCGAGGCGAACTTGCTACAATGTGCGAGTGTTTACGTTGGTTGGGTGCCGGTGCGGAATGTATCGGCTGCCCGAATACGTTTATTGAGGGACATGTGGATTCTGGACGTGACGGGCATGTATCACGCGCGGTTCCGCACGAGCCGCTCGGAATGGTTATGCCGAGCGTGCGAGCTCAGGACTGTTTGAGCATGATGCATGCTCGTCGCGTTGTTTCCGGGAGGAATTATGATTCGTATCTATAACAGCCAGGTGCGCGAGAAGCGCGAGTTCGTGCCGATCGAAGAGGGCAAGGTCCGCATGTACGTGTGCGGTCCTACGGTGTACGACCAGATCCACATCGGCAACGCCCGCACCTTCCTTTCGTTCGACGTCATTCGCCGTTGGCTCATCGCGAGCGGCTACGAGGTCACGTTCGCCCAGAACCTGACCGACGTCGACGACAAGATCATCAACCGCGCCAACGAGCAGGGCCGCACGTCCGAGGAAGTGGCGACCGAGTTCTCCGACGCGTTCATCGAGCAGATGCGCCGCTTCAACGTGATGGATCCCGACATCCGTCCGCGTGCGACGAAGGAAATCGGCCCTATGATCGCCATGATCAAGAGCTTGATCGAGCAGGGTCACGCCTACGCCGTCGATAACGGCGACGTGTATTTCGCGGTGCGCAGCGACGAGAACTACGGCGAGGTTTCGGGCCGCAGGATCGACGACCTCATGGTGGGCGCCCGTATTGAGGAAAACGAAGATAAGCGAGACCCGCTCGATTTCGCGCTGTGGAAGGGCGCCAAGCCCGGCGAGCCCAGCTGGCCTTCTCCGTGGGGCGACGGCCGTCCCGGCTGGCACACCGAGTGCGCGGCCATGGTGCATCGCTACCTGGGCACCCCGATCGACATCCACGGCGGCGGCGGCGACCTGGCGTTCCCGCATCATGAGAACGAATGCGCCCAGGCCACGTGCTGTTGGCACGTTCCCTTCGTCAACACCTGGATGCATACGGGCATGCTGCGTGTCGACGGCGAGAAGATGAGCAAGTCGCTCGGCAACTTCTACACGCTCAAAGAGGTGCTCGACGAGCACTCCGCGCCGGCGCTGCGCCTGCTTATGCTGCAGACGCATTATCGCTCGCCGCTCGACTTCTCCTACGGGCGCCTTGAGGGCGCCGAGAATTCGCTGGCCCGCATTGCCACGGCGGTGGAGAACCTGCGCTGGGCCGCGAACCACGTCGAGGAAGGCGCCGCTGTAGACGAGCAGGCCGCCCAGAAGTTCATCGCCGCCACCGATGCCGCGTCGGCCGAGTTCGAGGCGCAGATGAACGACGACTTCAACACCGCGGGCGCTCTGGCCGCCTACTTCAACTTGGTCACTGAGGCGAACACCTACCTCGAGCAGGCTGCGGGCGCGGTCAGCGAAGAGGCCGCCGTGGTGTGCGCCGCATCCATCATGGGCGCGTTCGCCATTCTGGGCATCGACGTCCCCGTGCGCGAAGGCCTCGACCTTCCCGTCGAGCTGACGGGCCTTGCCGCCGAACTGATCGGGTTCGAGGGCGACGATATCGCAGCCGCCGCCGAGGCCCTGCTTTCCGCTCGCGCCGAAGCCCGTGCCGCGAAGGACTGGGCCAAGGCCGACGCCATCCGCGACCGTCTGAAGGATCTGGGCCTGGTGGTCGAAGACACCAGCGCAGGCGCTCGCATCAAGCGCGCGTAGGCTTGCCTTCGCAGGGCTTTCGTCCGACATGGTTTCTTGAAAGGGTTCGCATCGCGCGGACCCTTTCTTCATGATGGCGTGCGATAATCGCTCGTTACGAGCAGGCGCCGAAACGAGGCGCGAAGGATATGCAAGGCGGCGGGCGCCAGGCCGCGCCGCTCTGAACGATAAGGAACATCATGGCAGACTACATCGAGGGAAAACGCCCGGTCATCGAGGCGCTGCGCGCCCAGATGCCCGTCAAGTGCGTGCTGATGGCCGACAACCTGCAGCAGGACGGCCAGGTCAAAGACATCCTGCGCAAGGCCCGTCAGTTCGACGTGCCCGTGAAAACGGTGACGCGCCGCAAGCTCGACGAGCTGAGCGCGCGCGGAAGCCACCAGGGCATCATGGCCGAGGCCCGTCCGTATCGCTACGCGGGTTTCAAGGACATCCTGCGTGCCGCCGAGCAGCATGCCGAAGAGCATGACGGCAACGCGCTCGTCGTGGTGCTCGACCACATCACCGATGCCGGCAACCTGGGCGCCATCGCGCGCTCCGTCGAAATCGTCGGCGCGTCGGGCCTGGTCATCCCCAACAAGCGCAGCGCGCACGTGACGGCCGCCACGTACAAGAGCTCCGCCGGCGCTATCAACCACATCCCGTGCGCCCAGGTTCCCAATATCGCCTCCACGCTCGAGAAGCTCAAAGAAGCGGGCTTCTGGGTCGCGGGCGCCAGCGAGCAGGCGCACTACACGGTGTGGGAAGCGCCGCTGCACGGCAAGATCGTCCTGGTCATGGGCAACGAAGGCGAGGGTCTGTCGCGCCTGACGCAGGAGAGCTGCGACTTCTTGACCAAGCTTCCCCAGGAGGGCAAGGTCGGCTCGCTCAACGTGGCTCAGGCCGCGACCGCCGTCATGTACGAGTGGATGCGTCAGTGCCACGTGAAGGCACAGGCGTAAAAATACCAGGTATCAAAAAGAAACCAGGTATACAAATGGCAAAACAGAGAAGGAAACTGCTGATCGTCGACGGCTACAACGTGCTGCGCAGCGGCTCCCGCTACCGCCATCTGCGCGATGCGGGACCGAATCCCGACTACGCCGACGATGCGTTCAACCGTGCGCGCGAGGCGTTGATTGACGATGTGGTGGCCTATGCCGGCCGCGATTGCGAGGCGGTCATCGTGTTCGATGGCGCCCGCAACGAATTCTCCGACGGCTCCTGCGAAAAAATCGGCGGCGTGAGGATCATGTTCTCGCGCGCGGGCGATTCCGCCGACAAGGTGATCGAGAAGCTGAGCCGCGATGCCCGCGAACGCGGCATCGAGACCATGGTGGTGACCAGCGACGCCACCATCCAGAACACCGTGTTCGGCTTCGGCGTCGACCGCATGAGCGCGAACGGCTTCAGCCACGCCGTCGAAGTGAACCATCACGAATACGACCTGGACGAGCATCCCCGCGTGGCCGTGAAGAACACGGTCGGCGAGCGGCTCGACCCGTCGGTCCGTGTGAAACTCGCCGCTTTGCGCGACGCATTGTAGGAAGGAAGGCAGCCATGTCTCAGCACTATGCCGCAACGGACAAGTTCACCACGCTCGAAGGCAAATGTCTCGTCGACTCGATGGCGGCCGTGGCAGGCGCCGCCGTGGTGGCCACGGTGAACGAGGACGGCACGCCCAATGCCGCCGTGTTCGTTCCCATGATGGCCGACGACGACCATGTGGTCATGACGCTCGCGCCCAATCGGACGCGCGAGAACATCGAGCGCACGAGCGAATGCGTGCTCGTCTACGAGGAAGTCGACGCGCAGGCCGTTTCGAAGGCCGAGCGCTATCGCGGCGCCCGTCTGCGTCTGGAGTTCCTGCGCGAGGGCGACCCTCGCCGCGACGAGGCGTTGAGCGGCTGGCCGCGCGTGACGCCCTACACCATGGCGTTCCTCGTTGTGGAGCGCATGCCTATCGGATAGAATCGTGCGCACGAACACGAAAGGAGAGGCCGGGTCGTGAAAATCCACGTAATCGCCGTCGGCAAGCTGAAAGAGAAATTCTGGGTCGAGGCATGCGCCGAGTATATGAAGCGCTTGAAGGCGTACGCCAAGGTGACCATCGAGGAGATTCCCGATCGCGATCCCGCGAAATGCGGCGGCGAAGAGGGCGCGCGCAAGACCGAGGGCAAGGGCATCCTCGAGGCGTTGCCTGAGCATTCGCATGTCATCCTGCTCGACGTGGGCGGCAAGCAGCTGTCTAGCGAGGGGATCGCCGCGCGTATGGACGCGCTGATGCTTTCGGGCATAAGCGACATCACCTTCGTGGTGGGCGGATCGGGCGGCGTGAGCCGCAGCGTGCACGATTTCGCCGACGAATGCCTGTCGTTCGGCAAAATCACGCTTCCGCACAACCTCGCGCGCGTCGTGCTGCTCGAACAGATCTATCGCGCGTTCAAGATCAGCCGCGGCGAGCCTTATCACAAATAGCCGCGCTCGACGAAGACCTTCTGCCAAGGCGCCGTGCATTCCCATGCGCGGCGCCTTGTTCGTTGCAAGCGCGCCGCGGCTCTCCGCTTTTTCGATGCAGCGACGAATGGGGCCGTGCGTTTTCCGTATGATGGCCGCATGTCAGATTCCGGCGAGCGAGCGCCTCGCCGTTCATTCCATACGATAGGAGGCCGCATGGCCCGCAAATCCGCAAAACCGCACATGTCCGACGGCGATCGTCGGTTCATCTACCGTGCGCTGAAGAAGAAGTTCGATTTCGACGAAGACTATCCGCTGGCAAGCCTGGGGTGGTGCTTCGTGCGCGAGGGCATCAACCGCGAAGATTACGGCTTTTTGAAGCTGAAGCCCATGCTCGAAGAGATGTCCGATTTCGTGAGCCTGTCCACCAAGGAGATCGGCGGCGTATCTCAGTCGATGTTCTGCCTGCACGAGTTCGAGGAGTACGAAAGCGAGGCGCCTGCCGTCGACGAAGCGACGTCCGTCGAAAGCGAGGAGGGCGAAGAGTCTGCCCGTCAGGACTCGTCTGACGACCTCTCCCGTTCTGCGAATGAGGTTTCTAAAAAGGACAAGGCGCAACAAAATAACCACGGAGAAAAAAAGAAATCTAGCAATCAAAAAGATACTAATGATTTAATCAGTACTGATAATGAATCGAAGAAAGCAGATATAAAAGAGTCTGCTGACGCTGAAAAGAAACAAGATAAGAAAAATAAAGCAGAAGCAAATAAGAAAGATAAAGATAAAAATAGCACCAACAATCAAATAGATACTGATATTGACCTGGCGAAAGATGAGCAGCCCGAAAAGGCCGAGGAGCAGAAACCGGGCAAGACCTCGGTACGCCGTTCCGCTCAGACGGGCAGCGCGCCGAGGTCAGGGCGCGGTTGCGGCAATCACGACCAGGAGGCGGCGGCGCAGGATGCAGCGGCCGACGACGCTTCGCAAAACGCTAAGGCGAACGCCTCCGACCAGGTGAAAAAGGCTTTCGCCGCCAAGGCGGCCGAGCCCGATCGCAAGGCGTCCGCGCCTTCCGAGGAAAAGGACGACAAGAGGCAGGATGCCGCGCAGCCCTCGTCGCGTCGCCGTTCTTCGAAGGCCGCTTCGACGAACAGGGCGGCGCAGCCCCAATCCGGCGCCCCGTCTCGCTCCGATGCGCGCCGCACCCGCCGCGTCATCCCCGGCAAGGCGCTCGAACGCTTCGGCTATCTGGGAACGTGGCAGGAATTCCTGGCGACGCTGGCCGATTTGGCCCTCGACGAGCCGTGGGACTTCAGCGGCGCCGGGCTCGACGCCAACACGCGCAAGTTCGACATCCTGCACAACTACATCCGCTACACCTTCTATCGCCTGACTCTTGAAGACAAGGTGGGCTTTTCTTCCGACGAGGATTTCGCCGTGTTCAACACAGGCCTAGTGGACAAGCACTACGAGGACATCTACGCATGCTTCGAGCCGTCCGACCCCGACAAGCCGGAAGAGGCGCGTTACCCGTGGTCGTTCTCGGGTTTCTGCACGGCGGGCACGGGCAGGCTCGGCAAGCGCCTGGTGCGCGAGCTCAATCCGCTGCCGCAGCCTGCCAGCTATCTTGAGCGCAAAGAGGACCTGCTGTTCGACCTCGACCGCGAGGTGGTGTGCGACGTGCACCATATCGTGGTGGACAACGTGCACAGACTGCCGGTGAACTTCCTGCGCGACGAGCTGGCGTCGTCCCAGGAATGCCTGGGCATTCTGGCGGGCATCGAGGAGCTTTCCGACGGCGCGCGCGGCGAGCGCTTCGAGAAGCTGCGCGGCGTGATTGAGAACGACACGCGCCTGTTCAATCGACTGAGCACGAGCATCAACGCGGCGATCGACGTGGCCAAGCGCCAGGTGCGCTGGAATTACAAGACCGCCGTTCCCGCATACTACCCGCGCACGAACAGCATGAATCTGCTGCTTCCGCTGATCTTGACCGATTCGCCCGCGCCCGACGTGGCGCTCGTGGTCGAGCTGCAGAAGTCGGGCAACTACCAGGGCCAGACCATTGTCACCATGGCGCAGGCCTATCGCGACGCGCGTCTTTTGTGCCGTCCGTATATCGACTGGCTGTCGCCTGCGTCGATCATCGATGCGGCCGAGGAGGAAGACGAGGAGGAGTAGCCATGCTCGTGGGCATCTTGTCCGACACGCACGGCGTGCTGCCATCGGCCGCCTTCGCCGAGCTCGCCGATTGCGATTTCATCGTGCATGCGGGCGATATTTGCGGCCCCGAAATCCTGGCCGAGCTCGAAACGCTTGCTCCGGTGGCAGCGGTCCTGGGCAATAACGACTGTCGCGAATACGGCCGGTCGGTCGACCGGTTCGCTACGCCCGTCATCGGAGGCGTGCGTTTTCTGGTGACGCATACGCCCGACGACTTGCAACGCGCGCTGCACGGGTGCACATCGGCGTTGCAGCCGGGCGATCCGATTCCTCAAGTGGCCGTGCACGGGCATACGCATGTGCCGCGCATTTTGAAGGGGAAGGCCGCGTCTCCCGCGAGCCTTCTGGTATGCCCTGGTTCGGTGTCGCGTCCGCGCGGCGGTTCGGCACCGAGCGTGGCGAAGGTCTCGATCGTCGACGGCGCGGTGCGCGAGGCGCGCCTGGTCGAGTTGGCGCACGGCTAGTCGCGCCTTTCGAATGAAACACGTTTCCACGAAGCGAAGAAAAAGGAGCTCTTATGAAACTCGATGCTGCCGAAGTGCAGGAGATGATCGCCAACGACCCGCATATGCTGCTGGTCGACGTGCGTTCGAAGGAAGAATACGACGCAGGCCATATCCCCGGCGCGGGCTGCATGGCCGCGGAAGATATCTGCGATTGCCTCTACGACGAGGCGCTCGGCGAGCGCGGCCTCGACGCCATCGCCAATGTGCGCGGCATGGAGCTTTCCGACGACGCGTCGGTGATCGTGCTGTACTGCGACAACGGCGAGCGCAGCGCCCGCGCGACGGAGCACATGGAGGCTATCGGCTACGTGAACGTCTACGATGCGGGCGGCCTTGCCGAGTGGCCCTACGACGTGGTGACCACCGACGAGGAGCGCGCCGTCGCGGCGGCGCTTGCGGCTTCGGATGCGGTGGCCGTGCAGGGCGATGCCGGCTGCGACCACGCCCACGAGCATTCTTGCGGTTACGGCTGCTAGGCGAAGATGCGCTCTCATGCGAAGCCCGTCGTTCGGCGGGCTTTTTTCATGTTGAGAGGCTGCGGTTTCCGGTTGCGAGGTGTCGAATCGGTATCGAAACGGTTTCCGTTCGTTTCCCGCTGCCGTTTCCGCTTGCCCGCGCCCGCCCGAAGCGGATAAGGTCGCATGAAAAGCGATGCGCCGCGGCGCTTGCGCGCGCGGATGCGTTTCGACGCAGGGAAGGGAGGACGCATGGGGAAGGCGTTGCTGATCGTGAACCCCGATTCGGGCCGGCGCGACGGCGCCGTTTTCGCCCAGTGCGTCCTGCCGCTGCTTGAAGAGGCGTTCGACCAGGTGGAATGCCGCATGTCGCGCTCCGCCTACGATGTGGAGTCGTGGGCCTGCGAGGCGTGCGCGAGCGTCGAGGCGCTGTTCGTCATGGGCGGCGACGGCACGGTCGGCCTGGGGCTGCGCGGCCTATTCGAGGGCCGCAGGCGCTATGGGCGCATGCCGACGTTCAATCCGCTTCCTGCGGGAGCGGGCAACGGCTTCGTGCGCACGCTCGGCTTGCCGTCCGACCCCGCGCAGGTCGTGGCGGCCCTCGATTTCTCGAAGACGAAGGCGTTGGACGCCACGTTCGTCAACGGCGTCTCGTTTGCCCACACCGTGACGGGCGGCACGCTTCCCGAGGGCATTCGCGAGGTGTCGTCCGACGTCAAGACGCGCTTCGGCCTGTCGGCCTATGCCGTCAGCGAATTGCTGCGCGTGGGAAACGACCGCCGCTACCGCCTACGCATCGTGGCCGACGGGGAGGAAATCGTCGAAGACATCGGCTCGTTCGTCGCGTTTTCCGCGAACGCGCTGGCCAACGAATTCACGTCGTGCGCGCCGACGCGTCTCGACGACGGTCTGCTGCACCTGATCGCGCTGAGGCGCGCCTCGTTTCCCGCTTTGGCGTCGCTTGCGCCGCACGCCCTTGCTCGCACGCTTGAGAAAAGCCGCGAAGTGCTGTATCTGCACGCGAAGTCGTTCGAGATAAGCTGCTTGGACGTCGAACTGTCATGCGGCGTCGACGGCGACGAAGGCCCGCGCCTGCCCGTCAGCCTGAGCATCGAGCCTGGCGCGCTGCGCGTGTTCGCGCCGAATGATTTCCGTCCATAGGCGTTTCGGCTCGTTCGCCGCGCGTCTGCGTTACACGCCGAACTGCATGGCGCAGTAGCAGGCGTAGGTTCCGCCGAGGGCGATCAGCTCATCGTGTGTGCCTTCTTCCACTACGCGGCCGTCGTCCACGACGGCGATCTTGTCGGCGCCGCGGATGGTGGAAAGCCGGTGCGCGATCACCAGCGTGGTGCGGCCCTTGGAAAGCTCCGCCAGCGATTCCTGCACGTGCCGCTCGCTTTCGTTGTCGAGCGCGCTGGTGGCTTCGTCCAAGATCAGGATCGGCGGGTTTTTCAGGAACACGCGCGCGATCGAGATGCGCTGCTTCTGTCCTCCCGACAGGCGCGCGCCACGCTCACCCACGTAGGTGTCGTAGCCGTCGTCGAAGCTCATGATGGCGTCGTGGATGTTGGCGCGTTTGGCCGCCTCGATCACCTCGGCATCGCTTGCCGCGGGGTTTCCGTACAGGATGTTGTCGCGGATGGTGCCGTCGAACAGGTAGGCGTCCTGCTGCACGATGCCAACGGTGCGGCGCAGCGATGCCAGCGTGACGTCGCGCACGTCGGTGCCGTCGATCGTCACGCGGCCGCCGCACACGTCGTAGAAGCGGGGCAGCAGCGAGCACGTAGTGGTTTTGCCGCCGCCGCTCGGGCCAACGAGTGCGGTTGTCTTGCCTGCGGGCGCATGCAGGGTGAAGCCGCGCAGCACGTCGGCGGCTCCGTCATAGGAAAACGCCACGTCTTCGTAGCGGATGTCGCCGCGCACGCCGGCGTTTTCCGCCTTCTCCAGGTCGGTCGCGCCGGGCTTGTCCTGCACGGCGGGTTCGATCGCCATGATCTCGGCGAATCGGCGAAATCCCGCGTAGCCTTTCTGAAACTGCTCGGCGAAGTTGATCAGCTGTTCGATCGGCGAGAGGAAGATGCCGATGTAGAGGGCATAGATCGCCAGGTCGGTGGGTTCGATCTGCCCCTGCACCATGAAGTAGCCGCCGCCTACGACGACGATCGTATACAACAGGCCCGTGAACAGGGAATTCACGGCATGGAAACGTCCCATGAACTTGTATGAGCGCTCTTTCGTCTCCACGAACATCCGATTGGTGCGCGCGAATTTCTCGGCCTCGAGCATCTCGTTGCCGAATGACTTCACCACGCGCATGCCGCCCAGAGCGTCCTGGATGCGCGAATTGACGCCCGCCATGGTGCGGCGGTTTTCGGTGAAGATGACGCGTTTGCGGTAGTTGGTCCACGCGGCATAGGCGGCCATGACCACGGTGCAGGCCAGCATGATCAGCGTGAGCGGCACGTTGATGAAGAACAGCAGCACGAACGAGCCGACGATCTTCAGCGAGCAGATGAAGATGTTCTCAGGGCCGTGATGCGCGAGCTCCGATACGTCGAACAGGTCGGTGACCAGGCGGCTCATCACTTCGCCGGTGTTGTTCTTGTCGTAATAGGAGAAGCTGAGGCGCTGGTACTGGTCGAACAGGTCGGAGCGCATGTCGGCCTCCATGCGCGCGCCCATGACATGGCCCCAGCGAGCGATGAACCACTGGCAGCCCGTGCGCAGCAGATACAGAGCCGCCATGCCCGCGCAGATCAGGCCGAGCGCGCCCATCACCACGGGGGCGGGCTGCAGGAAGAAATCGCGCGTGAAGAAGTTGAGCAGCTGCGGGAACGCCAGGTCGATGCAGGCTAGAAGCGTGGCGCATACCAGGTCGAACCAGAATAGGAATTTATATTTGCTGTAATAGCCGATGAATTTTTTGAACACCTGTCCGCCCGAGACGGAAGGCTTGGCGGGTTCGTTCGGCTTGCGGGAGGGGATGGTGGACACGACGTTCCTTTCTGCGCATGCGCGCGTCGCGGGGTTTATCGGGGGAATCGTAATAGGGCAGCGGGCTTGTCCGCGATTCGCGGTGCGGCGAACGAGAAAGGGGCGAAACCCGCATGTGCGAATTCCGCCCCGAACGCGATCGTGAACGCTTCAGCCGCGCGTTGCTTACGCGTACTTCAAGAATGCGCGATAGGCCTTGAGCGTCTCGTAGAGGTCGGCCTTGTCGATGACCTCCCACGGCGCGTGCATGTTCAGCACGGCGACGCCGCAGTCGATGACGTTCATGCCGTACTTGGCCAGGATGTAGGCGATGGTGCCGCCGCCTCCGATGTCGACCTTGCCCAGCTCGGCGGTCTGGAACGCCGCCTCGCCCTTCTCCATGACGGCGCGGATCTTGGCCATGTATTCGGCGTTGGCGTCGTTGGATCCGCTCTTGCCGCGGCTGCCCGTGAACTTGTTGAACACCACGCCGCGGCCCAGATACGCCGCGTTCTTGGTCTCGAAGGCGCTCGCGTAAGACGGGTCGAAGCCTGCAGACACGTCGCTGGAGAGCATGCTGGAGTTGGCCAGGCAGCGGCGCAGCGCCAGATCTCCCGCCTGTCCGGCCAGGTCCATGATCTCGGCGACGGTGTTCTCGAAGAACATCGAGGTCATGCCGGTGGCGCCGACGCTGCCGATTTCTTCCTTGTCGACGAGGATGCATACGCCGGTCTTATCGAGGTCGGCCGCTTCGAGCTGGGCGATCAGGCTGGGGTAGGCGCACACGCGGTCGTCGTGGCCGTAGCCGATCACCATGGAGCGGTCGAAGCCGCAGTCGCGCGCCGCGCCCGCGGGAACCACTTCGAGCTCGCTGGAGAGGAAGTCCGCTTCCTCCATATCGTATTTCTCGGCGAGGATCGAGAGCAGCAGCGCCTTGACGGGCTCCTTTTCGGCCAGCTTCTCCAGCTCGTCGACCCGCGCACCCGCGGCTTTCTCGGCTGCTTCGGGGGCCTTAGCCGGGCGGCTGCCCGCCAGGATGTCGAGGTTTTCGCCCTCGATCACCTCGGAGGCCTTCTTCTGCAACTGGTCCTGGGCCAGGTGCACCAGCAGGTCGGTGACGCAGAACACGGGGTCGCCTTCGTCTTCGCCCATGTTCACTTCGACGACGCTGCCGTCTTTCTTGGCGATCACGCCGTGGATGGCCAAGGGCAGGGTGACCCACTGGTATTTCTTGATGCCGCCGTAGTAGTGCGTGTCGAGCAGTGCGAAGCCGCCCGCCTCGTAAAGCGGGTTCTGCTTGATGTCGAGGCGCGGGCTGTCGATGTGCGCGCCCAGGATGTTGAGGCCTTCCTCCATCGGGCGGCGGCCGATCTGCGCCAGGATGACCGACTTGCCGAAGCATTCGGCGTACACCTTGTCGCCAGCCTGGAGCGTGCGGCCTGCCGCGCGGGCTTCATCGACGGACACGTAGCCGGACTCGCGGGCCATGGCGACGGCCGTGGCGGCGCACTCGCGCTCGGTTTTGTTCTCGCTGATGAATTTCTTGTAATCGGTTGCAAAAGACTCCACTGCGGCGAGGTCGGCCTCGTCGTAGGAGAGCCAGGCGTTCTTGTGTTCCATGGCTTCCTGCTTTCTTAGGGCTGATGCATGTTGCCATGCATGGTATAGCACGCGCGTCCGTCGCGCCCGTCCGTCCTGCGCTATCCCGTCAAGTTCCATCTTTCGGACGGCTCGCGCATGTCGGGCGGAAAGCCGCGCCGCCGCTATGAGGCGCAACGCTTTAGTGTCCTAAAGCGAATGGTGCTGTTTTCGTGTGGCGTCTCTTCGGAAAACGCCGTTTTTGCGCGGAGGGTGTGCCAAAACGCCGTTCGAGGCCTATAATAACCGGTCATATATAGCCCCGAACACGAAGGAGTAGCCACATGGCGTTTTATTACGAGGAGCCCTCGCGCACCTTCAACGAGTACCTGCTGGTCCCTGGGCACACGCCCGCCAGCTGCATCCCGACCGAGGTCAGCCTGAAAACGCCGCTTGTCCGCTACCGCAAGGGCGAAGAGGAGTGCCCTCTCTCGCTGAACATCCCCATGGTGTCCGCCATCATGGCCGCCGTTTCCGACGACCGCATGGCCGTGGCGCTGGCCACTGAGGGCGGCCTGTCCTTCATCTACGGCAACCAGACCATCGAAGACCAGGCTGCCATGGTTTCCCGCGTGAAGCAGCATAAGGCCGGCTTCGTGGTGAGCGACGCCACCCTGTCTCCCGACATGACCCTCGAGCAGGTTCTCGAGCTCAAGGAGGCCACGGGCCACTCCACCATGCCCGTCACCGACGACGGCAAGCCCAACGGCAAGCTGCTCGGCGTGGTGACCGAGCGCGACTACCGTCTGTCCCGCATGTCTCTCGACGCCAAGGTCTGCGATTTCATGACTCCGCGCGAGAAGCTCATCGTTGCTCCCGCCGAGACTTCCCTCAAAGAGGCCAACGACATCATCTGGGACCACAAGCTCAACAGCCTTCCGCTGGTCGACGAACAGGACCATCTGGTCTACATGACCTTCCGCAAGGACTACGATTCCCATAAGGACAACCCGCTCGAGATGCTCGATGCCGAGAAACGCTACATCGTGGGCGCAGGCATCAACTCCCGCGACTACGCCGAGCGCGTTCCCGCCCTGGTCGAGGCCGGCGCCGACGTGCTGTGCATCGACTCCTCCGAAGGCTTCTCAGACTGGCAGAAGATGACCATCGAATGGGTCCGCGAGCACTACGGCAACGACGTCAAGATCGGTGCGGGCAATATCGTCGACCGCGAAGGCTTCCGCTTCCTCGCCGAGGCAGGCGCAGACTTCGTCAAGGTCGGTATCGGCGGCGGCTCCATCTGCATCACCCGCGAGACCAAGGGCATCGGCCGCGGCCAGGCCACTGCGACCATCGAAGTCGCCAAGGCTCGCGACGAGTACTTCGAGCAGACCGGCATCTACGTGCCGATCTGCTCCGACGGCGGCATCGTCTACGACCACCACATCTCCCTGGCTCTGGCCATGGGTTCCGACTTTGTCATGCTGGGCCGCTACTTCGCCCGCTTCGACGAGAGCCCCTCGAACAAGGTCGTCGTCAACGGCACCTACATGAAGGAATACTGGGGCGAAGGTTCCGCCCGCGCCCGCAACTGGGGTCGTTACGACCTGGGCGGTAAGAAGTCGCTGTCCTTCGAAGAGGGCGTCGACTCCTACGTGCCTTACGCCGGCAGCCTGAAGGACAACATCGCCGTCACGCTTCTTAAGATCCGCTCCACCATGTGCAACTGCGGCGCTCTGACCATTCCCGAGTTCCGCGACAAGGCGAAGCTGACCGTCGTTTCCTCCACGTCCATCGTCGAGGGCGGCGCTCATGACGTGCTCCTGAAGGATAAGACTCCTTACGTGAGCACCGCGCGCTAAGGCGCTGTTTCTGTCCACCGAGGAAAGTAGTTCTCATCAGGTATTCGAAGAACATATCCACGCTGCTGCCGGCCTGTGTGCTGGCAGCAGCGCTTTGTCTGCCCATGCCCGCCGCCGCGGCATGGGCCGATGGCGTATCCGACGCGCAGCAGACGCTCGACGCGGCCGAAGAACGCCTGACGCAGATCACGCAGGAGCACACGAAGCTCCAGGACGAAGCCGACGACCTGCAAGGTCAGATCGACGATGCCGTCGAAGGCGTGCTCGAGGCTCAGAGCGAGGTGCAGGAAGGCCGCATTCGCCTGGGCGACATGATGTCGTACGAATACAAGACCGGCGGCGTGGGCGTTCTGAAGGTGCTGCTGAAGTCCGAAAACCTCAGCGACCTGCTGAACAACCTGCATTACGTCGATTCGGTCCAGAAGGCCCAAGCTGAAGAAATCGAACGCCAACGCCAGCGCGAAGAGGCGTTCTCCTCCGCCCTCGACGACATGAATAAGAAGAAAGACGCCCAGATGGCCAAAATCGCCGAGGCCGAGAAGAAGAGCGCCGAGGCCGCCCAGGTGGTCTCGAACGCCGAGGCCCAGCTGACCAAGGCCCAGGACGAAGCCGCCGCGGCGGCCGAGGCCGAGCGTCTTTCGGCGTTGAAGGCCCAGGCCGAAGCTCTGGCCGCCGAGCAGGCGAAAGCCGCCGCAGCCGAGCCTCCTGCCGAACAGCCCCAGGCTCCTGCTCCTTCCGAACAGAAGCCGCCCGCATCGAATGATTCCGCATTCAGCGGCTCGAACTCCCAGGCGGGCAATTCCGGCGGCCCCGCCGTCGACCAGGCGGGTTGGAAGACCGGCTCTGCTTCCGCATACGGTTCCACCGCCGACGGCACGCTCGGCAAGCCCACGGCTTCGGGTGCGCTGGTCACCGAGACCTCTATGGGCGTGGCCGTGCCTCTGTCGTGGCCCAACGCGCGTTCGTATCTGGGCCGCCAGGTCGAAATCAGCTACGGCGGCTCCACGGTGGTTGCCACGGTCAACGACCTGGGCGGCATGGGCGGCGGTTCCCGATCGCTCGATTTGCAGCCGGGCGTCTGGAAGGCCTTCGGTGCAAGCTCGTGTTTCGATTGGGGCGTGCGCACCGTGAGCTACCGCTTCCTATAGCGTCATTTCGCATCATTCCGCATGAGAGGGGCGTCGGCATCGTGCCGGCGCCCTTTTGCGTCGTGGCCGTTCCGCCGACGTACGTTGTTCGAATGGACCGTTCGCGCGCGAATGCGTCCCGGTTTCTCACGGGCGCGTTAATTTTCTCGTGGGCGATTTCTCCATTCTTGCACGCGGCCGTATAATAGGCGGAATTCATGTTTCGAAAGCCGCGTGCGGCTGGACGTGCAAGATATCAGGAGTTGCAGATGAAAGAGTACAACCCGCATGAGATAGAGCCTCGTTGGCAGGCCGTCTGGGAGCAGACCGAACAGAACAAGATGGAAGAGGACTCATCGAAGCCGAAGAAATACGTGCTCGAGATGTTCCCGTATCCGTCGGGCGACCCGCACATGGGCCACGCGCGCAACTATTCCATCGGCGACGTGATCGCCCGTTACAGCAAGATGCGCGGCTTCGACGTGCTGCACCCTATGGGCTGGGACGCCTTCGGCCTTCCCGCCGAAAACGCTGCCATCAAGCATAACGGCCATCCTGCCACCTGGACGTACGGCAACATCGAAACCCAGCGCAACGTGTTCAAGCGCATGGGCTTCTCCTATGACTGGGACCGCACGGTGCGCACGTGCGATAAGGAATACTATCGCTGGGGCCAGTGGATTTTCCTCAAGATGTGGGAGAAGGGTCTGGTCGAGCGTCGCAGCAACCCCGTGAACTGGTGCGAGTCCTGCCATACCGTTCTGGCGAACGAGCAGGTCACCGACGGCGTGTGCTGGCGCTGCGGCAACGCGGTCGAGCGCCGCGAGCTGGAGCAGTGGTACTTCAAGATCACCGAGTACGCCCAGGAGCTGCTCGACGATCTTGACAAGCTGGATGGCTGGCCCGAGCGCGTCAAGCAGATGCAGGCCAACTGGATCGGCCGCTCCGAAGGCGCCGAGGTCGATTTCACGCTGTGCGACGAAAACGGCGAGCCCATGGAAGGCCACGACATCACGGTGTTCACCACTCGCCCCGACACGCTGTTCGGCTGCAGCTTCTTCCTGCTGGCTCCCGAATATGACGGCCTGATCGAGCTGGTCGAAGGCACTGAGTACGAGGCCGCCGTGCGCGAGGTCATGGAAGGCGCCGAGAAGGTCACCGCCGTCGAGCGCGCCCAGGGCGGCCTCGAGAAGCACGGCGCGTTCACGGGCCGCTATGTGGTCAACCCGATCAACGGCAAGAAGGTTCCCGTATGGGTGGCCGACTACGTCGTGGCCGATTACGGCACCGGCGCCGTCATGGCCGTTCCCTGCGGCGACCAGCGCGACTTCGAGTTTGCCCGCAAATACGGCCTGCCCGTTCCGCCGATCATCCTGCCGAAGGAAGACGAGCTGTACGAGCAGCTGAAAGACCAGAAGGACATGGTGGTCGAAAACGTCGATTGGGAACAGTCCTTCGAGGCCACGGGCTACCTGGTACAGTCTGGCAAATACACCGGCATGGAGGGCGGCAAGCATTCTCCCGCCGTCGATGCGATCATCGGCGACTTGGAGGCTGCGGGCAAGGGCAAGCTGTCCGTGCAGTTCCGCCTGCGCGACTGGCTGATCAGCCGCCAACGCTACTGGGGCAACCCTATTCCTGCGATCTATTGCGACGAGTGCGGCATCGTGCCCGTTCCCGAAGAGGATTTGCCGGTCGAGCTGCCGCTCGATCTTGATATCACCAAGGGCGAGCAGCTGGCCGACCACAAGGAATTCGTCGAGTGCGTCTGTCCGAAGTGCGGCCGCCCCGCACGTCGCGAGACCGACACCATGGACACGTTCACTTGCTCGAGCTGGTATTATCTGCGTTATTGCGACTCGCATAACGACCAGCTGCCGTTCGCTTCCGACAAGGCGAACCGCTACATGCCCGTCGACCAGTACATCGGCGGCATCGAGCATGCCATCTTGCACCTGCTGTACTCGCGCTTCTTCACGAAAGTCCTGCGCGACGCCGGCATGGTCGATTTCGACGAGCCGTTCACCAACCTGCTGTGCCAGGGCAGGGTGAAAGACGAGCATGGCGAAACCATGTCCAAGTCGAAGGGCAACGTGGTTTCTCCCGTCGTCATGATGGACGAGTACGGCGCCGACGCCGTGCGCACCTACATCCTGTTCATGGCGCCGCCTGACAAAGACCTCGACTGGAACGAGGCCGGCCTCGGCGGCATCTATCGCTTCCTCAACCGCGCGTGGCGCATCGTTTACGACCTGGTGGGCGAAGCGGACGAGCAGACCTACTACGAGGAAGGCGCCGCCACGGCGGAGCAGGCGGCCGAGGCGGCCAAGGTGCTGCTGCGCGAGCGTCATCGCGTCGTGGGCAAGGCAACCGACGATTTCGAGCGCAACAACTTCAACACGGCCATCTCGGCCATCATGGAGCTGGTGAACGCTTCCGGCGACTACCTGCGCAAGACCGCGCCGGACGCCCGCGATGCCGAGCTCGGCCGCGACGTGGCCGAGACTATCGTGAAGTTGCTTGCGCCCATGGCCGCTCATATGTCCGAGGAGTTGTGGCACACGGTCCTCGGCCACGAGGGCAGCGTGCACAACGAGGCATGGCCGACCTTCGATCCCGAGATGGCAAAGGCCGACGAGGTCGAGCTGGCCGTCCAGGTGAACGGCAAATTGAAGGCCCGCATCACGGTCGCTGCCGATGCCGCGAAAGACGCGATCATCGAAGAGGCCCTGGCCGCCGCTTCGAAGGCGGTCGAAGGAAAGACGGTTGTGAAGAAGATTGTCATTCCCGGTCGTTTGGTGAACATCGTCGCGAAATAACGTCATGGTTCCGCCGTCCGCTCGGGCGGCGGGATTCGCTTCGGGCCCGCATGCCGCATTTGCGCTGTGGCCCGGCTTTTCGACGCGGGCGTCGTCTTTCGGGACGGCGCCCGTTTTGTGTTGCATTCTTGCAGACCCGACCGATTTCTGGTGGAGGTCGACGGATGCGAATGCTCGTTTTGCAAGGTGGGGTAGGATACGTCTGGAAATCGAGCGCGAAAGCCGTCTTTCGCGCGCTTCCGGGCGTCGTCCCGGGCAAGCGATCGGGGGCAGCGCCTCCGGGGAGGGGAGCATGTTGATCCGAGGGTTCTTCAAAGGCATCGGCGCCGTGGCCATCGCCTGTTTGGCAGTGCTTATCGGCGTGAACGCCTGGGTCGTGCTTTCTTCGCGGGACGATATCCATACGTTGGACGAGGCCCTCGCCATCGAGGCGCCCGAGCGCGCCGACTGCATCATCGTGCTGGGAGCGAGCGTCTATGCGGATGGATCGCTGTCTCCTATCCTCGAAAACCGTGTCGACGCCGCGATCGACCTGTACAATCGCGGGCTCGCGTCGACCATCATCATGTCGGGCGACGGCCGCGAGGCGAACTACGACGAACCTTCCGCCATGAAGCGCTACGCCGTCGAACGCGGCGTTCCCGACAGCGACGTGTGCTGCGACCCGGGCGGATACCACACCTACGACACAATGTGGCGCGTGGCGAACGTGTACCGAGCCGAAAGCTGCTTCGTCGTCACTCAGAAATACCATCTGTACCGTTCCGTCTTCGACGCGCGCGGCGTCGGCTTGGAAACCATCGGCGTGATCAGCGACGAGGGCACCTATGAGGATCAGTTCTGGTACGACGTGCGCGAAATGGCCGGTCGCGTGCAAGATTGCGGCCAGGTTCTGATCGGCGCCGTGCCCGACAATCCCGGCGCCGCCATCAGTCTGTAGCGTGCTGCGCCGGCTTGAGCGCTTCGACGCTCCCCATGTTTCCGCCGCCCTCGATTCCTGTTCGTATCTTCGCTGCGTGCTGCGCACGCTATACTGCTCCCTGGTTTCATAGACGGGGGAGGAATGGCTATGGGAATCGCCGACGAGGCGGCATTGTATGCGGTGGGCTATTGGATGCATGAAAACCACCCAACGCGTATCGAGGGGCTTTGCCTGAACGACATCCAGAAAAAAACGCCGTGCGACGAGTGCAGCGCGGTCTGCCCTGCTCAGCTTTCGCTGCATGGGCCGATGCCCGATTGGCGCGGCTGCATCGATTGCGGCTTATGCGTGACGGCGTGTCCGACGCAGGCCGTCAATGCGTCCTCGACGCAATGCGCCCGGGTGGAAAGCGCCGTTTCTGCGGCCCGCGGCTGCGTCGTGATCGCGTGCGAGCGTTACGAGGGCGATGCCGATGCGACGGTCGCGTGCCTTGCCTCGCTTCCTTGGGATGAAGTCGCCGCTTACGCCTTGGCCGTCCCCGTGGTGCTGAAAACGGCGCCGTGCAAGACGTGCGAGCGTGCTTGCGCCGTGGCGCAGATCAAAGGGACGATTTCGCGTCTGAAGGAATTTTTCGGTCCCGCCGCGTTCGCCGAGCGCATCATGTCGCGCGTTCCCGCGGCCATCGCCTCGGAACGCGCGGCAGCGCGTACGGCGGGCGTGCAACGCCGTCGCGCGTTGTCGACGGCGGCGGACGCCCTGAAAAAAGGCGCCGTGCATCTGGCCGACCCCTCCCAGGCGCCGCGCGTTTCGCATTCTCGCACGATGCTGCTCGACGCCGCGCGGGCGCTTCCTGCGGAAAAACGCATCGAGCTGTGCTGGAAGACGCTTGTCGAAGACGGAGCCTGTAAAGGCTGCGGCATCTGCGTGAACATGTGCCCCCACGGCGCCCTCTCGCTGACGGATGCGGCTCTAGACGATTCGAGCCTTGCCGAAGGCGAACCGGGCAAGGGGCCTTTCGTGCCGCGCTATCTGGCGCATGATGCAAGCCGGTGCACGCAATGCGGTTTATGCTACATGAGCTGCCCTCAGCAGAATCTGGGCGGGTGGGACGATATGCGCTCCTCCGATGTCCCCGCCGTGAAATACAACCCTATCGATGTGTCGGCGTGCGAGAAATGCGGGCGCTTGCTCAAGGCGGAGCCCGGCAGGACGAAATGCCCGGCTTGCTCGCGTTTCCGTTTTGCTCCCAGGTAGGAAAAATCGGGGAGGACTGCGCTTCGAGACAGTCCTCCCCGATGCCTTTACAGCTTTGTGTTCGATACCAGATCGCTTAGTTCTTGGCGGGAGTGGATGTCGAGCTTGCTGTAAATGTGCTTGCAGTGCGTGCGAACCGTGTTTTCCGAAATGAACAGCTCTTCGGCAATCGAAGCCATGGATTTGCCGCGTGCGACCAGTTCCATGACTTCGGTTTCGCGAGACGAGAGTCCGTGTTTTTCGCGAACGACGATGCATTGTTTGGAAAGGCGATCGGTGATGACGTGGTCGGTTCCTTCGAAGCGTCGCGCCGATCGGGGGTTCGTCGTCGTGCCTTGCTCCTGTTTTCGCATCGGCGCCTTCTTGCTCGTCGCATTCGCATCGATTCGAATGCCGGCTGCGTTTCCGTCGGTGTTTTCGGGATCTTCGTTCGAATCGGGATTCCCGACGCCGATCCCGGGCGCCGCCGATGCCGATTTTCTGTGCAGCGCCAGCGGGGGCGTGAGAAATTCGATGCGGTCGATGCGTTTCGGAGCATCGTGTCCTTTCGGGCTCGTCGAGACGAAGAGGGCCATGCCGAGCACGTATGCGGCCACGATGGAAAGAAGCGCGGTTTGGCCGACGCCGAGTATTTCGATGTCGTTGGCGAACCATCCGAGAAGGAATCCGACGCCTTGAGCGATGTAGGCAGCGCTGCCGAAGAACCCGTAGACGAATACGGGGTTGGTTCCGCGGTCGCGGGAGGTTTGGGCGCATTGCATCATCATGATGAGCGTCACAAGCGAGAATGCCATATAGGTCAGTCCCGCGAACAGGCTGAGGCCGACCTTCTGCATGAAGGGGAACAGGAAGAGCCCCGTTATCACGATGGGGTATACGCCGCGAAAGACCGTGCGCAGTCCGAACCGCACGGACGATGTGAGCCAAAGCGCCAGCAGGGTGGCGGCGGCAAGGAGAAGCCCCGCCATCGAGGCGAAGTTCACGACGTCCGAGATTTGCGGGTTGATCACGGCGACGCCGCGCGCGAGTCCGCTTGCGAAGGCGAGGGCGGCCACGCAAAGGGCGCTGGCTTTCGAGTCCTTGATGACCTGCATGTAAACCTGAGGATGCTCGCGCGGCACGTCTTCGAACATAGGCTGGTCGAAATCCATTTCTCGCGCCGAAAGGGAGAGACAGAGGGCGCATATGGGAAGCATCACGACGGGAATCAGAAACGCGGTAAGCGCTATGGGAATAAGGTAAAGGGCGAAATAGCATGCGCATGCCGCCGCCGCTCCTAAGATGAGGCGATAGTTGCTCGCTTCGGCTTCGATGGACGAGAAGTACCGTTGCCAAAGCATGAAGAAGCCGGCCGTTCCGACCCCCGTCGATATGCCGCCCGCCAAGACGAAGGCGAGGGTGTAGACGGGTATATACATGGCGGCGATGACGCATGACGATCCGACGAGCACCATGCCTGCGCTGAGCGAAATGAGCATTTTGCGCGCTTGGGCGGGGAAGTAGTACGAGCCGAACGTGCTTGCGACGAATGCGGTGCAGAATGCGATGGTTTGCGCCAGATAGAAGGTGAGCGTCACCTCGTCGGTCTGAAAGTCTTTGGGAAGGAACGGGAATACGCCGCCCCAGATCTGCGTGGCGTTGATCACGGTGAAAAGCGCGTAGCCGATGCTCGATGCATGCGGTATAAGCTGGGTGGGATTCACGACTCTCCTTTTTACGATATCGTGCATCAGTGTGACGAACAAACGGCGTCCCGGCAAGCGAATCGAGGCTCAGTGTGAGAAATCACATGTGAGGTGTGATGCTTTCACCTGGTGTTTTACGTATATTCACGTCACACCGTTTCAAGGAATGATCCTTGATGAGAGGGGGAATCATGGTGAAAGAAATCGAAGGACATCCCGTTTCGCGACGCAATTTCGTGAAGGGCACCTTCGCGGGAGCCATCGCCGGCGCGGGTGTTCTGGGCGGCGCTTCCATGTTCGGCTGCGCGCCGAAAAGCAAAGAGGCCGCAGCTCCCGAAGCGGTCGAAGAGACGATCGCGTGGAGCCAGTGCAACGTCAACTGCGGCGGCAATTGCGTGTTCCAGTGGCATGTCAAAGACGGCAAGGTCCAGTACATGGAGTCCGATAACACGGGCGATATCGACCTTCAGGCGCGTGCTTGCCTGCGAGGCCGCTCTATGCGTCGTTGGCTGAACAGCCCCGACCGCCTGCTGTATCCCATGAAGCGCGTCGGCAAGCGCGGGGAAGGCAAGTTCGAGCAGATCAGCTGGGACGAGGCCGTTCAGACCATCGCCGACAAGCTGAAGTACACGATCGACACCTACGGCAACGACGCCATCTACGTCAACTATGCCACGGGCATGTATTCCGCGACGGGCAATCCGTCTTCGCGCCTGCTCAATCTTCTGGGCGGTTATTTGAAGCGCGGCTACGATTATTCCACCAACATGATTTCGGCTGCTCTTCCGTATATGTACGGCGAAGAGTGCTCGCCTTACGACGACGTGTTCGCGTCTTCTATGACCGAGGCGGAGGCGAACTCCGACCTCGTGGTGATGTTCGGCAACAGCCCGGCCGAGACCCGCATGGGCGGCGCCAATATCGTGTGGGACTTCGCTCGTGTCCGCGAGGCCGTTCAGGGCCGCGGCGGCAAGATCGTCAACATCGACTATCGCATGAACGAGAGCGCTTCGGGCCATCCCGAGGAGTGGCTGCCGATTCGTCCCGGCACCGATGCCGCGCTGGCTTGCGCCCTTGCTCATGAGTTCATTGCGAACGACCAGGTCGACCTCGACTTCCTGCATACGTACTGCGTGGGCTACGACGAGGAGAGCATGCCTGAAAGCGCCAAGGGCCAGAATAAGTCCTACAAGGACTACATCATGGGCACCGGCTACGATATGGTCGAGAAGACCCCCGAGTGGGCCGCTCCGATCACGCAGATCCCGGCCGACACCATTCGCCAGCTTGCTGCCGACTTGGCCGCCGCCGAGGCTCCGTTCGTGGTTCAGGGCTGGGGTCCGCAGCGTCACACCAACGGCGAGGACACCTGCCGTGCGATTTGCATGATTCCCGTTCTGCTCGGCAAGATCGGCCTTCCCGGCACCAATACCGGCCAGCGCGAGGCCGAGCCGTCCGTTTCGCTGGTCGGCGGTCTGCCGTCCGGCAAGAACCCCGTTAAAGCGTGCATCCCATGCTACGAGTGGCTTAACGCCGTCGACCACGGCAAAGAGATGACCGCCACCAATGCGGGCATCACCGGCGTCGACCAGCTGAGCAATGACATCAAGTTCCTGTGGAACTATGCGGGCAACTGCATCACTAACCAGCATGGCGATATCAACAAGGTGCACGAGATCCTTTCCGACGAGAGCAAGTGCGAGTTCATTCTGGTTTGGGATACCGTGATGACCGACTCCGCCAAGTACGCGGACATCCTGCTGCCCGACGCCATGCGTTCCGAGCAGCTCAACATGAAGACCAACGGCTATACCGAGTGGTATACAGGCGTGTGCGTGGGCGGTCCTGCCCAGGAGGCGCCGGGCGAGTGCCGCACGAGCTATGACGTGATGGCGGACATCGCGGACAAGTTCGGCATGAAAGAGCAGTTCACCGAGGGCAAGACCCAGGAGCAGTGGATCCAGGAGATCTATGAGGCGGGCGCCGCCGAGGATTCCGAGATGCCCAGCTGGGACGAGATCAAGGCTCAGGGCCTGTACAAGCGCGCCCTTCCGACCGCCATCGGCATGAAGAATTTCCGCGACGACCCCGTTGCCAATCCGTTGGCGACCCCGTCCGGCAAGATCGAGATCTATTCCGAGCAGCTTGCTGAAATCGCCGAGACTTGGGAGCTCGAAGACGGCGATGCCATCAACCCGATCCCGATGTTTTTCGCGGGCTTCCAGGGCTACGGCAGCACTACTGACGAGTTCCCGCTGTACTGCTCCGGTTTCCACCACAAGAGCCGCACTCATTCGTCGTTCGGCTTCATTCCCGAACTCGAGGCCGTTGCGCGTCAGCAGCTGTGGATCAATCCGGCCGACGCCGAGAGCCGCGGTATCGCTTCGGGCGACATGTGCTCGGTGAAAAGCCCCGCGGGCGAGATCCGCATCGAGGCCAAAGTCACGTCCCGCATCGTCCCCGGCACCGTGGGCATTCCGCAGGGCGCGTGGCACAAGGCCGACATGTTCGGAGACAAGGTCGACGAGGGCGCATGCGTGAACACGCTCACCACGTACAGGCCTTCGCCACTTGGAAAGGGCAACGGCAACGCCCATACCATGATCGTCCAGGTCGTCAAGGCTTAAAGGGGGAAATGCAATGGCTTACGGATTTTATTTCGACAGCACCCGCTGCACGGGTTGCCGCACGTGCGAGATGGCGTGCAAAGACTATAAAGACCTGCCTGCCGACGTGGCCTTTCGCAGGGTGTTCGACTACGAGGGCGGAAACTGCTCCCTCGGCGCCGACGGCACCGCGACGTGCGACGCGTTCATGTATCACGTCTCCGACGCGTGCAACCACTGCGAGAACCCCAAGTGCTTCGCGGCGTGTCCGACGGGCGCGATCGAGAAGGACGACGACGGCATCGTGTTCATCAACCAGGACACCTGCACGGGCAATGGCGCCTGCGTGGACGCCTGCCCCTATGGCGTGCCGATTATGGTGAAGGAAGAGAGCAAGGCCAAGAAGTGCGACATGTGCCGCGACCGCGTGGCCGAGGGCAAGCAGCCCATCTGCGTCGAGGCCTGCCCGCTGCGCGCGCTCGAGTGGGGCGACCTGGACGAGCTCAAGGCGGCCCATCCCGACGCCGTGGCCGGCATCGCGCCCCTGGCCGATCCGTCCTTGACGGTTCCGAGCCTGCTCATCAAGGCGTGCCCTGCCGCCAAGGAGCCGGGCGACGCTACGGGCTTCGTGGCCAACGAGCTGGAAATCTAGACGGGTTCGCGATCGGACGGCTCGGTTCGTCCGATCGCGATGCGCGCCTTTCTGCGATTTCGCCTCGCGCTTTTGGGCGCGAGGCGTTTTTCGTACAATAAGGCGGCTGTTCGCGTCGAAAGGGGGAGGTTTTGGCGCGCGGATTCTTCTTCGATAACGCGCGGTGTACGGGGTGCCGCACGTGCATGGCCGCCTGCGCCGATTATCACGGCTTGGCGGCGGGGCATGTCTATCGGCGCGTCATCGATTACGAGGGCGGAGCATGCGAAGCCGGCACCGACGGGTGCGTCACGTCCACCTCTTACGCTTACCATATATCGCTAGCCTGCAATCATTGCGACAGGCCCGAATGCGTGCATGTGTGCCCGACGGGAGCCATGCACAAAAACGAGCTCGATCTGGTATGCGTCGATGCGAAAAAATGTATCGGATGCGGTTACTGCACCGTCGCATGTCCGTACCATGCGCCGTCGATCGACGAATTCACCCGTCAAAGCTCGAAGTGCGACGGGTGCTCGAGCCGCGTGGCCGAGGGCAAGCAGCCCATCTGCGTCGAGGCCTGCCCGCTGCGCGCGCTCGCCGCAGGCGATGCCGACGACATGGCGTCGCTTCGTTCCGGGGCCGTATCCGACGTGCTTCCGTTGCCTGATTCGTCGTATACGGAGCCGAATCTTTTCATATTCTTGTCGCCCGCGGCGGCTGCGGCCGAACGCGGCGAGGGGGCGATCGCCAACCCTCGCGAGCTGGGAGACCTGGGAGGGGAATAGGCCGCGCCGTTTGCGGCTTCATGGGAGGAGGACCATGTATCAAGAGAAGACGTATTGCGTGTGCGACCCCGAACGCAGTGCGGCGATGCTTCGCGACGAGGGGTTTCTCGAGGCGTTCGCGGCATGTGCCGATATCCTCGGGTCCTGCTTCTTGTTTCATCCGGTCAAAGAAGACGCCGCTCGCGCCTTCGGAATGCTGTGCGATATCGATATTGCGCTCGATTGGCCGTTCGGAGAGGAATCGGAGCGCGTGGAGGCCGCTTGTCGTTTCGCGCGCGGGACGGACGAGTTTCCCGATGCGATGTCAGAGGAATTCACGCGTCTCATACGCGGAGCCGGCTTCTCCCCCGCGCCGCCGTGGGGGTCGGTGTACATGGATCGCGAGAAAGTGATGTACGGGCGCACATGGGTCCTTCTGCGCGACTGGATGCGCGAGCATGCCGTGAGCGGCCTTTATGCCGAAAACGATCCGGAAGACCAGTTCGGGCGCCTGCTCATTCTGGCTGCAGAGGTTGCGCGAGCGCGCCCCGACCTTCTATGCGGGTTGCTCGGTGACCATCTGCTGTGCTGGTCCGACCGCTTTCTCGATGCCTTCGCCGCCGCGGCGGCCACCGAGACGTATCGCGGTCTGGCGCTTCTGTGCGGGGCGACGCTCGATGACGTGCGCGCGCTGCTTTCGATCGAGCCCGCCGCGCGCAGGATCTATAGATAGGGGGCAGGGTCATGGGGTTCAGCGGAGGTTCGCTGGCGGTGTTCACCGCGTTGGCTCCCGCCGGCGCGGTCGCCTTCGCGTTGACGACGATGTATCTTCTGGCGCATCGCGATACGGCTGCGGCCGTGCGCGATAGGATGAATCATGCGCTGATCGTCCCGCTTGCTGTTGCTTGGGCGGGCTTCATCGCGTCGGCGACGCATTTGGGAACGCCTGCGAACGCCCTGCATGCCGTCGAAGGCATCGGGCGCTCTCCTCTATCCAATGAAGTCACGGCCGTCGTCGCATTCTTGTTCGCGGCCGGGGTGTATTGGCTTTACACGTTCAAGCTGTCGTATAGCCGCCGGCTCGCGAACACGCTCGCCGTCGCGTCGGTTGTCGCGTGTGCTGCGATGGTCGCCATGGTGGCGCTTGCGTATTCGGTGCCTACGGTGCCTTCGTGGGATACGTGGCATGCACCCGTCAACTTGGGGCTTGCCGCCCTGGTGGGGGGCGTGTCGCTCGGTGCTTCGCTAATGCGGGCGTTTCGTCCCGAGACCGGTCGCTGGCATGCATGCGCGCTCAAGGCCTTGCCGCCTCTCGTCGTTCTGCTGGCGGGAATGATGGCGTGCCATGCGCTGTTCTTGACGGGGGTTTCGAACAACGTGGCTTCCGCCGCCGACGTCGTGCCTTCCTATGTCGTGTCGATCGTCGCTTTTTCGGCGCTTGCTTTGGCTGGTTGGCTCATGCAGCGCAAGTCGGCGAAGGCGGCGGGCTGGAGGGCATGCGCCGTCGATGTTTGCGGCTGCGTGCTTGTGCTTTCGAGCGTGCTCGTTTCTCGTCTTCCGTTTTACGCCTCGTATTTGTCGGCGGGTTTTTGAGCGAAATTCCGCCGGCCGTCGGGGCCGGTTGCCGCATGCCTTCATTTCCGTGCCTTTCCCCTGCGCTTTCGAATACATAGCGCCCGTTTGCCGGCGCGTATTGTCCGCCCTCCGCTTTCGGGGGGCTTTTTTGTGCTCTGTTCACTTCACCGCTCTGCTGTGCTATACTACCAGCCAAGCACTTTAGCATGCTAAAGTGACGGAGGAATATAATGAGGAAAGCGTTTCAGAAAGAAGGGTGACGAAATGAAGAAGAAGAAGCTGTCTTTGGTCATCGCCTTCGTGGCGGCAATGGCCCTGTCGGCCGTCGTGCTGGCAGGTTGCGGCGGCGGCGCTGCTACGGAAAGCGAGCCCCAGAGTGCATCCGCCGAGGGTGCCGAGTTCATCGTCGGATTCGACCAGTCGTATCCGCCTTACGGTTTCGTCGGCAACGACGGCAACTACACCGGCTTCGACCTCGACCTGGCCGCCGAGGTGGCCGAGCGCAACGGCTGGACGGTCAAATACGAGCCCATCGATTGGGATGCTAAGGACACCTTGCTCAATAGCGGTGCTATTTCCTGCATCTGGAACGGCTTCACCATGGAGGGCCGCGAGGATAGCTACACCTTCTCCGATCCTTACATGCTCAACGGCCAGGTGGTCGTGGTGAAGAAGGACAAGGGCATCGCATCCCTTGACGACCTGGCGGGCAAGACCGTCATCACCCAGGTCGACTCCGCCGCCCTCGACGCGCTTGAAGGCGACAAGGCCGATTTGGCCGCCACTTTCGGCAAGCTCGAGACCATCGGCGAGTACAACACCGCCTTCATGCAGCTCGAGTCCGGCGCCGTGGACGCGGTCGCATGCGACCTGTCCATCGCCCAGTACCAGATGAGCGCCAAGCCCGACGCCTACGTCATGCTCGACGAAACGCTTTCCTCCGAACATTACGCGGTCGGCTTCAAGAAGGGCAACGCCGAAACCGCCGAGAAAGTCAGCCAGACGCTGAAGGCCATGTACGAAGACGGCACGGTCGAGGAACTTTGCAACAAATATTCCGAGTACGGCCTGTCTTTTGAGAACTGGCTCATCAAGTAAAGCCGTTTTCAGGTAGACTTCCTAGGAGAATGAACCTGGATTACCGTCGCGGACGAGCACACGCTCGTCCGCGATTTGCGCTGTAGAGAGAGGATTGTCGTGGATATCGGTACTATGCTGGGAATTCTTGGATCGGGATTCCTGGTCACCCTGCAGATCTTTTTCCTGACCCTGATCGGATCGCTTCCGCTGGGCATCGTCGTGGCGTTGGGCCGCATGAGTAAATTCAAGCCGCTGGCGCTGCTGGTCAGGTTCTATATCTCGATCATGCGCGGCACGCCGCTCATGCTGCAGATGTTCTTCATCTATTTCGCCCCGTATTACATCTTCGGCATCGAACTGAGCACCGAGTCGAAGTTCAGCGCAACCATCGTGGCGTTCATCATCAATTACGCCGCGTATTTCGCCGAGATTTATCGCAGCGGCATCCAGTCCGTACCCAAGGGCCAGCTCGAGGCCGCGCAGGTTCTGGGCTACTCGCGCATGCAGACCTTCGCCAAGATCGTGCTTCCGCAGGTCGTTAAGCGCATCCTGCCCGCCATGGCCAACGAAATCATCACGCTAGTCAAAGACACCTCGCTCGCATTCGCCATCGGCGTCGGCGAGATGTTCAGCTCGGCCAAGGCCCTCGTCGCTTCGCAGGTGTCCATGCTGCCGTTCGTGTTCGCGGCCATTTTCTACTGGGTCTTCAATTTCGTGGTGGAGGTCGTGCTCAACCGCGTCGAGAAGAAGATGAACTACTATCACGACTAAGGGTCGAGGCCTGTCGAATAAGGAAGTTGTCTCATGGATCAGAAACCTGTGGTGCGCCTGGCGCACGTGAAGAAGAGCTTCGGGAAGAACGAAGTGCTCAAAGACATCTCGCTCGACGTCATGCCGGGCGAAGTGGTGGCTATCATCGGCCCGTCGGGCGGCGGCAAGTCGACGCTTCTGCGTTGCGCCACGCTGCTCGAGACCTTCGATTCGGGCGAGCTTCGCTACGACGATATGACGGTGGCGAGCACGGGCGATAACGGCAAGGCCGAATACGCCAAGTCCGATGCGCTGCGTCGCGCGAAGATGAAGTTCGGCCTGGTGTTTCAGAACTACAACCTGTTCCCGCATTACACGGTGCTCAAAAACATCATGGACGCGCCCGTCTGCGTGCAGAAGCGTGACAAGGCCGAGGTCGAGCGCCAGGCGCGCGAGCTGATCGCCAAGATGGGCCTCGAAGGCAACGAGGACAAGGTTCCCTGCCAGCTTTCCGGCGGCCAGCAGCAGCGCGTGAGCATCGCCCGCGCTCTGTGCATGAACCCCGAAGTGGTGTTTTTCGACGAGCCCACGAGTGCGCTCGATCCCGAGCTCACCGCCGAGGTGCTCAAGGTCATCAAGCAGCTCGCGGCCGAGCATATGACCATGGTCATCGTGACGCACGAGATGCAGTTCGCCCGCGACGTGGCCGACCGCATCGTGTTCATGGACGGCGGCGTGATCGTCGAGGAAGGCCTCGCCGACCAGGTGGTGAACAACCCGCAGCATCAGCGCACGAAGGAATTCCTGGCGCGCTACTAGTCGGGTTCCGGCATCTGCGCCCTCAAGGCCCCGCAGCGCTCGTCTCGCAGGAGGCGGGATCGTTGCGGGGCCTTTCTGCGCAACGGCGCCCCTCGGCGTCTACGGGGCCTTCTGCGTCCCTGAAAAGAAAAAAGAGGGGGAGCGGATGCTCCCCCTCGTGCATGGCGCGTTCGTCGTGCTATTCGGCCTTCGGCTTCAGCAGGCCGTAGCCGCCGCCCGTGCGGCGATACATGACGTTGACTTCGTTGGTGTCGCGGTCGGTGTAGACGAAGAAATCGTGGCCCAGCAGGTCGATCTGGATGAGGGCCTCTTCCTCGGTCATGGGCTCGAAGTCCATCTCCTTCACGCGGACCACTTCTTCGTCCGCGGAAAGCTCGGCCATGAGTTCGTCGAAGTCGGTGGCGCCGGCCTCTGCCGGGGCGGTGTCCTTCAGGGTTTCGCGCATACGGTAGTCGATGACGCGGGTCTTATACTTGCGCAGCTGGCGCAGGACCTTCGCGGCGGCCACGTCGATCGCGGCGTACATATCCTCTTCATGCTCTTCCACGTGGATGGTGTGGCCCTTGAGGCGCAGCGTGACTTCGCAGATGCAGGGGACGGCGCGGGTCTTCTCGACGCGCAGCACAACCTCGGCTTCGGGGATATCGATGCTCAGGACTTTGGTGGCGTTGCCGATCTTTTCGATGGCGTAGGCGTTCAACGGTTCGGTGACGGTGACTTTGCGGCCAATGACTTTGATATCCATGCTTTCCATCCTTTCGTAGCTGGATGAACTATGCTCTGGCTCCATGGTAGCGCACTTCTCGCGTCGTGGAGCAGCCGCGTTGCCATCTTGTCGAAGTGGGTCTAACCACGCATCCGGGCATGTCCAAGACGGGCTTGGAAACGCATCCGGGCGTGTCTGTGCGACGGCCGTGAAAAACGCCGGCGCGCCCCGTTCGAGGCGTCGCCGGTGTTTTGGGTCCGGTTCATTTTCGACGTCTACGCTTCGTAGACCGCGCGGCCCGCCACGTAGGTGGCGACCGTGTTCATGTCGAGGATGCGTTCGGGCTCGTGTGCCGCTTCCTCGCCGAGCAGGTCGAGGTCGAACACCGCGATGTCGGCCCATTTGCCCGCTTCGAGCGTGCCGATATCGGGGTCGTTGGCCGCTGCGGCCGAGCCTGCGGTGTAGGCGCGCAGTGCGTCGGCCATGCCAATCTTCTCGGAGGGAAGCCAGCCGTCCTGGGGGGCGTGGGTTTTCGCGTCTTGCCTGGTCACGGCAGTGTAGAGCACGCCGCGGGAATCCACGTCGACCACGGGGGAGTCGGTGCCCAGGGCGAGCGTCGCGCCGTCTTCGAGCAGGGTCGAAAACGGCCACATGTACTGGCAGCGCATCGGTCCCAGGTCGCGCTCGGGGCCGCCTGGGTCGAGCGTGATGTGCGGCGGCTGGACCGATGCGACCACGCCCAGACGGGCGAGGCGGGCGATGTCGTCGGGCTGGAAATTCTCCAGATGCTCGAGCGAATTGCGTCCGAAACGCGGCGCGCCGTAGGTTTCGAGAGCCTCTTCGAAGATGTCGAGCGCTTCGTGGATCGCCTCGTCGCCGATCGTGTGGATGCGTACGGGGTAGCCTTTCTCGGCGGCTTTCATCACCAGGTTGCGCATCGTGGAGAACAGCACCGTGGTCTGGCCGCGGTCGCCTTCGAAGCGTGCGTTGGTGTAGGGGGCCTGCAGGTAGGCGGTGTGCTGGCTGGAGACGCCGTCGAAGAATTGTTTGAAGCCGCCGACGTTCAGCAGCGGGCCGCGGTAGGTTTCGCGCATGCGTTCGAAGCGGCCCATGTCGTCGAGCAGGGTGGGGAACAGGTGCACGCGCGCGGTGAGGTCGCCCGCTTCTTCAAGCGCCGCGTACACGTCGTCGCGCACGAAGTCGAGTCCGGGCTGCGCCATGAGGCTCACGTCGCACACGGAGGTGATGCCGTGCGATGCCAGGCGCGCCAGGAAGCCGCGGTAGGCGTCGGCGATCTCGTCGATCGTGAAGGAGGCGACGATGCGGGGCATGAGCTCCATGGCGGCCGCTTCGCGCACGATGCCGGTGAGCTCGCCTTCGTCGTCTTTGTCATAGCTGCCGCCCACGGGAGGCACGCTGTCGCGGGTCACGCCCAGCTCGGCCAGCGCGCAGGAGTTGAGCCACAGCGTGTGCGCATCGCCGGAATACAGGGCCACGGGGCGGTCGGGGTAGGCCTCGTCGAGCGAATGCTTGCTGGGCATCGTGGGGACCTTCCAGCGGTATTCGCGCCAGCCCTGGGCGAGAAGCCAGCCGGTCGGGCGGCGTTTCGCCAACGGCTCGAGGCGCGCCACGCAGTCGGCCTCGGATTCGCCGAGGAAACTTTCGGCCAAGGGGCTCGAGTAGAGGGCGGAATGGAAGGCGTGCAGATGCGCGTCGTGCAGGCCGGGGCAGACGAAGGCGCTGCCGTAGTCGATCGCGCGGGTGTCAGATCCGCGGTAGGCGTCGGCCTCGGCGGGATCGACTACGGCCTGGATGCGGCCTTCCTTGATGCAAATCGCCGCGGCGCGTGCCTCGTCGCATCCTTCGACGCCCGTGAAGACGCGCTCGCTCGTGATGATGATATCGGAGTGCATGGCGACTTCCTCCTTGAAGAGGTGCAGCATGCGCGTCGTTTCGTCTGGTGTCGTCCTCGGCGAAGACGGACCGCGGTATGCTGCGGTTCCAGTAGGGTTTTCGTGGCAGTTCGGAAACGTGAAGCGCATAGTTTCGCTATCCGAAACACCAGGGGGATATAATAGGCAACTCCATCGCTTCGTCATAGGTTGTTTTTCTTTGCTTTCGACCTGCGGCTCCCGATGGGTTTCGACGGCGGGGCACGGGGCACGCCCGTCGTAGGCCGCAAGCCCGATCGGGCTCGGCCGCCAAGGTAGATTTCGGAGGAGGGGAAATGACCGCTGAAAAGCGTCCTACGGGCGCCGAACCCTCGATCTTCATCGACGAGGTTCACGCTCACCAGGCCCGGTACAAAAAGATCATCCAGTTCACCCATTCGGCCACGAAGGCCGCAGGCATCATGCTGCTTGCCGCCATCGTCGCGCTGATCATCGCGAACACGGGTATTTACGAATCGTTCGAGCATGCGATCCATCAGAACGTCGGCTTCGTCCTGGGCGATACCGCATACACCATGTCCATCTCGCATGTCATCAACGACATCCTCATGGCTATCTTCTTCTTGCTGGTCGGTCTCGAGATTAAATACGAGATGACCGTCGGCGAGCTGACTAACATCCGCCAGGCGCTCCTGCCCATCGTGGCGGCGTGCGGCGGCGTGTTGGTGCCGATCGTGATCTATCTGATCTTCAACATGAGCAACCCCGACACCGTCATGGGCTGGGGCGTTCCCACCGCGACCGATATCGCGTTCGCGCTCGGCATCATGGCGCTGCTCGGCAACCGCGTGCCGATCGGCGTGCGCGTGTTCCTGTCCACGCTGGCCGTGGCCGACGATATCATCGCCATCCTGGTCATCGCCATCTTCTACGGCCAGACGCCCAGCATCGGCTGGCTGGCCGCCGCCGCGGGCGTCATGGTGGTGCTCGTGTTCATGAACCGCTCCCACATGTACTCGCTCGTGCCGTATCTGCTGGTGGGCGTGGTGCTGTGGTTCTGCGTGTACATGAGCGGCGTGCATTCCACGATCGCGGGCGTTCTGCTGGCCTTCTCCATCCCGTCCGGCTCGCGCATCAATCTGAAGGGCTTCATCGCCTGGTCCGATAAGAAGATCCGCAAGGCCTACGAGGCGTATCGTCCCGACGAGCCGGTCATCGGCCAGAAGGACTACATGCGCGAGGTGAAGAACCTGTCCGCCATCGCCGCGCAGGTTATTCCTCCCGCTACCAGGCTCGAGCACAAGCTCTATCCGTGGGTCTACTTCGCGATCCTGCCGTTGTTCGCGCTGACTAACGCCGACGTGCATCTGGCCACCGCCGACCCGTCCGCCATGCTCGGCTCGCCGGTGTTCACGGGCGTGTTCTTCGGCCTGCTGCTCGGCAAGCCCATCGGCATCCTGCTGTTTAGCTTCATCGTGGTCAAGACCGGTCTGGCTTCGCTTCCTGCGAACGTGAACTGGCACCACATGATCGGCGCGGCCGTTTTGGGCGGCGTCGGCTTCACCATGGCGATCTTCGTCGCCAACCTGGCGTTCGATAACGAGGCGTTCATCGTGTCGGCGAAGGCCGCCATCCTCAGCGCTTCCACGCTGGCCGGCATCATCGGCTTTTTGTTCCTGTTCGTCGGCGCGCGTTCCGACGCCAAGCGCGGCGTGCTCTATGTGGCCAACCCGGGCGAAGACGACAACATGTCCGTCGCCGACGCCGAGTCGCGCCTGAGCAGCATGGAGGTCATGGAGAGCTTCGGCCATGCCGATCGCGCCGAGACCAAAGAGGTCATGGCGAGCGGCGACCGAAGCGAAGTCGCCGTGTGCATCGACGCCGAGGCGTACCGAGCCCATCAGGGCGAGGAGGCCGAGCGCGAGGGCGCTCGCTAGCCTGGCGAGGCCTGCGCTTCAGACTTGAAGGCCAAGGCTTCATATGAATCCGAAGGGGCGCTTCGCCCGAAACGGCCGTGCCGCGAGCGCGCGGCGGCGGCTGCGGGCTCGATTGCGCCGCGTTTTCCAGGCATGGGGGCTCTGTGATATCGGGGCCGCCTTTCTTTACGCCGCATGGGATTATGCGCTAAACTATCGCGCGGTATTTTCTCAAGACGCACGCGACGCACGGATACGCGCCCTGTGCGCACAACGTGCACGTTCGAACGCTAGAAAGAGGCAAGCATGTCCGGTCACTCTAAATGGGCAACCACCAAACACCGCAAGGCCGCGCAGGACGCGAAGCGCTCCGCGCTGTTCAGCAAGCTTTCCCGTAACATCACCGTTGCGGCGAAGGAGGGCGGCGACCCGAATCCGGCGAACAACGCTTCGTTGGCCGCCGCTATCGAGAAGGCCAAAGGCTACTCGCTGCCGAAGGATAAAATCAAGACCGCTATCGACAAGGCGTTCGGCACCGGCAAAGACGCCGCTTCATACGAGACCCTGACCTACGAGGGCTACGGTCCCGCAGGCGTCGCCGTGTACTGCGAGGCCCTGACCGACAACCGCAACCGCACTGCCGCCGATGTGTCCGCCGCGTTCCGTCATGCCAACGGCAACCTGGGCACTCCCGGCTGCGTCGCCTTCCAGTTCGACCGCAAGGGCCAGATCATGGTCGAGAAGATCATCAAGTCCGACGACAAGAAGGTCGCCGACAAGGAGAACGCGGTCGACGAGGACGAGTTCATGCTGCTCGTGGCCGAGGCCGGCGGTCTGGACTACGAAGACGCCGAGGACGAGTGGATCGTCTACACCAACCCCTCCGACCTGATGGCCGTCAAGGCCGCTCTGGAAGAGGCCGGCGTCGAGACCAAGGGTGCCGAGCTCACCATGATGCCCTCCACCCCGACCCAGGTTTCTCCTGTCGATGCCAAGAAGGTCATGCGCCTGATCGACAAGCTGGAAGAGCTCGAAGACCTCCAGAACGTCTATCACAGCATGGACATGACCGACGAGGTCATCGCCGCTCTCGAAGAGGAGTAGGCTCGGAATCGTTCCTTGCATGCATGAAGCCGCCCGTCATCGCGACGGGCGGCTTTTTATTGCCGTTCGAGCAGTTCGACCACGTAATCGGCGGGATGGATCTCGGCTTCCCATACTTCGGCCGCCACGATCGCGCCTTCGAGGCGTTCGGCGCGGTCGAACACGGAGCGAAAGCACGGCTCGAATCCGGCTTCGCGCACGCGTAGGCCGCGATAGATGCCGGTGGGGATGCTCGCAATGAAGATGTCGGCGCCCTCGATCGGGCGGATGCCTTCGCGTCCGCCCTCTCGCGCGACGCGTTCGGCGAAAGCGTCGTCTTCGATCGCCGCTTCCACGAAGACGCACCAGTTCGCTCCGTCGGCGCGGGGGCTGCGCGCCATGCCCCATTGGTAGAGCGGCATGACGCCGGCCGATTCGGCCGATTCGTAGAGCTCGGTGGTCAAGTACAGGTAGCGCTTCGCGTGGAAAGCGGACTCGGCCCACGGAGCGTAGAGGATGCAGCGATTCGCGACCTGGCGCAGGTAGGGCTCGCCGCCGCCTTTGAGGCGCTCCTGTTCGCCCGCCTCCTCGAGATAGCCGTCTATCTGGGTGAGCGACAGTTGCGCCCGCCGTAGGTTCTCGAGCGCCTTCGTGCGTCCTTCGGCCAGAAGCGACCCGATGTCGAGCGCACCCGATTCTCCGACGTAGTCGGTCAGCGATTTGAGCGGAATGCCCAGCTCGATGCAGGTGACGATCACGTCGACGACGATCATCTGGTTCATGGCGTAATAGCGGTAGCCGCTTCGCGGATCGACGTAGGCGGGCGCGAGGATGCCCAGCTGCTCGTAATAGCGCAGCGATTTGGGGCTGACGCCCTTCATGCGGGAGACCTCGCCGATGCTGAGAAGCTTATGTTTCACGATGGCCCTTTCGCCGCGCTTGTGGAGCATTCTTCACAAGCGGTCGTTCTTCGGTGATGTCGATTGACTCTGCCATTATGGCATAGTTTATGATCGGTCGAGCAATGAGACGAAGGCGCTGAGCTGTGCGCGACAGCGCCGATACGGGCGCAGCGGTCGCGCCCCGATCCATGACCATATACGGTTCCTCGATACGCGTCGAAGGCGGGTGCCGGACGGCTTCGCATGAAGCCCGGCCTTGCCGCCTGCGCGATTGCGCGGATTTTCGCGGGTTCGGCCGGCCATGCGACGAAAGGCGAATAAGGAAAGGACGGCGCCATGATTCCCTATGTGTTGATAGGGGTGGCTGTGATCACCGAGGTGTTCGGCGATTCCATGATGAAGCTCTCGAACGGCTTCCAACGCAAGCTCCCCCTGGTCGGAACGGTGCTCGGCTACGGCATCGCGTTTTATCTGATCTCGCTCGTGCTCGAGGAGCTGCCGCTCGGCCCGGTGTATGCGGCATGGACGGGCCTGGGCATCGCATTGACGGCGGTCGTGGGCACCGTGATCTGGAAGGAGTCCTTCAACTGGAAGAAGGGCTTGGGGCTGGCTGCCATCATCGGCGGCGTGGTCATGTTGAAGCTGGGGGTGTAATCATGCCGTACGTGTTGTTGAGCATTTCTATCGTGTTCGAGGTCATCGGCACCACGATGATGAAGCTTTCCGAAGGCTTCACGGTGCTGGGCCCCGCGGCCTTGACCATCGTGGCCTATGTGGTGTCGTTCTCGATTTTCGTCATCGTCCTCAAGACCGTGCCGCTTGGTTTGGCGTACGGCATCTGGGGCGGTGCGGGCACGGCGTTGACCACTTTGATTGGTTGCCTTGTCTGGAACGAGCCGTTCGGCCTGTTCACGGGTATGGGATTGGGCCTGGTCGTCGTAGGCATCTACCTGATGAATGCGGGTTCGCAGGAAGAGACCGATAAAGAGGCGGCCCGATTCAACGAAGCCGCGTAAAGGTAAGCGGGATTCCTGTCGGAAACGTCCGTCGACGTTGCCGTCGGCGGACGTTTTTCGTGTCCGCGTTTCCGGCGAAACTGCGCTTGTTCGCATCGTCTCTCCCGCAATCTCGCGTGCTGTGATTAAATGCTACTGAAAAAGTAGCATTGAGCCCGCACGGGGCGCATGGAGGGGGAACGGACCGCCATGCGTTTCGCGCCGGAAAGGGAGCACACATGGATATCGTCAAACGAAGCGGAGCGACGGAGGCATACGACGGCTCGAAGATCGTCGCGGCCATCGCAGGCGCGTTTTCGGACACGGACCGCGAAGCGGGGGAGGCCGAGCTGTCGGCGTTGCTCGCCGCGGTCGAAACCTCCATCGCCGCGGCCGAGGTGCGCACGGTGGAAGGCATCCAGGACATCGTCGAGCGCAGTCTGATGGAGCAGGGATATTTCGACGAGGCGAAGGCCTACATCCTTTATCGCGACAAGCGCGCCCGCTTGCGCGCGGCGCGTGCCGACATCGTTTCGACGGCGGGCGTGGCCTCGCTCGACGAATGCTTGGCGCGCGTCCAGAAGCAGTTTTCCGACGACGCCTACGCGCTTTCGGCCTTGGCCGCCAAGTTCAAGAGCTTCGTGAAGCCAGGCATGTCGGTCGATGACCGTCTGACGGCCCTCACGCGCGCCGCGGTGGAGCTTACCACCCAGGAAGCGCCCCAGTGGGAGTTCATCGCGGCCCGTCTGCTGTCGTTCTCGTTCCGTCGCATGCTTGCGGTCGACTGCGCCGCGCGCGGGATCGCCACCTTCTACGATAAAGTGCGCTGGCTGACCGACCAGGACCTGTACGGCGCCTATATTTTGCAGCGCTACACGCGCGCCGAAATCGAGCAGGCGGCTTCGTTCATCGTGCCTGAGCGCGACGAACTGTTCGCCTATTCGGGTCTCGACTTGCTGATCAAGCGCTATGTGATCACCACGCGCCAGCATGTGGCGATCGAAAGCCCGCAGGAAATGTTTCTGGGCATCGCGCTGCATCTGGCCATGGACGAGGAAAACGACCGCATGGGCTGGGTGCATCGCTTCTACGATATGCTCTCCAAGCTCGAGGTGACCATGGCGACGCCTACGATGTCGAATGCGCGCAAGCCGCATCATCAGCTGTCCAGCTGCTTCATCGACACGGTGCCCGACAGCCTCGAAGGCATCTATCGCAGCATCGATAATTTCGCGCAGGTGAGCAAGTTCGGCGGCGGCATGGGCATGTACTTGGGCAAAGTGCGCGCCACGGGCGGCACCATCCGTGGTTTCGAAGGCGCGGCGGGCGGCGTCATCCGCTGGATCCGCATCATCAACGACACGGCGGTGGCCGTCGACCAGCTGGGCATGCGCGCGGGCGCGGCGGCGGTGTATCTGGACGCCTGGCATAAAGACCTGCCGGAATTCCTACAGCTGCGCACCAACAACGGCGACGATCGTATGAAGGCCCACGACGTGTTTCCGGCCGTGTGCTATCCGGATTTGTTCTGGCGTATGGCAGGCCAGGATATGAACCAGGACTGGCACCTCATGTGTCCGCACGACATCCTGACCGTGAAAGGATACGCGCTCGAGGACTATTTCGGCGAAGAATGGGAGAAGCGCTATCTCGACTGCGTGGCCGACCCGCGCATTCCGAAGCGCACCATGACGATTAAAGACATCGTGCGCCTGATGCTCAAGAGCGCGGTCGAGACGGGCACGCCCTTCACGTTCAACCGCGACATCGTCAACCGCGCCAACCCCAACCCGCAGGCGGGCATCATCTATTGCAGCAACCTGTGCACCGAAATCGCGCAGAACATGGCGCCCGTCGAAAGCGTTTCGGTGGAAACCCGTACGTCGGAGGGCGATACCGTGGTGGTTTCCACCACCCGCCCCGGCGACTTCGTGGTGTGCAACCTGGCAAGCCTTTCGCTTGGAAGGCTGCCGGTCGAAGACGAGGACGCCATGCGCGACGTGGTACGCACGGCGGTTCGCGCGCTCGATAACGTGATCGACCTGAATTTCTACGCGCTCGAGTACGCTCGCATCACGAACAAGCGCTATCGCTCGATCGGCCTGGGCGTTTCGGGATACCACCATATGCTGGCCACGCGCGGCATCCGCTGGGAATCCGAGGAGCATCTGGCCTTCGCCGACGAGGTGTTCGAGCGCATCAACCGCTGCGCCGTGGAGGCTTCGGCCGACCTGGCCGCCGAGAAGGGGTCGTATCAGGTGTTCGAGGGAAGCGACTGGCAGACGGGCGCCTACTTCGACAAGCGCGGCTACGTGTCCGATGCGTGGGGAAGCGTGCGCGCGAAAGCCGCCGCCGGCATGCGCAACGCGTATCTCATGGCCGTGGCGCCGACGTCTTCGACGAGCATCCTTTCGGGCACCACGCCCGGCGTCGATCCGATCATGCGCCGTTTCTTCCTGGAAGAGAAGAAGGGAGGCATGCTGCCGCGCGTCGCACCCGAGTTGTCGCCTGCGACGTATTGGCTGTACAAGCCCGCGCATCTGATCGACCAGACGTGGAGCGTGCGCGCGTCGGGCGTCCGCCAGCGCCACGTGGACCAGGCGCAGTCGATGAATCTCTACATCACGAACGACTACACGATGCGCCAGGTGTTCGACTTGTATCATGAGGCGTGGAAATGCGGCGTGAAGACGGTCTACTACGTGCGCAGCAAATCGCTCGAAGTGGAAGAGTGCGAAAGCTGCTCGTCTTAGGTTGCGTCGGCCTGCCGGCCGACGCAACGGGATCGACGCTGCAAAAGCCGCCAGGCACCCCGTCTCAGCCCTTCGTGCTGTCCCTGAAATCCCGGGACCGTTCGAGCCGCGGTCTCGCCCGCGCCGCCCCGTTCCTCCGATAAGAAAAGAAGGTAACGACCATGACCATAGAACCGAACGAATCGTTGATGAAGAAACCCCTGTTCAATCCGCAGGGCGATGTCGATGTGCGCGAGCGCCGCATGATCGGCGGCAACACCACCAACCTCAACGACTTCAACAACATGAAGTACCCCTGGGTTTCCGACTGGTACCGCCAGGCCATGAACAACTTCTGGATCCCCGAGGAAATCAACCTGGGCCAGGACGTGAAGGATTATCCGCACCTCGATCCCGCCGAGCGCACCGCGTACGACAAGATCTTGTCCTTCCTCGTGTTCCTGGATTCGATCCAGTCGGCCAACCTGCCTGCCATCGGCGAGTACATCACGGCCAACGAGGTGAACCTGTGCCTTAACATCCAGACGTTCCAGGAGTGCGTGCATTCGCAGAGCTACAGCTACATGCTCGACACGATCTGCTCGCCCGATCAGCGCAACGACATCCTGTACCAGTGGCGCACCGACGAGCGCTTGCTTGCGCGTAACACGTTCATCGGCGACCTGTACAACGAGTTCCAGCGCGACAAGCACCCGTTCACGCTGCTCAAGGTGATGATGGCGAACTTCATTCTGGAAGGCGTGTACTTCTATTCCGGATTCATGTTCTTCTACAACCTGGCCCGTAACGGCAAGATGCCGGGCTCGGCGCAGGAGATTCGCTACATCAACCGCGACGAGAACACGCATCTGTGGCTGTTCCGCAACATCATCCTGGAGCTGCAGAAGGAAGAACCGTCGCTGTTCGTGGACGAGAACGTGGCCGAGCTGCGTGCCATGTTGGAAGAGGGCGTGCGTCAGGAAATCGCCTGGGGTCATTACGTCATCGGCGACGACATTCCCGGCCTGACGAAGGATATGGTGACCGATTACATCCGCTATCTGGGCAACCAGCGCTGGACGAGCCTGGGCTACGAGCCGCTGTTCCCCGACAACGTGCAGGAGCCCGAGAACATGCGCTGGGTGTCGCAGTACTCCAACGCCAACATGGTCAAGACCGACTTCTTCGAGGCGAAATCGACCGCATATGCCAAGTCGACCGCCTTGGTCGACGACCTGTAGGATGCGCGACGGCGCCGGGGCTCAGGCCTCGGCGCCGTTTCGTTTCAGGTCCTCGATACGCAGCAGCGTCGGCCGGCCGAGCAGTGCGAGCTCTTCTTCGCGATGCGTCGACCAAAAGACCGTCTTGCCGTCGAGAAGCGGGTCGATCGCCTTCAAGACCAACGCAGACCCCGCGGGATCGAGCCCTTTAAGCGGTTCGTCGAAAAACAGCACGTCTGCTTCGGCCATGACGGCCCGCGCGATCGCCACGCGCCGTTTCATGCCGCCCGAGAGTTCGTGTACCGGTCGCGCCAGGCAGCCGGGTATGGCCATGGCGGCCAGCAACGCCTCGCAGCGCTCGAGAAATGCCTGTTTTTCGGCGCCTTTCAGGCCGGGGTGGGGCATGCGTACGTTCGCTGCCACGCTGAGGTTCTCGCAGAGGCGGTCTTCTTGGAACACGGCGGCGCGGCGTAGGCCCGCCATGCCTTCGATGAGTCCTTCGTCGGGCTGCTCCAAGCCTGCGACCAGGCGCAGGAGCGTGGTTTTTCCTTGGCCTGACGCGCCCATGATCGCATGGATGCGTCCGTGGGCGAAGGAAGCGTTCGCATCGTCGAACACGATGTGCTCGCCGTAGCGCTTGGCGACGTGCTCAAGCGCCACGGCGCCTTCGGTGCACGCTTGCCGCGGCGTTTCGCGAAGACGGCGTTCGTCCATAGCGCCTCCTTTCGTATCGACGGCGTCCCTGCGCGGGGCGCCGTCCGTGTTTACAACGTTCGTTCGATCGCGCGTACGACGGTCGCGACGAGCTTGGTGAACAGCGCTTCGCCTGCGATGCTGATGCAGATGATCACGAACGTCCAGGCGAACAGGTCGGATGTGGCCAGATAGACCTTCGCTTCGTAGAGATGCTCGCCGATCGATGCGGCAGGAAGGCCGATCACTTCGGCGGCGATGCCCGCTTTCCAGCACATGCCGAGCGAGAGCGAGCAGGCGGCTTGGAAGTAGGGCAGCACCTGCGAGACGTAGATGAAGCGCAGGCGGTCGAGACGGCCGACCTCGAAGACGTCTGCCATCTCGAGCAGGTCGGAGTCGGTCCGCTCGATGCCCTCGAGCATCGTGGTGTAGACGATGGGGAACACCATCAGAAACGAAATGGCCACCGAAAGTCGGTCGGACGAAACCCAGATCAAAATCAAGATGACGAACGATGCCACGGGAACCGATTTGATCGTGGTCACGAGGGGCGCGAGCAATTCGCGCACGAGGGGCAGGCGCGCCGATGCGGCGGCCAAGAGGGTGCCTGCCGTCAGGGCCGAGGCGAAGCCTGCGGCGATGCGGGAAAGCGAAAGCCCGATCGAGAGCCAGAAGTCGCCCTCCCTTGCCAGCTCGACGAGGCGCTCGCCCGCATCGAGAGGGGATACGAGCAGGATGTCGTGCCCCACGGCTACGCTGGCGATATGCCACACGGCAAGCCAGAATGCCACGGGCCAGAGCCGATGTGCCCACGCTTTCAGGCGCGATCGGGATGTTTGGGCGCTCATGCCCCTCCTTTCTTAAACGGGCGGGAATCCGACGGCCGCATGTCGTTTCCGTGACGGCCGGCGGCCCGAAGCCGTCCGTCCGTTCGAGCCTGCGTTGTTAGGCCGCGTAATAGAAATCGTCGTTCGGCAGCGCGCCGCCGACGGCTTTGGGGTTCTGCTCGAAGAGCACTTCGAGGTAGCTGGAAAGACGGGTTTTCATATCGTCGCCTTCGATGCAGACGATGTTGCAGGCGGGGATGGCTTTCTGCGCCACGGGGGCGGGCACGATGTCGTATGAGCCGACCAGTTCCGCTGCTCCTTGCACGTCGTCGTTGACGAACGCGACGGAGTCGCGGTAGTGCCGCATGAAGGCCGCGACGGCTTCGGGATGCTCGTCGACGAACGCCGCGCGTGCAACCACGACGCCGGTGATCAGCGAGCTTTCATTCGCGCCGGACTGCAGGGCGTCCCATTCTTCGGTCAGATCGAGCGCGATGCGGATGGATTCGTCTTTCAGCTGGGCGGCGGAGACGAAGGGCTGCGGCAGCAAGGCGATGGCGTTTTCGTCCTGCGCCATGGCGGCCACGCATTCCGCATGCTCGCTCTTCCATTCGATCGTCACGTCGACGCCCGGGGTCAGGCCGTTTCCTTCGAGGATGTAGTTGAGGGCGTATTCGGGCGTGGACCCCTTGCCGCTTGCGTAGATGGTCTTTCCTGCAAGGTCGGCAACGCTTCCGATCGATTCGTTGCGGTCGCAAATATACAGCACGCCGAGCGTGTTGAGGGCCAGGACGCGGATGCCGCCGTCGGTGTTGTTGTAGAGCACCGATGCCAGGTTTGCGGGAACGCAGGCTATATCGAGCGCGCCTTGGGCGATTTGCGGCGCCAGCTCGTCAGGCGATGCCGCGATGGAGAATCGGTAGTCGTTATCGGAGGCGACGCCTGTTTCGGCGTCGTTCATGAAGCCGACGAGTCCCATGGCGGTGGGGCCTTTCAATGCTGCGGCGTTGACGACGGCCGATTCGGCGGGCGCCTGGCTTTCGGGTTGTGCCGGGCCCTGGTCGGCGGCCTGCGTGCTGCAGCCTGCGAGGGCTGCAAGCGCGAGCGCTCCTGCGAGCAGAAGCGCGACGAGTTTTTTGTTCATGGACGATTTCCTTTCAGTGAATAGACGGCGCGCAGTCGCGTCGAAAAGGCAGACGGGCCGTAGGCCCGCATCGTGTCAGTGCGCCTCGTTCGATCGTGGCAGGCGGGGCGCGCGGCATAGACGCAGCGCGCGGCCGTGCGAGCATACCACTCCCTCTTCTTTCAGCCTCGCGATCTGCCTGAAAAGCGCGGAACGGCTAATACCGAGATAGCGGGCCAGGTCGTCGCGCGTTCCTTCGATGCGGACGATGCCGTTTTCGTCGGCATGTTCGCAAAGGTAGGTTTCGAGTTTCACGGCGGATGTGGCTTGCGCGAGCTCTTCGATGCGCCCGATCAGGAATGCGATCTTTTCGTTGCAGACGCGTGCGTAACGCAGCGCCAGCTCCGCATCGGATTCCATCATGGCCATGAATCGAGCCTTCGGCACGAGCATGACGCGGCAGGCGGTGCGGCAGCGAAGGACCGTCGGCAAGGCGCGTTCCGAGCAGAGGTTGCAGATGCCGAATGAATCCCCGATGCCCAGTTCCGCCAATTTGACCTCGAAGCCGTCGGCGGCGACGCTGTATACGTCGATCGCTCCTTCGACGACCAGGCCGACGCAGGCGCACGACCCTCGCATGTCATCGAGCAGGCGTCCCTTGCGAAGCGTCTCGGTCCGAATAGCCGATTCGTCGAAATGGGTTCCCGCGAATAGCGGCGATGCGTGTATGGCGCGAGCGGTGGCTCGATCCACGAGGCTTCCTCCTTTCTTCGTGTCTGTTTTGCAGCTGCATTGTACGCGAGAAGTGTTAGCTTAGTGAAACTTTTTTACCATTTCGTCCCATTCGGGACTGACGGGAAAGGTCCTTGCGGCGATGCTGGGCGAATGCGGAGAGGGCCGCAAGATATGCCGTCGGGCGCATATTTTGCGGCGTACGGAAAACGAGAGTGAGGCGCTTATGCGCAAAATCGTTCTTTTCAGCGGTTCGTCGGCCGTCGGCAAAACCGCGGTTCTTTCGTGGGTGGTCGATTGTCTGCGTGAAAGGGGATTGGCTTCGGCGGTATGCAAGATCGATTGCGTTTCCGACGAGGACAAAGAGACGTTTCGTGCGCTCGGCGTGCCGACGGTTGCCGGCATCAGCGCCGATATATGCCCCGATCATTATCTCGTGTCGAACATTCCCGAGATATGGTCGTGGGCCGATGGCCAGGGAAGCGACGTGCTGTTCGTCGAGACGGCGGGCCTTTGCAATCGTTGCTCGCCCGCTACGCGGTCGATGGTCGCCGGATGCGTGGTCGATGCCACGGCGAGCTGCAAGGCGCCCGGCCATCTGGGGCCGATGCTTTCGCAGGCCGATTTCGTCGTATTGACGAAGGTCGACATGATTTCTCAGGCAGAGCGTGAAATCGTGTGTCGCGCCGTGGCCGATGTGAATCCCGGGGCCGAAGTATTCGCGGTCGACGCTTTGGCGGGCTACGGCGTTCAGGCGCTTTCCCGCTACATCGAGGCGGCGCCTGCCGTCGGGACGTACGAAGGCGACGTATTGCGTCACGCGATGCCTGCGGGCGTGTGCTCGTATTGCGTCGGGGAATGCCGCGTCGGCTCGGCGTTCCAGCAGGGCGTCGTAGGGAAAATGGAATTCGAGGAGGCTGCACGATGAGGTCTATCACCGTCATGGCCGGTACCGACAAGCGCGGCCGTGCCGAGAACTTCGGATCGATCGAGCTTGAAATGGGCAAGATGTATGCGATCGTCGGCAATACCGGGTCGGGAAAGAGCCGGTTCGTCAAAGATATCGAGCAGCTTTGCGTGGGCGATTCGCCTACGAGGCGAAAGGTGCTGGTGGACGGCAAGGAACTCGACTACGCCGAGCGTTCGGCGTTCGAGCGGTCGTCCATAGCGCATCTTGGCCAGAATATGCGGTTCGTGCTCGATGCGACCGTCGAGCAGTTCGTCGCTATGCATGCGCGCTGCCGCGGCAAAGAGGTTCACGTCGACGACGTGGTGGCGCTTGCTAACGAAATCACGCCCGAGCGCGTGCTCAAAGAATCGAAGCTCAACCTGCTTTCGGGCGGTCAATCGCGCGCGTTGATGACGGCGGACGTCGCTCTGGTCTGCGACAGCCCCGTCGTTTTGGTGGACGAGATCGAGAACGCGGGCATCGACAAGGCCGTAGCGCTCTCGGCGCTTTGCGGCGCCGAGAAGCTGGTGCTTGCCGTAACGCACGATCCCCATACCGCGCTGATGGCGCACGAGCGCATCGTCATGAAAGAAGGGTCGGTCGCCTGCGTCAGGGCGCGCAGCCCGCGCGAGTGCGAGGCGTATCGCGCGCTCGACGAACAGTATCGTAGGCAGCGCGCGTTGCAACGCGCGCTGCGCGAGGGCGAGGAGGTCGCATGATGTCTATGCGTACGGTCGAGCTGTATTGGAGCCATATCTGCGTCATGCACAATTTCGAGAAGGAGCATCTAGCCCGGGCGCGCGATCGCCTGGCGCGTCAAGGCATCGATCTTCGCGTGACATGCTTCGGCATGGGCTACGGCCGCCATATGGCATCGTATCTGCGCGACGAAGATGCGTTGCTTCCCGATATCGTGGTTTCCGCCGATTTGGAGGTGTTCGAGAACGCGCTGATCGCCGCGAAGCTCGGTCCGTGCCATCCGTGCTCGTCGTGGATGGAGTTGAAAAACACCCCGATCGTGCGTGCGTCTCGTCGGGGAGATGGCCTGCTGCCTTTCGTCGCGATCCCCATGACAGCGTACGGGAGCGTTTCGTGCGAAGGGGCGTCGTTGATCGAAGCGGTCGATCAATGCCGCGTCTCGTTCGGCGGCATAGACAATTCTGCCGCGAAAACGGTGGTCAAAGCGGTATGGGAGCGCTACGGGGAAGAGGCGGCGCGTCATGTTTTGGAGGAATGCCGCGTTACGGACATGCCGATCGAGGCGTTTCAGGCTGCCCGTATGGGCGCCGTCGATGTATCGATCGCGCCGTCGCTGTACGGTTTGCGCGCCGACGGCGTGCGGCGGGTCCATGGGACATTTGCGGAAGGTCCGCTTCTTCTGCCGACGTATTTCTGCGCTCGTAAAAGCGTGGACGAGGAGACGGCGCGCGCGGTTCGTGCGGAGATAATGAGTCTCGAGGCGTTTGATTTCTATGCGCGAAACGCCGATTTGGTCGCATGCTGTGCCGATGCATCCGTAGAGTCTTCGCAGGAACATGCGGAGCGCGTATGGGCGGTCGACCAGGCGTTCGCGCTCGGTTTGGGGCCCCGTTTCTACGACGTGTATTGCGATGTGCTCGAGGGTGCCGAAAACCTTTCTTGACGTTTCTTGCGAACGGGGCGCTCTTTGTCGCGAAACGGTGACGTTCGCGTGCCGCATACGAAACGATGGGCCGCTTTGGGGCGGCCCCGTGCGTTCGCGGAGTATAATCACGCCGTCGCACGGCCCAGGCCGCGTTTCGACACGTAGGCATGCGGCGCTTTTCGCGGCCGTCCATTCGCCGGCGGCGTTTTCGCCGGCCGTTCGATAGGAAAGCTGGTTCGCCTTGAAGCCGAGCATCCAAAAACTTCTCGTCGGGTTCGTCATCGTCATCGTTTTGGCGTTCATCCTCCTGAGGGGCGATCAGCTGGTCGAGCTGGTCGAGACCATGAAGCGCGGCGCCGTGATTCCGCTCGTGGCCGCCATTTTGACGCAGCTCGGCAAATACTACGCGCAAAGCTGGTCGTATCATTTCACGTTTGCCGCGGTAGATGAAAAGATGGGGCCGAAAGAGACGCTGCCCCTGGTATTCGGCACATTCTTCATGAACACGATCGCGCCGTCGCTGAATATGGCGGGTGCCACGTTGGTGGTCGACGACGCCAGGCGCCGCGGCATTCCCGGCGGCAAGGCCATGTCGGCCGCCTTGCTCATGCAGATGACGATCGAGTCGGGTTTCATGACCATCATGATCGTGGGATTCATCATCCTGCAGGTCACGGGCAATTTGAGTCCCGCGTGGTTTCTGACGGGCCTCGTGGTGGTGGTCATGGTTGGCTTCATGGGCGGCATCATGTTCATCGGCCGCAAAAGCCCCCAGATGCTGATCGGCCTCTTGCGTCCGATCGAGCGTCTGGTGAATAGGATTCTGTCCAAGTTCAACAGGAAGCCGCTCGCTCCGTGGGCGGTTCACGCCGTCTCTTCGTTCGGCGATGCCGCGGGCACGATCGCTGGCAATCCGAAAACGGCGGCGAAGGCCTTCGGATGCTCGATCGCCGCCAGCACGTGCGAGCTTGCGGCGTTCTGCCTGGTGGGCCTCGCGTTCAATATCACCAATCCCGAAGCGCTGATCTGCGGATACGTGATCGCCACGCTGCTGGCCATGATCTCTCCCGTTCCGCAGGGCGTCGGCTTCGTCGAGGCGGGCGTCATGGTGCTGTTCAGCGCCTACGACATCAATTCGGCGGCGGGCATGGCGGCGGTGCTCGTGTATCGCGGCCTGGTGTTCTGGATGCCGTTCTTGATCGGCGCGGTGTTGATCCAGCGCACGAAGACCTTCAAAGGCGACGGGTCGTCGAAGGGCAAGAAGGGCGAGCGCCCCGATGCGCTGCCCGATGGGGAAGGCGAGAAGGCCGATGCCCGGGTCGAAGGCCCTGCGGCGCAGGCCGACGCGCCGGTCGAGTTCGATGGTCCTGCGTCTGCGATTGCCGAATGCGTCGCGGATGCCTCCGATGAGCGACGATGAGATGGAAGCCATCCTGCTTTGCGCAGGGTGGCTTTTTGCATGGCGGCGATTTTCGTGGGGGCTCATGCCTTGTGTGCCTCGATCGAATGCGCGAATTGTCATGCAGCGACAGGCGTTTCCGGTGTAATATCGAACAGACGTTTGATAGTTTTCAAGCGCGTCTCGCGGCGCGCTTTCGGTAGGCGGAAGGGCGGGCATGGCGCGTACGGTTTCACGGACCATTCTGGGTATCGATCCAGGCTTGGCCAATACGGGCTGGGGCGTGATCGAACAGGTCGGTTCGCGCCTGACGTGTCGCGCGTACGGTTGCGTTTCCACGCCCGCGCGCATGGACCTTTCCTGCCGCCTTGCCAAGATACACGAGCAGATCGATGCGGTCGCGCGGCGCTTCGAGCCGTCGTGCGTCGGCATCGAGACCGTTTGGTTCGGGCAGAACGTCACGGCGGCGTTCGATACGGGCCAGGCGCGCGGGGCGGCGCTGGTTGCCTGCGCGCAGAACGGGCTTGCCGTGGGAGAGTTCACGCCACGTCAGATCAAGCTGGCCGTGGTGGGCGAAGGCACGGCTGACAAAGCCCAGGTGCAGTACATGGTGCGCCAGATTCTGGGACTTGAAGACCTGCCCCGCCCCGACCATGCGGCCGATGCGCTGGCGGCGGCCATCTGCTATGTGACGCACGGCGACATGCGCTAGAAAGGAGCCGGTCATGATCGCGTTTCTGAAGGGCCGCGTGGCGGGCCATACGCCCGAGGCGGCGTTCATAGAAGTCAACGGCATGGGATTTTCGGTCGGCATGCCCGCGCGCGACCTGGCGCGCCTGCCCGAGCGCGGCGGCGAGGTCATGGTGTATACCCATTTGGCCGTGCGCGAAGACGCCATGGCTCTCTACGGGTTTCTTTCGCAGGAGGCGCATGCGCTGTTTCTGCGCCTGATCGGCGTGTCGGGCGTCGGGCCGAAGGTCGCTTTGGCCGCGCTTTCCACGTTCAAGCCCGAAGAGCTGGTGTCGGCCATCCAGGCGCAGGACGTCAAGGCCGTGTCCAGCATTCCCGGCGTGGGCAAGAAAACCGCGCAGCGCCTCATCTTGGAATTGAAGGGTTCGCTTGCCGAGATGCAGGGCGACACGCTTTTCGACGACCGGCTCGCGCAGGCGTCCCAGCGTCTGCAGGGAGCGCGCGACGCGCTGTTGGCCATGGGTTTTTCGGCGGCCGAAGCCGACCTGGCCTTGAAGGGCGCGCCCGATTCCGCCGATACGGAAGGAGCCCTTCTGCAGTATGCTCTCAAGCGGCTGGGCTCGGCATAGGCGCGCGGCGTCGCGCATCGAAAGCGGCCGCGCGGGCGGCGTAGGTAAGGCGTGAAGGAACTCATGGACAACGATATCGAAATAGAAGGCATGGTGTTCGACGCGGGCGCAAGCTCGCGTGTTTCGGGCGAGCGCATGGTGGCCACCGAGCTGATCGAAGACGATCTGGCGCTCGACCGCTCGCTGCGTCCGAAGCGCCTGGAAGACTATTTGGGCCAGACGCGCGTGAAAGACAGCCTGTCCATTCTGATCGAGGCTGCGCGCCAGCGCAGCGAATGCATGGACCACGTGCTGTTCAGCGGCCCTCCTGGTCTGGGCAAGACCACGTTGGCCGCCGTGGTGGCCAACGAGCTGGGCGCCAACATCCGTACCACGAGCGGTCCCGCCGTCGCCCGTCCGGGCGACTTGGCCGCGATCCTGACCAATCTCGAAGATGGCGACGTGTTGTTCATCGACGAAATCCACCGCCTGAACCGCCAGGTCGAAGAGGTCCTGTATCCTGCCTTGGAAGACTACGTGCTCGACATCGTGGTGGGCAAGGGTCCCGCGGCGCGCAGCATCAGGCTTGACCTGCCGAAGTTCACGCTGGTCGGCGCCACGACGCGTACCGGGCTTTTGACGGGTCCTTTGCGCGACCGCTTCGGCATCGTCTTCAGGCTCGACTACTACACGCCTGAAGAGCTTTCTTCGATCGTGAAGCGCTCGGCCGGCATCCTGGGCGTCAAGGTGGATGAAGAGGGCGCGCTCGAAATCGCGCGTCGCAGCCGCGGAACTCCGCGTCTTGCCAATCGCCTGCTCAAACGTGTGCGCGACTGGGCGCAGGTGCGCGGCACGGGCGACATCGACGAGGACACCGCCGCTCGCGCGCTGAGCTTTTTCGAGGTCGATTCCCTGGGGCTCGACGCCTTGGACAACAAGATTCTCGAGCTATTGTGCGTGTCGTTCGGCGGAAGGCCGGTGGGCCTGTCGACGCTCGCATCGGCCTTGGCCGAGGACCCCGATACGGTCGAGGACGTGTACGAGCCCTATCTTATCCAGCAAGGCCTGATTATGCGCACGCCGAAAGGCCGCCAGGCAACCGACCGTGCATTCGACCATGTGGGGGTGAATCGTAGCTGATGTTGCAGCAAGACTATCTGATGCGTCTTATCATGCAGTTCGTCGACGGCATCAAACGCAGTATGGACCGAGAGAAGCGAAATCCGAAAGAAGCGGCCGACTCGCTCGAAGACGCGCTTTCGCGCGCGCTCGATATGGACGCCGAGGTGCTTTTGGACCTGGCGCCCGAAAGCTTCGCCTCGGTGGCGCAGATTTCGATTGCCGACCCGCGCATCGCGGTCTATGTGGTCTACACCATGGCGCTCGAAGCGCATTATCTGCGCGAAGCGGGTTGTCACGATACGGCGCAGCTGCGCTATGACCAGGCGGTCGCATTCGCTGCGGCCTGTGGCGTTTCGGCCCCTGGTCCTAATGACATTCCCTGCGAGGAAGATTTCGACGAATTGCTCGCCGAAGACGGCTTTGACGAGGAGGGATACTAGAATTTCGCGCGGCCCTTTCCCCGGTTTTGTATTTCTTGAGGCGATACGAAAAAAACCTGCGGCTTGTCTGCGCTCGGCATTTCTCGCACCAAAAGATGATAGGCTGTGAACTAACGTCGGAGACGGCGTCATTTGTATGGTCCCATCGGTCGATGGGATGGGTTACTCGGCTGCTACGCCGGGGCGTTAACTTCTCTTTTGGGAGAAGGGAAAGAGGCCGAAAATGGCTGAAGGAACTGTCAAGTGGTTCAATGCTGAGAAGGGTTACGGATTCATCTCCCAGGAGGATGGTGAAGACCTGTTCGTGCATTTCTCGGAGATCAAGATGGACGGCTACAAGACCCTCGACGAGGGCGCGCGCGTGTCCTTCGAGGTGACCGAGGGTCAGAACGGCAAGAAGCAGGCAAGCAACGTCGTCAAGCTGTAGCGCCTGACGCGGCTGGGCCGCATGGATCGAAGCCGATCGCCTCGCACGAGGCGTGTGATCGCAAAAAGGAGGCATTGCCTCCTTTTTTGCATTTCAGGGGACGGATTCGCCGAGATTTTGCGCTGCTCTGACGCCTCGTATGCAGGGGCTGTTCACAATATCGTTTCGAAAAGACGCGCTCGGAGGTCCGGCCCCGAGCGCTTTTTCACGGTTGCAGGCCATGCATAAGGAAAGGCGACGAATCGATGGAGCATACCTACAAGCTTTTGACTCCCGGCCCCTTGACCACGACGCGCGCGGTCAAGCAGGGGATGGCGTTCGATCATTGCACTTGGGATGACGACTATAAGCGCATCAGCCAGGAAATCCGTTCGGCGCTGCTCGAGCTGGCCCATGTCGACTCGGGGCTGTATACGGCCGTGCTCATGCAGGGTAGCAGCACTTTCGGCAACGAGTCGGTTCTCACGAGCGTCGTCGGCGCGGACGAGCGCGTGCTCGTATGCAGCAACGGCGCTTACGGCGTGCGCCTGGCCGACATCTGTCGCCAGGCGGGCGTGGCGTGCACCGAGTACGCCGAAGCGTTCGACACTGTGCCGAGCGCGCGCAAAGTCGCCGAATACCTCGAGGCCGACCCGTCGATCACGCATGTCGCCATGGTTCACAGTGAAACCACGTCAGGGCTGCTCAACGATGTCGAAGCCGTGGGCAAGGCGGTCAAGGAATCCGGCAAGGTCTTCATCGTCGACGCCATGTCGAGCTTTGCGGGCGTGGATATCCCCATGCAGGAATGGGGCATCGATTTCCTGGTGAGCAGCGCGAACAAATGCATTCAGGGCGTGCCTGGGTTCTCGTTCATCATCTGCCGTCGCGACCTGCTCGAGGCCAGCAAGGGCAAGGCGCGCAGCTTGTCGCTCGACCTGTACGCCCAGTACGAGGCCATGGAACGCGACGGCGGCAAGTGGCGCTTCACGTCGCCGACCCATACGGTTCTCGCGTTCGCCAAGGCCCTGCGCGAGCTGGCCGAAGAAGGCGGCATCGAGGCACGCACCGCGCGTTACGCGGAAAACAATGCGCTGCTGATCGAGCGCATGGTCGAGATGGGCTTCACGCTCTATCTCAAGGACCATCAGGGCCCGATCATCACGACCTTCCGTCACCCCGAAGACGTGTCGTTCGCTTTCAAGGAGATGTACGACTACGTGAAAGCGCGCGGCTACGTGCTCTATTCGGGAAAGCTGCTCGACGGCGACACCTTCCGTATCGGCAACGTCGGCGAAATCTATCCGGCCGACATCGAGAACGTGACCGACGCCCTGCGCGATTTTCTGGCCGAAAAGCGCGCCGCCCAAGCGTAGGGAAGGGCGAGCGCGGCGTCGCGCACGGCTGTGCCGGATAAAGTTTCGAAAGGACGACCCATGATCAAAACGGTTATTTTCGACTGGGCGGGCACGACGGTCGATTACGGATGCTTCGCTCCCGTTCAGGCATTAGTGGAGGTGTTCAAGCAATACGGCGTCGAGCCGACGATGGACGAGACGCGCAAGCCTATGGGCATGTTGAAAATCGATCACATCCGCACGATGCTGTATATGGAGCGCATCGAGCAGCAGTGGCGCGCCGTGCACGGCAGGGCGCCCGAAGAATCCGATGTGCAAGAGATGTATCCGTTGTTCGAGGAGAAGCTGTTCTCGATCCTGCATGATTTCGCCGCCCCGAAGCCCCATGTGCTCGACGCGGTCTCCGAGCTGCGCGAGATGGGCGTTCGCATCGGATCGACCACAGGATACACGCAGGCCATGATGGATGTCGTGGCGCCGGCCGCTGCCGCGCAGGGCTACGCTCCCGATTGCATGGTGACGCCCGATTCCGTCGGCGGCAAGGACGGGCCGTATCCGTATATGGTGTTTCGCAATATGCAGGAGCTCGCTGCGAAGAGCGTGGTCGAGACGGCCAAGGTGGGCGACACCGTCAGCGACATCCTCGAGGGAAAGGCGGCGGGCGTGTTCACAGTGGGCGTTGTCGAGGGAAGCTCCGAGGCGGCGCTGACCCAGGACGAATTCGAGGCGCTTGCGCCCGCCGAGCGCGCGGCGCTGCGCGCGCGTGTGGTCGAGACGTTTCGTGCGGCCGGCGCCGACGCCGTCATCGATACGATGGCCGACCTGCCGCTGCTGCTGCGCCAGGTTCGTTAGCCCCGATCGCGCGGCCTCGGCGGTTTGGGCCGCTTCTTGGAAAAAAGTGGCCCGCGCGGCCGAAAAATGCGAGGTATGGCACGGTTTTGCGCGCGAATCGCGTCGATTTCCGCGAAATAAGGCGATATATGCCCCATATAAGAGAAATATGTCCATGAAAAAAGCGCCGTCTCGTTGCGAGGCGGCGCTTTGTGTGGCAGAGCTTCGATTTTTCGGCTTGAGACGGCGATTTTTTCCAAAGAACGCCGATCGGGCTTTCGCGTCTATGCGCGGGCGGGCAGTTCTTCGCAGAAGCGGGCGAACTCTTCGAGCGTGCCGTGCTTGTGTTGCGCGACGTGCAGGCCGCCTTCGCCTTCGATCAGGTGGTCGGTGACGAAATAGATGTCAGCGCCCGCTTTGAAGGCCGCGCCGTCTTCAAGGGTGTTGTTGCCCACCATGAGCACGTCGCCGGCGTCGACTCCCGCGCGGCGCATGGCCTCTTCGTAGTAGGCGACGTGCGGCTTGACGGACGTGGCGCTGGCGTAGTCGGTCACGAACAGGAAGTCGTTCGGATCAAGCCCCGCCCAGCCGATCCTGGCATGAACGGCCTTGAGCGGAAACATCGGCATGGTGGTCACGGCCAGGGTGTAGCCTTTGGCCTTCAACGTGGCAATCGCCTGCGCCGCTGCGGGATCGGGTTCGGCCAGTTCAGCCACCTTGTTGAAGGGGCCTTCGTAGTACGTGTCGAACAGCGTCTCGGTCTCTTTCGCATCGAGGCCCGTGGCCGCCTCGAAGGTGCGCCAGAACAGATCATGGTTGGTCTGCAATCCGTCGTTGGACGCCATGGCCTTGACGCCCGCAAGGAACGCACCCATCACGGCGCGCGCGTCGAGCCCCTGGTCATGCGCGAACTCGCCGAGCGACACGGTGTAGGCCTTCATGAAGGCGTGGGTGTCGATCGGAAGCAGCGTTCCGTCGAGGTCGAAGAAGACGGTGGAGTAGGGGCGCGTGGTGTGCATGCGTATCGTCCTTTTCTGAAGGATGCGGGGCTGGTAAAACAGCATGGTAGTATAGTGCAGCTTTATGGACGTTCGGTATGCGCCCGATGTCGGGGCCCGCTTTCCGGCTTCGATTTTACAGAGCATGCCGAAAGGACGGCCGCGGCCTCGGTTCGGGCCTGGCGCGTCGTTTTCGCGGCGCAGGCCGCCGTCTTCGCGCGTTGTTGCGCCTTCGATCCGTCGAGGGCCGCCCAGAGAGGAGGAATGCACGTGAAACTGCTGCTGCATGCGTGCTGCGGGCCGTGCTCGCTCGAGCCGTTGCGCCTGCTGCTCGAGGCGGGCCACGACATCACGATCGCCTATATGAATTCCAACATCCATCCTGCGGCGGAATACGACCACCGTCTCCAGACGATGCTCGAATTCGCCGAGAGCCAGGGGATCGCCGTGATCGAGGGGCCGTACGACCCCCGGGCGTGGGCGAACGCCGCGGGCGTGTATGGAACCGACCCCGACGCGCGCCCCGACCGTTGCCGCGCTTGCTACCGCCTGCGCCTCGACGAGGCCGCGCGCTACGCCGCCGAGCACGGTTTCGAAGGGCTCGCCACCACGCTTTCCGTGAGTCCGTACCAATATATCGACCTGATCGCGGAGGAGCTTTCCGCCGCGTGCGCGGCTCATGGGATCGAACCTGTGTTCCAGGATTTCCGCGAACAGTATCCCGAGGCTACCAGAAGGAGCAAGGCGCTGGGGATGTATCGCCAGAACTACTGCGGATGCGCGTTTTCCAAGGTGGAGGCGGCTGAAGAGCGCGAGCAGCGCAAGGCCGAGCGCGCCGCCGCGAAGGCCGCCAAGGAAGCGGCCGAGGCTCCGCGCAGGGCGGCCGAAGAGGCCGAACGCGCGCGTAACCGGGCCGAGAAGCAGGCCTACAACGAGAAACGCCAGCGCCAGCGTGCGCTGTTGAAGAAGATGAAGGAGGAAGCCAAGAAGCAGGCGGCGGAATAACCGGCCGCCGAAGCGCCCGCAAGCCCGAGGCAGCGCCCGGCATGCGGATCGCGTTTCGGCCGCGACCACGCCGCCGTGCGACGAACGGCGAACGCATACCATGAGAACCGACGATTTCGATTACGAACTTCCCGAATGCTGCATCGCCCAGGAGCCCGCGCCCGTGCGCGACGCCTGCAAGATGCTCGCGATGGACCGCGCGACGGGCGCCATCGAAGACCGCATTTTCCGCGACATCTACGATTACCTGCAGCCGGGCGACGTGCTGGTCGCCAACGACACGCGCGTGCTTCCGGCGCGTCTCCTGGGCGCCAAGCGCGGCACGGGCGGCGCGGCCGAAGTGTTCTTGCTGCGCGAGCGCTTCGACGTGGAGCCGAAGACCGATTCTTCCGCGATTTGGGAAGTGCTCGTCCGTCCCGGCAAGCGTCTGAAGCCCGGCAGCGGCGCGGTAGTCGATTTCACCGACGTCGAAGGCAACGTTGCGCTGTCCGCCGAGGTCATCGGCTGGGGCGCCGACGAGGGAAGGGGCGAGCGCCTGGTGCGCCTGACCACGCTGCTCGATTCGCTCGACGCCGCCCTGCATGCGGTGGGCCACACGCCGCTTCCGCCCTACATCAAGGGCTACGCGGGCGACGAGGAAATGTATCAGACCGTGTTCTCGCGCGAAGAGAAAAGCGCTGCGGCTCCCACCGCGGGCTTGCACTTCACGCCCGAGCTCATCGAGCGCCTGCGCGAGAAGGGCGTCGAATGGCGCACCGTCGAGCTGGAGGTGGGTCTGGACACCTTCCGCGTGGTCGATGAGGACGACCCTGAGAAGCACACCATTCACACCGAGTTCTACACCGTGAGCCAGGACGTGATCGACGCGTGCGACGCCGCCCATGCGCGCGGCAACCGCGTAATCGCCGTGGGCACCACGAGCGTGCGTTCGCTCGAAAGCGCCTACGACCGCGAGCTCGGCCGCATGCGCGCCCGCGATCGCGAGGCCACGAGCCTTTATATCCTTCCCGGATACGAATTCGGCGTGGTGGACGCGCTGATCACGAATTTCCACGTGCCGCGTTCCACGCTCATGATGCTCGTGAGCGCGTTCTCGACGCGCGAGAACATCATGGCGGCCTATCGCCATGCGATCGAGGGCGACTACCGCATGCTGAGCTTCGGCGACGCGATGTTCATCCATTAGGCCGCGACGGCCGAAAAGGATGTCGCCTGCATCCGACATCTTCGTTCCATGAAAGGAAACCCCATGGCACTTTTCGACGTGACGGTCGATGCGCGCGACGGCAATGCGCGTGCGATCAGCTTCGACACCGCGCACGGCACGGTGCATACGCCTATGTTCATGCCGGTCGGCACGCATGCCACGGTGAAGGGCGTGACGGTCGACCAGCTGCATGACATGAAGAGCCGGGTCGTTCTGGCCAACACCTACCATCTGTACATGCGTCCCGGCGTCGACATCATCGAACGTGCCGGCGGCGTGCAGAAGTTCATGAACTACGACGGCCCCATGTTGACCGACTCGGGCGGATTCCAGCTGTTCAGCTTGGATCACATGATGAAGACCGACCCCGACGGCGTGAGTTTCCACGCGCGCGACTACGACGGCAGCAAGCATCGTTGGACGCCTGAGAGCAACATGGATATCCAGCAGCGCATCGGCGCCGACATCGTCATGCAGCTCGACCAGTGCATCGGATATCCGGCCGAGAAAGACGCCGTGGCCGCGTCCACGAAGCTTTCGTGGGAATGGGCCGAGCGTTGCTGCGCTGCGCACACGCGCGAGGACCAGGCCTTGTTCGCCATCGTGCAGGGCGGCATGCATCGCGACCTGCGCCTCGAAAGCGCCCGTCGCCTGATGGAAATCGACGCGGCGAGCCGGGCGGCAGGTCACAAGGGCTTCCAGGGCTTCGGCATCGGCGGCTATTCGGTGGGCGAGCCCCACGACGTGATGTTCGAGACGCTCGGCGCGGTGTGCGAGGCGTTGCCGCAGGATAAGCCGCGCTACCTGATGGGCGTGGGCAATCCCACGACGCTCGTGCGCGCGGTGCGCGAAGGCGTGGACATGTTCGACTGCGTGCTGCCCACCCGCACGGGACGCATGGGCACGGCGTTTTCGCACCAGGGTCGCATGAATCTGCGCAACGCGAAGTACAAAGAGGACTTCACGCCGCTCGATCCGCAGTGCACCTGCCCGGTGTGCACGCAGTACACGCGCGCGTATCTGCGCCATCTGGTGATGCAGAAGGAGATGCTCGGCGGCATTCTGCTGTCCATCCACAACCTGCATTTCCTGATCGACCTCATGGCCAAAGCGCGCGAGGCGGTGCTGGCCGGCGAGTACAAGACGTTCTATCAGGACTGGATGAATTCGCCTGCGGCGAACGACTACTAGGAAGAATTTCGGGCTCCGTCGAAATTTTTTCAAAAAAGTTGTTGACGAAACAGGAGCATGCCGATATTATTTTGTCCTGCGCTTGAAATGCGATACGCACTGGGGTGTCGTCTAATGGCAGGACAGCGGTTTCTGGTGCCGTATGTGAGGGTTCGACTCCTTCCACCCCAGCCATTTCATTCAGCGCGAAACATATGGCCTGGTCGTCTAGCGGTTTAGGACATCGCCCTCTCAAGGCGAAGATCGGGGGTTCGAATCCCCTCCAGGCTACCACGAATCTTCAGAAGCCCTCATTCGAGGGCTTCTTTCTTTTTCTGCGGCTTTCGACGCGGATACCTTTATCTTCGAAGAACCGAATACGTCGCCGTTTTGCTACGGCACGTACGTTTCGCTCGGCGGCTACGGTTTGCCCAGGCCCGTTATGAACATGCGGATCGACGCGGCGGAATACGGACGCGATATGACGGGGTCCCTTCAGGCTCCTCGTTTCTTCAGGGGCGATCTATGCTGGCCGGAAGCGAAGCTGTGCGTCGAATACGATAGCGACGGCCATCATGCGGGCTCCGGGCGCATCGCCCATGATTCGTGGCGTCGCGGCGAGCTGGAGCTGGCGGGCTTCATGGCGGCGACCGTGACGAGGCGCCGGCTTTATGACCGGGCGGCAATGGACCGGTTGGTGCGTTTGCTTGCGAAGCGGCTCGGTTTGCGCATACGCAGACGTGGCGGGGGCTACGAAGGGCGCCATAGAAGCCTGCGCCGGATGCTTCTTTGGAAAAAACAGGCGTCCGGGGTCGTTTTTCGCGAGGTTTGGCACGAAAACGCACGCATCGCGGGCTTTTTCTCGGGACATTTTCCTGGTGCGGCAGCGCTTCTCCAGGTCACGGAACTCGGCATCGCTTCGAAGGCGCGAGCTTCGCGGTAGAACCTCGAAAAAATGGCCCGAGGCGGGGATTTTTCCAAGCTTCGATTGCTGCGACGCTTCGATGCCCGCCACGCGCGCGCCATTGCGCCGAAAACGCGCGGGGGAGGGCGATGCTTCGCGGCTCCGACGTGTTTGGCGGGACGGCCGCATCCGCCACGCGGGGCCGCGCGCGGCGTTCTGCTTCGGTCGTGCGAAACAATGGCACCTATCGGGTCTTTTGTGGCACAATAGCGAAGTTATACGTAATTTGCGGCGATGCATGGGGCACCGTCGCGCAAGGCGACTGTAGAGGGAGATTATGAAGCCTTCCAACCCGGGCTCTTCGAGCTCATCGAAGAAGCGGAGGAAAACATCGCAGCATGTGAACCGACGCAACGTGTGGCTGCTTATCGTCACCACGCTGCTCATCGTCGGCTCGGTGTTCATGTTCACGCCCCCGCAAGAGAAGATCAACCAGGGCCTCGACATCCAGGGCGGTTTGTCGGTGGTTCTCACCGCGAAAGGCGAGAACGGCGCCGCCGTGTCCGCGGAAGACATGGAGAAATCGCGCGCCATCATCGAGAGCCGCGTGAACTCGCTCGGCGCGTCCGAGGCGACTGTCGCGCTGCAGAGCACCGACCAGGTGCTGGTGCAGATCCCCGGCCTCTCCGACACCGAGGAAGCCCTCGCCACCATCGGCAAGACCGGCAAGCTCGAGTTCGCTCGCCTCGATTCGTTCACCGACGAAGCGGTACGCACCAAAATCGAGGCCGGCCAGTACATGGAGCAGGAAAGCGTCACCGACGCCATGGGCAACAGGTTCCCCACCAGCGAGCAGAAGCTGACGCTGCATGTCGATGAGGGCACCTACACGCCGATCGTCACGGGCGACGACATCGAGCGCGTCACGGTGGGCCAGGCCAGCGAGGCCTCGACCGACTACGCGGTCAACCTGAAGCTCGATTCCGAAGGCGCATCCGCCTTCGCCCAGGCCACTAAGGAGCTCGCTCCCACCAAGGGCCAGATCGTGATCATCCTCGACGGCGTGGTGCAGTCCGCTCCCGCCGTGCAGGGCGAAATCCCCAACGGCGATGTCTCGATCACGGGCGGCTACACGCTCGACGAGGCCAAGAGCATGCAGACCGTGCTCGAGTCCGGCTCGCTGCCGGTGAGCTTCGAGTTCGCGCAGAGCCAGACGGTCGGTCCTACCCTCGGTCAGGACGCGTTGGCTTCCGGCGTGCTCGTCGCGGGCATCGGCCTTGCTCTCGTCATGCTGTATCTGCTGCTGTTCTACCACGGCCTCGGCTTCATCACGGCTGCTGCCATGGCTGTGTTCGCCGCGCTGTACCTGGGCGTTCTGGCTACGCTTTCGCACTTCGGGCTGTTCAGCCTGTCGCTTGCGGGCATCGCCGGCATCGTGCTCACCATCGGTATGGCGGCCGACTCGTCCATTCTGACCCTCGAGCGTTTCCGCGAGGAAATCCGCATGGGCCGCAGCGTCCGCGCCGCGTCGAAGACGGGCGTGCGCCACGGCATCATGACGTCGATCGACGCCGACCTGGTCACCCTGGTCTCCGCGCTGACGCTGTTCCTTCTGGCCAGCGCGTCGGTCAAGGGCTTCGGCCTGACGCTTGCGCTGGGCATCCTGTGCGACATCGCCATGATGCTGCTGTTCAAGGCTCCGTTGATCCGTCTGCTCGCTCCGCGCGCCATCGCGAAGCATCCCGGCTTCTGGGGCGTTTCCGACTCGCAGAACGCCGCTCCGTACTTCGAGGGCGAAAAGCAGCTTGCCGAGGGCGAGAAGCTGCGCGGCCGCTTCATCAAGCGCGACTTCGACATCCTGGGCCTGCGCAAGTACTTCCTGACCGCGGCATGCATCGTGGTGGCGGCCATCGCCATCGTCGTGGGCGTGCGCGGCATCAATTTCGGCATCGAGTTCATCGGCGGCACGTCCATCGCGTTCCATGATACGGGCGACGTGTCGATCGAGCAGGTTCGCGACGCCTTCGACGAGGCGGGCGAGCCCGACGCCGTGGTTCAGACCACCGTCACCGACGGCGAGGAAGGCTTCCTCGTGCGCACTGCGTCCACGTCGGCCGAGGACGCCACGGCCGTCGCCAACGACGTCGCCGACACCTTCGGCTGGTCCACGAGCGGCTTCGAGGTGACCACGATCGGTCCCGACTGGGGCGCTTCGGTCATCCAGAGCTCGATCCTGGCATTCGTGGTGTCGCTGGTGCTGATCATCGGCTACATCTCGATCCGCTTCCGCGATTACAAGATGGGCGTCACCGCCGTCGTCGCGCTGCTGCACGACTTGGTGATCGTCTTCGGCGTGTACGCGATTCTGGGCCACGAGGTGACCCCGAACACCATCGCCGCGTTGCTCACCATCCTGGGCTACTCGCTCTACGACACGGTGGTCGTGTTCCACCGCATCAACGAGAACATGAAGTCCGATTCGGTGAAGTGCACGTTCATGAGCATGGCGAACCATTCGGTCAACGAGGTGCTCATCCGTTCGCTCAACACTTCGATTACCTCGCTGATCCCCGTCGTCGCCATGCTGCTGTTCGGCGGCGAGACGTTGAAGGACTTCGCGCTTGCGATGACCATCGGTCTGGTGACCGGCTGCTATTCTTCTATCGCTATTGCGACGCCGCTTTACGCCATCTGGAAGACGCGCGAAGATAGGTTCGCCAAGCTGCAGAAGAAGTACGGCACCGGCGTGCAGCGCTTCTTCCTGAACAAGCTGCCCGTGGCCGCCAAGGCCGAGGCTGCGGCTTCCGAGCACGGCCGGGCCGTCGTCGCCGAAGGTGCGACGAAGACCGCCGCGACGGGCGAGTCCGACCATAAGAAGAAGGGAAAGTAGCCATGGCTGAAATCCGCGAGGGAAGCGCTCCGAATTTCGCACCCCCCGTCCAGGAGGGCGTCGTCTTCGAATTCCAGGACGAGAAGGGCGAAATCGAGCAGCTCGAATTCCTGGGCCTGATTCTGCATAACGACCACCGTTACGGATTCTTCTTCCCCGTCGACGAGAACGCTCCCGCGGGCTCGTCGGGCGAGGTGCTGATCCTCGAGGTCACCGAGCTTGACGAAGAGGGCCAGCCGGCCGCGTTCGAGCTCCTGATGGACGAGGCCATCGCCCAGGAAGTCTACGACGCGTTCGTCGAGGCGACGAAGGATATCTACCGTTTCGTGTAGGCTCTCCCAGCGAATACTATCGGCTTCGTGCCGAGAGACGAGGGCCCCGCTTCGGCGGGGTCCTCGTGCGTTTCGGAGACGTGCGAACGAGGAGACGGCGTCTGCGTCGGCTTGCGGCCTGAGCGATGCAGGCGGTTTCGCGCGTATATGAAAAAACGCCCGCGTACGGATGCGCGGGCGTTCTGACATTCTATGGCGGAGATGCGTGCGAATCGAACACACCCGAGACGCTCTGCACGCCTCACAACGGCTTTGAAGGCCGCGGGGCCCACCAGGACCCATTCATCTCCGTATGACTGCCGTCAATGACGAGTTCAACAGTATAGCAGCGCTTGCGGTCCGCCACGGAAAATGCGCAATGCGCGCATGTTCGGGACGGTTTGAGGCACGGGCCGCATCTAGCGAAGGCGTCGCACGTCGCCGTCGCGCACGGTGACGCCGCGGTCGTCCATGAACTCGAGCAGCGGCATGGCGTATTTGCGCGTAAGGCCCATGGCGTCTTTGAGCTCCGACGCCGACGCGCCGCCCGCGGATTCCAGCAGCGTGCGCACCGCGGCTTCCAGTTCGTCGTAGACCGAACGCGCGAAGCACAGGGACGCATCGATGCGCACCGCGTCGCCGCTGCGCTCGAGCGCTCCGAGCGCCTTCTTGCATAGGGATGCGTTTTCATCCAGGCCGGCGATCAGGTCGTCGACGGGCGGGGGCGTGCGGCCTGCCTTCTCGAGCGCGGCCAGCACGGCACGTTCCGCCTGCTCCTGCGCAGCTTTGGCGCCGCCCGCCGCGCTCGGATGGCTGACCGCTCCGTCCGAAAGCACGACGCGTCCTGCGCGTGCGGCCTCTTTCAACAACGCGTCGAAGCATTCCGGCTCCATGCGCGGGAAGCGACGCGAGGAAAGGACCGCCTTGGGCATGCCCGTCTGCAGCGGGTTTTCGGCATGGAAGCGCAGCAGCTCGTTTTCGATCGCGGACAGGTCGCGCGCCAGGACGGCACGCGTGGCCAGGCATGCGCCCGGCGCGCCTCCGAGCGAAAGCGCCTTGCCCGCGCTCGCCATCGCTTCGAGGCCTTCGCGCACGAGGGCCGCCTCGATACCTGCGTCGGCGGCGATGCGCTCGATCGAGGCGGGGTGGCGCTGCATGGCGAGCGCCGTTTCGCAGACGCCTTGCACGTTGCCGTTTCGCAGCGCGTCGAGCAGCGCGGTTTCGTCCTGCGACAAGGTGGTGCGGCGCCGCGGCCTGCCGGCGAGCACGCTTCCGCCGCCGATCACGTGGACGGGCGAATAGGAGCGCGCCACGAAACGGTCGCCGCTTGCGACGGGCAGCGGGGCATCGAGGCGTATCTGGGCGTAGCAGCTTTCGCCGACGTTGAGGTCGCTGCGTCCGCCCATGAGCAGCACGCGTCCCGTGACCTCGCGCGTGCCGTGTGCGATATGCACGCGCGTTCCCGTGGGAAACGGCTTGTCGGCGCCGCTTTGCGTTCCTACGTACGAGAACCGCGCATCGAAGCGGTCGGTGAGTGTGGCGGCGCCGTGGCTTGCCAGGAAATCGCCCGCATGCAGTTCGGACGCCTTTACCGCGTTCAGGTTGAGCGCTACGCGGTTGCCGGCGCCCGCCTCGTCGACGCTCTCGCCGTGCATCTGGACGGAACGAACGCGCGCCTTCGTGCTGTGCGGCAGGATTTCGAGCTCGTCGTCGACGCGCATCGTGCCGCTCCACAGCGTTCCCGTGACCACGGTGCCCGATCCCTTGACCGTGAATACGCGGTCGATCGGCATACGCGCCGCGTCGGTCTCGCGCGAGCGCACCGGGCGCTTCGCTACGGCCGCGACGGCGTCGAGCAGTTCGGGCAGTCCGCGGCCGTCGCGGCTCGAGACGCCCACGATGGTCGCGCCGCCGTAGGGCGTCGCCTCCAGGGCGCGCGCGATTTCGTCTTTCATGAACTCGACCCATTCGTCGTCGACCAGGTCGATCTTCGTGAGGGCCACGACGCAGGAGGGCACGCCCAGAAGCTCGAGCACGGCGAGGTGCTCGACGGTCTGCGGCATGATGCCGTCGTCGGCGGCGATGCACAGAAGCGCGACGTCGATGCCGGTGGCGCCCGCGATCATCTGGCGCACGAAGCGCTCGTGGCCGGGAACGTCTACCACGCCCATGCTGCGTCCGTCGGGAAGCTCGAGCCTGGCGAATCCGAGCTGGATCGTGATGCCGCGCTTCTTCTCTTCGGCAAGCCTGTCGGGATCGGTGCCGGTCAGCGCCTGGATCAGGCTCGATTTGCCGTGGTCGATATGGCCTGCCGTGCCCAGCATCAGGCGTGGCGCGGATGCCGCGCGGGAAGGTTCGTTTCGTTTCGTCATGCGTTCGGCCTTTCGAAGTATTCCGTGAGCGCCCGCACGATTTCGGCCTCTTCGCCTTCGTCGAGGATCGTGCGGGCGTCCAGAAGCAGGGCGTCTTTCTTGATACGGCCTATGACGGGCACGTCGCGTTCGCAGATCAGGCGGCGTTCGCACTCTTGGGCATCGCCGCGGATGAAGGCGACGCGCACGACGCACGTGGGGATGTCGCACATGGGAAGCGCCCCGCCTCCTGCGCGCGAGATCTCGTCCACCACATCGACGGCCGCATCCTGCGGGTCGAGTGCGCCGCGCAGGGCCGCGGCAAGGCGTTCGGCGCGCGGACGCAGGTCGTCGACGGTTTCCGAGAGCATGCGAAGGGTAGGCACTTCGCGGCGGGCGCGCTCCTCGTCCAGGTACAGGCGAAGCGTTGCTTCGAGCGCCGCGATCGTTATCTTGTCGAGGCGCAGGACGCGGGCGAGGGGGCTGGCTTTCAGGCGGTCGATATGGAATTTGGAGCCTACAATGATGCCCGCCTGCGGTCCGCCCAGCAGCTTGTCTCCCGAAAATGAAACCAGGTCGGCGCCCTGTTTGAGCGATTCGGCAACCGTGGGCTCGCCGTAGCCGCCGAAGAAGGGCAGCGCGGCGAAGCCGCCCGATCCCTGGTCCTCGTAGACCAACAGCTCGCCGCGCACGTCGCGCGCCGCACGGTCGGCCAGCGTTTCGTCGGCGATGTCGCGCAGCTCGTCGATCGCGACGTTTTCGGTGAAGCCGATCAGGCGGTAGTTCGACGGATGCACCTTCAGCAGCATGGCCGTGTCGTCGTCGATCGCGCGCACGTAATCGCGCGCGTGCGTCTTGTTGGTGGTGCCGATTTCGACCATGTCGGCGCCCGAAAGCGCCATGATGTCGGGGATGCGGAACGACCCGCCGATTTCGACCAGTTCGCCGCGCGAGACCACGGCGCGGTGCCCCGAGGCGAATTCGGAGAGCACCATCATGACGGCCGCGGCGTTGTTGTTCACCGCGATGGCCGCCTCGGCGCCCGTGAGCGCGCAGATCAGCTTCTCGCAGTGCGCGTGCCTGCTGCCGCGCGCCATGGCGGCGGTGTCGTATTCGAGGGTCGAATAGCGCCCGGCGGCATCGGCCGCGGCTTCGACTGCGCTGCGAGCCATGACGCTTCGTCCCAGATTGGTGTGGATGACGACGCCCGAGGCGTTGACCACGCGCCTGAGCGAAGGACGCTGCGATGCGGTCGCGCGCAGCAGCGCGTTGGTCGCGATGTCGTCGCGCTCGACGGCCTGGCGCGCGCCTTCGAGCACGGCCGTGCGCACGTCGTCGACGGCTTCGCGCGCCGCCTGCACGAGCGCACGGCGCGCGATGCGCCCCTCGAGCGCTTTGAGCCGGGGGTCGTTGAGCAGCTCTTCTATGGAAGGGAGCGAGCGAAGAAGCTCGCGGTTCGATTGGTTCGGCATGGCCCTGCCTTTCTCGCCGGTACCGAAATCGCGGTCGTTTCCGCCTTTGCCTTGCCCCGTGTCATCGGGGCGAAGAGGTGGTGATATGCTTGTCGCCCAGTGTCATATTCGCGGCATTATACCCCCATGCCGCAGGGCTCCGACGCATGGTTCGCGTCTGCGGAGCCGATCGCCGCGCGAGTGCGCGGCGAGGGTCGATCGAAGGCGGATGCATGAGAATCCTCAACATCACGGCGCAAAGGCCTGATAGCACCGGAAGCGGCGTCTACCTGGCCGAAACGGTGCGTTGCCAGGTGGCTGTGGGCAATGAGGCGGCGGTTGTCGCCGGCATCGGCCTGCACGACGAGTCGTCCCTCGACGCGTCGGTGCCGTGCTTTCCGGTGCGTTTCGACACCGATGAGCTGCCGTTTCATATAGCGGGCATGTCCGACGTCATGCCGTACCCTTCGACGCGCTATCGCGACATGACGCACGCTATGGCGGCGGCGTTTTCGGCCGCGTTTGCGCGTACGATCGCGCAGGCGGCCGAGGCGTTTCGTCCCGACGCGGTGCTGTGCCATCACCTGTACCTGGTCACGTCGATCGCGCGCGAGATGCTGCCCGACGTGCCGGTGTGCGCGGTGTGCCATTCCACCGACATCCGCCAGATGAAGATGCACGGCCTCGAACGCGAGCGCATCATCGCGGCGGCGCGTCGCCTCGACGCGGTGTTCGCCCTGCATGAAGAACAGAAGGCCCAGATCGTCGAGATGTACGGCATCGACGAGGCGCGCGTCCACGTGGTGGGGACGGGATTCAACGCGTCCGTGTTCAACGAGGGGCCGCGCCCTCGCCCGGCCGAAGACGTCCTGCGCACGGAGCCTTTCGAAATCATGTACGCGGGTAAGGTCTGCGGCAAGAAGGGCGTCCCGTCGTTGCTCGAGGCGCTCGACATGGTCGCGGCGAGCGACGAGGCGCGCCGTTTCTTCGAACCCGCATTCGCCGAAGGCGCCCTGGGTCGCGACCAGGCGCCGTTTCGTTTGAACCTGGTGGGAGGCCATAGCGACGAGGCCGAATACGAGCGCATCGTCGAACGCGCCCGCGCCTGCCGGTTCCCCGTGGCGTTTCCCGGCAGGATCAGCCAGGACGACCTGGTGGCGGCCTATCGCGTGTCCGACGTGTTCGTGCTGCCGTCGTTTTACGAAGGCCTGCCGCTCGTGATCGCCGAGGCGCTCGCATGCGGCTGCAAGGCGGTGGCGACCGACCTTCCGGGCGTTCGCTCGTGGTATTCGTCCCGTGTTCCGGGCGCATCGGTGCTCTACGTGGAGCCCCCGCGCATGGCGTCGGTCGACGAGCCGCTCGCCGAAGACCTGCCAGCCTTCGAGAAGCGTCTGGCGCGCGCCACGGCCGAAGCCTGCATGATGCCGCACGCACAGGCGGACATGGCCCATATTTCATGGGAGGGTCTGGCCGAGCGCATCGTTTCGGTCCTGCGTCGCTGCGCGGCGTAGCGGGCCGGCCCCCGCGCGTCTCATGCCCGCCCGCGCCGTCGCGTTTCCGCGCGTTTCATAGGAACTTTTCCCGCGTGCCTGCGGCGTGTCTCGTTGGGTTTACACTGGACCGACCGACGAATAAAGGGGGTTTCCTATGACGGTCGAACCGAATAAGCTCACGCGTCGCGTGATGGTGGGCGACGTGCCCATGGGCGGCGGTGCGCCGTGCGTGGTTCAGTCGATGCTCAACGCGCCTGCCGACGACGTGCAGGCCAACCTCGCGCAGATCGCCGCGCTCGCCGAGGCGGGCTGCGAAGTGGTGCGCATGGCTATTCCGCGCCGTTCGTGCCTCGACGCCTTCGAGGCCGTTTGCGCGCAAAGCCCGCTGCCCGTGGTGGCCGACATCCACTTCGACGCGCAGATCGCCATCGAAGCCGCCCGCCGCGGCGCGGCCAAGCTGCGCATCAATCCCGGCAACATCGGCGGCCGGGAAAAGACCGACGCCGTGATCGAGGCCGCGCGCGAGGCGGGTATCCCCATCCGCATCGGTGTGAACGCGGGCTCGCTCGACGAGGCGCTTAAGGCGCGCACCGACCTCACGCTGCCCGAAAAGCTCGCGGCATCGGTGGTCGAATACGTGGCGCATTTTGAAGAACGCGGCTTCCATGATGTGGTGGCCTCCGCGAAGGCGCACGACGTCATGACCACGGTGGCGACCTACCGCATCCTCGCGCGCGAGATTCCGCAGGTGCCTTTGCATATCGGCGTCACCGAGGCGGGCACGTTGCTGCAGGGCGTGGTGAAATCAGCCAGCGGCCTGGGGATCCTTCTGGGAGAAGGCATCGGCGACACCATGCGCATCTCGCTCACCGACGAGCCGACGGCCGAGGTGCGCGCGTGCTGGATGCTGCTTTCGGCGCTCGACCTGCGCCGCCGCGGCCCCGAAATTATCAGCTGCCCCACGTGCGGGCGCTGCCAGGTGGACCTGATCGATCTGGCCAAGCGCGTCGACGAGCGTCTGAGCGCCAGCACCGCGCCGATCAAAGTGGCCGTCATGGGCTGCGTGGTCAACGGCCCCGGCGAAGCCGCCGATGCCGATTTGGGCGTGGCCTGCGGCGCCGGTTCCGGCGTGATCTTCGCCAAGGGAAAAGTCTTGCGCAAGGTCGATGAGGCCTGTATCGTTGAGGCCTTGAGTGAGGAAATCGAAAAACTCGAGTTAGAGGGTTAGGCAATCATGAACAAACACATCAATCGTGCGGTTCTTCGCATGAGCGATATCTACGCTCCCACGCTGAAGGAAGATCCTTCCGACGCCGATATCGTGTCGGCCAAGCTGCTCGCCCGCGCGGGTATGATTCGCAAGGAGGCGGCGGGCCTGTACACGTTCTTGCCGCTGGGTCTTCGCGTCATCCACAAGATCGAGAACATCGTCCGCGAAGAGATGGACACGCACGGCGGCCAGGAAGTGCTGATGCCCTTCGTCCAGCCTGCCGAATTGTGGCAACGTTCGGGCCGTTGGAACGCCTACGGCGCCGAGATGCTGCGTGTCACCGATCGTCACGATAACGAGTTCTGCCTCGGACCCACCCATGAAGAGGTTATCACCGATCTGGTGAGCAACGAGCTACGCAGCTACAAGGACCTTCCGAAGAATCTCTATCAGATCCAGGTTAAGTTCCGTGACGAGCGCCGTCCGCGTTTTGCATTGCTGCGTGGTCGTGAATTCATAATGCAGGATGCGTACAGTTTCAATGCCGATCAGGAAAGTCTCGATGAATCTTACGGCCTCATGCGCGACGCTTATACCAATATGTGCGATCGTATGGGCTTGAAGTATCGCATCGTCCAGGCCGATCCGGGCCAGATCGGCGGCAACGCTACCGAGGAGTTCATGGCCCTGGCCGAGACGGGCGAAGCCGAGCTCGTGTACTGCGATTGCGGTTATGCGGCCGACATCGAGGTGGGCGAGTGCCATCCGCAGCCTGCCCAGTATGCCGCCGATGCGCTGACCAAGGTGGAAACCCCGGGCGTCCATACGATTGCCGAGCTGGCCGCCTTCCTGAACTGCGAGGAAAGCGCCACCGCCAAGGCGCTCGCCGGTAAGGGCGAGGATGGCTCCGTCTGGGTGCTGTTCGTTCCCGGCAACTACGAGGTCAACGAATGCAAGGCCGACCGCCTTGTTCCCGGCTTCACGCCGCTGACCGACGAGGAAATGATCGAAATCGGTCTGACCAAGGGGTCTATGGGCCCCGTGGGTCTGCCCGAGGGCGTCAAGGTGGCCGCCGACGAAAGCCTGCGCGGTATCGAGCGCTGGGTCGTTGGCGCCAACGAGGACGGCTTCCACTACGTGGGCGCCAAGCACGGCGAAGACTTCCAGGTGGATGTTTGGGAAGACCTGTGCACCGTGCACGAAGGCGACGCCTGCCCGCACTGCGGCCTGCCGCTCAAGGCCGCCCGCGGCATCGAGGTCGGCCAGATCTTCAAGCTGGGCGACAAGTATTCCAAGGCCATGAACGCCACGTTCATGGACGAGGACGGTTCCGAGAAGCCCTTCATGATGGGTTGCTACGGCGTGGGCGTGTCCCGCACCATGGCCGCCGCCGTCGAGCAGGGCCATGACGACTTCGGCATCGTGTGGCCTGCGGGCATCGCCCCGGCGCATGTGTGCGTCATTCCGCTGTCCGCCAAGCCTGACGAGGTCACCGAAGCCGCCGAGAAGCTGGCGGGCGAGCTTTCCGCCGCCGGCTACGAAGTGGTGCTGGACGACCGCAACGAGCGCGCGGGCGTCAAGTTCGCCGACAACGACCTGATCGGCTGGCCGGTCCAGGTGGTCGTGGGCAAGCGCGGCCTGGCCGAAGGCACCGTCGAGGTGAAGAATCGCGCGACGGGCGAGAAGGTTTCCGTGGCGCTGGACGCCGTTGAGGCCGCCGTCGACGAAATCATCGCCTAGGCTTTTCTTTGCATGACAAGCGCCCCTGCCAGGCGCGTCCGAACTTCGAAGGTGTGGGCGCGAGGCGGGGCGCTTTGCGTTAAGGCTTGTATTTACAGCGTATAGAAATGCTTTGCACCCGCATGAAGGACGCGTTTAAAGCGAAGCGAGCGCCGCGGCGCTCACGCCTTTCGCTTCGGGGCTTCGGTTTTAGCAGCGGCCGATCATGTCGATGCTCGCTTCGGCAAGAATGTGGCCACGGCCTGCGGAAACGAGCTGGTTCGCCCAGAAGGGCGCTTTCAGGGCGAGCGGTTCGTCCAGCGCCACGACGCGCAGGGTGTAGGTATGGTCCGCGTCGGGCGGGCAGGGGCCCACATAGCCCGTGCCGCGTTCGGGTTCGGACTGCGCGGCGCTGTTGCAGCCCTGCGCAAGGCCTTCCGCGCCATGGCGGCTTGCATCGTCGGCCAGCGCGAACGCGCCGTCGAACGGGCCGTTCGCATAGGCGGCCCAGTGAATCCATGGGAAGCCGTACACGGGTGTGCTGTCCCAATCCAGAAAAACGATCGCGAGCGCTTTCGTTTCGACCGGAATGCCCGTCACTTCGAAGGGGAAGGAGCGTCGGCAGCTCCATCCGTGACAGTCGGCGGGCTCGGCGTATTTGCCGTAGGCGTCGGGCAGAAACCCGTTTTCAAGATGCATGACGATGTTCACAATGGCCTCCTTTAATCGATTGCCCCTATTGTCTCATGCAGGGAAGGGGAATGCGTGGCAGTGCGCCGAGTCAAGGCTGTGCGCGTGCAGGCGGCGCGTCGGGTGCTACGGGCCTTGAACGCTGCGCTCTTTTGGCGGAAGCGCGCCGCAGCTTCGTACCCTTCGCTATACTGTGCCGCTGAAACACGAAACACATCTCACGCGCACCGAACGCTGTGCGCTTTTCATCGATAGGAATGCTATGTCTGTCACGCCTATACCCCTCGCATCGATGGAGCTGCTCGCGCCTGCGGGCGGCTGGGAACAGCTCGAATATGCGATCCACTTCGGCGCCGATGCGGTGTATCTGGCTTCGACGCGCTACGGTATGCGCCGCCGCGCCGACAACTTCTCCGAAGACGAGCTGCCCCGCGTGGTCGAGTACGCCCACGCGCATGGCGTGGATGTGCACGTCACCGTGAACACCATGATGACCGATGAGGATATCGATGACCTGCATCGCTATTTCACGGTGCTGCAGCACGCGGGCGTGGATGCCGTGATCGTGGGCGATATGGGCGCGCTCGCCGTGGCGCGCGAGGCGGCGCCCGATGTGGCGATTCATCTGTCCACGCAGGCTTCGTGCATGAATGCGGCCTCAGCGCGCGTGTATGCGAGCCTGGGCGTGTCGCGCATCGTGCTGGCGCGCGAAATGAGCCTGAAGGCGATCGCGGAAATGCGCCGCCGCCTTCCTAAAGAAATCGAGTTGGAGGCGTTCGTGCACGGCGCCATGTGCATGGCCTATTCCGGCCGTTGCCTGATCAGCGACTATATGGCGGGCCGCGGCGCCAACGTGGGCCACTGCGCGCAGCCGTGCCGCTGGAAGTACGCGCTTGTCGAAGAGAAGCGACCGGGTCAGTATTTCCCGATCGAGCAGGACGAACGCGGCAGCTTCATCATGAGCTCCAACGATATGAACATGCTTTCGCACCTGCAAGATTTGGCCGATGCGGGTGTGAACAGCATCAAAATCGAGGGCCGCGCGAAGGGTGCCTATTACGTGGCGTCGGTGGTCAACGCGTATCGTCACGTGCTGGACGGCGGTAGCGTCGAGGCTTGGCAGGGCGAGCTTGAAACCACGAGCCATCGCCCGTATTGCACCGGCTTTTATTACGGCGACCCGGGTCAGAACCAGGGCACGGTGGAATACGCCCGCTCGCACCAGATGGTGGCGCGCGTGCTGGGCTGCGCGCCCGATGACCTGGGTGAAAGCGCGGCGTTTCGTGCGGATGCCGCGTGCGATGCGCAGGACGAGCCCGAACGTGTGGAGGTGCTGTGCCGCAATCGCTTCTTCGAAGGGGAAGAGCTCGAGGTGATCAGCCCTGATGCGGCGGTGCGCACCTGCCCGGTGAAGCGCTTGGTGTGGCACGCGGGCCCCGATGCCGATCTGAAGGATGTCGAACGCGACGGCTTGGGTCGCATTATCGGCCCCGACCCGTCCTGCGAAGGCGGTACGTTGGTGGCCGTGGAGGTGGCCAACCGCACCATGGAGCGCTATTCGTTCGCCGCGCCGTTCGAACTGCACGAGCGCGACATCATGCGCATCCGCCGCGATGGCCAAGATGTAGGCCGCGTGCTGTAGAGCGAACGGTTCGGCGTTTCGAAGCGTCTTGAATCCCCCGATGTCGCAATGCGCGGCGGGGTTTGTATGGCGGTGAATTCGGGTGTATTCGCTCCATTCGTCGTGCAACGAAAGCGACTTGGCCTTGCCAGCCGGTCATGCGGCGCAGGCCGCCTTTCCCTGCATTTCGTCGCTCGGGTTCGGCCGCTTCGACTGCCTCGACCGTCACCTCATTGCGTTTCGCCGCGAATATTTCGAATCCGCTTATCAGCCATCGCAGACTAAAGCGCCGCGCTTTTCAGCGTGCCGCCGAAGCAGTAGTACTCGTCGGTGTCGACAATCTGGTCGATGTTGAAAAGCTCCTCCCATGCCTGGGCCGACGCGCGTGCGGTTTCCAAGTGCGTGCAGATGTGCGCGGGCACGCAATCGTGATGGGCGTTGATGGTTTTGCGGCCTAGTCCGTGGGCTACGATGAATCGCCCCTGTTCTCCGAGCAGAGAGGCTGCCTTGCGTGCGAGGCCGTGTTTGTCCATCAGGTGGGGATAAACGTTGTAGGCGACGAACGCGTCGAAGGGGCGGTCGTCTTCGAAATTGTAAATGCTGGCGCACTCGAAACGTACGCGCGGTTCGCGTGCGAATTTCTCGCGCGCTATTTCGATCATGCCGGGCGCTACGTCGAGCGCCACTACTTCCGCCGCTCCGGCGTCGAGGTATGCCTGGGCCATGATGCCCGTGCCGCACCCGACGTCGAGCACGCGGGAGCCTGGCTTCACCCCTGCAAGGAAAGCCGTCGCGCGGTGCTTTGCGCCGCAGGGTTCAAGATTTTCCTCCCATGTTCGCGCGAGGCTGTCGAAATAGTCGCCCATGCGCGGCTCGTTGCCGTGCTTGAGCGTGCAGCGGATGTGTTCGCGCCGCACCTGCTCATCCGCCCCGTCGAGTTCGTTCTCGAATCCTGTATTCGTCATGATTCCTCGCTTTCCGCATGCCGTCCGTAGGGGATGACGATGCGCTTTCCGTTTCGTTCGATGATGTCGGCGTCTATGCCGTAGACCTCTTGCAGAAGCTTTTCCGTGACCACTTCGGGACCTCCGTAGGCCGCCACATGGCCTTGTTTGAGGACGAGGAACCGGTCGCAATAGGAAAGCGACAGATTGATGTCGTGCATGACGGCCGCGGCGGCGATCGATCGCCGGTCGACGGCGCGTCTGGCCAGCTCCATCACTTCGATCTGGTTGGCGATATCGAGGTTGTTCGTGGGCTCGTCGAGAAGCAGCACGTCTCGGCATTGCACGAGCGCGCGGCCGATGACGATCTTTTGGTATTCGCCGCCCGACAGCTCGTCGACATAGCGAAATGCCAGTTCGTCAAGGTTCATGTCGGCGATGACTCCGTCTACGATCGCGAAGTCCTCTTCCGTGGGCCCCGTTTTCACGAAGGGCTTGCGGCCGAGCAACAGCGCATCGTAGGCGATCAGGCGGTTGGCATGGCTGTGTTGGGCCACGTAGGCGATCGACTGCGCTCTCGATCGGCGGTCGACCTCTTTCAGGTCGCGGTTGCCGAGCCTGACGCATCCGTGCTGCGGCGATAGCATGCCGTCGAGGCAGTCGAGGAAGGTAGACTTTCCGCATCCGTTCACGCCGAGTATGGCGAGAAAGGAACCCGGCACGATGTCTGCGGATACCGAGCGTAGAATCTGGTTGCCGCGGCCGTATGAGAAAGCGATATCGCATGCTTCGAGGTTCATCGGCGTCCTCCCTTCATCAGCAGGTACAGAAATACGGGCGCGCCGACGAACGACGTGATGGCGCTGATGGGAAGGATGACGGGGGCAAGCGCCGAGCGCGCGATCAGGTCGCTTGCCAGAAGCAGCCCCGCTCCCATGATCGCCGAGCCGGGCAGCAGTTGACGGTAGTCGCTGCCGATGAGCCGACGCATGATATGCGGCGCGGCCAGGCCGATGAAATTGATCGTGCCGCAGAATGCGATGACGGTGCTTGCGGCGGCCGAGCCGACGAACATGGACGCCAGGCGGGCGGCCGACACGTTGACGCCGAGGCCGTGGGCCGAACCCTCGCCCGATTCCATGGCGTTGAGGTTCCAACGGTTCAAAAGGAAGAAGACGCCCGCCGCCGCGGTGACGGCTCCGATGATGCCGAGCTCTCGGTAGGTCACGCGCCCCAGGTCTCCGAAGGTCCAAAACACCACGGCCGCAACCTGGGTGTCTTCGGCGAAGTATTGAATGAGCGCCGTTCCTCCCGTGAAGACGGCCGAAAGCGCCACGCCGGCGAGCACGATGCTTTCGGGAGTCATGTCGCGAAAGCGCGAAAGCGCCAATATGACGACCGTGGACGATATGGCTCCCGCGAACGCGCAGATCACGGTGATATAAGGATTGCCGAAGCTGACTCCTTCGTGCAGCGCCGCCCCGCCGCCGACGATCACGATGGCAACCGATGCGCCGAATGCCGCGCCTTGCGAAATGCCCAGCGTGCTGGCCGAAGCCAGCGGATTGCGCAGGACGCTTTGGAACGCGCAGCCCGCAAGGGCGAGCGCCGCGCCTCCCACGAGCGCCGTCAGGATGCGCGGCATGCGAAGGTTCCATACGACGATGCGGGCGCGTTCGTCGCCCGTCATGAAAAGGCCCGCCAGTACCTCGCGTATTCCCATGTCGGACGACCCCGCCATAAGCGAGGCGATGACCAGGCAGAATGTGACGATTCCTATGCCTGACAGAGCGAGACGTTTGTGACGGACGTATCCGAGATACTGCTGCTTGCCGCTTCGCGCGGCCGCGCCCGCATGGCGGGTCTTGAGCGATTCTTCTTCCATGGCTTCCTAAAAAGCCTGCCGCGCATGGCGGCAGGCTGTCGTGGTCGGGCGGGTGTCGCTCGGGGGTGTTAGAACGAAATCTGTTTGAAGTCCATGCCGCCGGCCTTCATGTCCTCGTAGTAGCTCTTTCCGAGCATGGTGGTGAAGACCTCGTCGTACATCGCGGGCATGTCCAGATCGGCGAAAGCTTCGGGGTAGACGACCGATCCGATGAAGTACGCGTCGCAGATGCCCATTTCGATATTGGTTCCGTTGAAGTTGAACGCGGGCTGCGTGTACAGCTTGCCGTTCTGGAATGCGGCGAGCGAATCGAAGAGCGCCGTGTTCGCCTCGTAGTCCTGCTTCATGAGGTCCATGTTGCCGGCATTGAGGAACATGATGTCGGGATTCCATTCGGCGAGCTGTTCGAGGTCGACTTCGAACGAGCCCTTCTGTCCGGTTTCGTCGGCGACGTTTTTCGCATTGACGGCTATGAAGGGGGCGTACTGGGCGTAGGTGCCGCCGAAGCTTTTCGCCCCCTTGAAGTTCACGGCGCCGGTGTAGACGGCGGGCTTTTCGGCATCGGGGATCGACGCGGTGCGCTCCTGCAGGTCGGCCTGCCAGCCCTTCATGGCATCGATGGTCTGTCGGGCATGCTCTTCGGTGCCGAGCGCCTTGCCGACGGCCAGGATGGAGGCGTATACGTCATCGCCGAAAAGCTGGTCTTGGTACGAAATGCCTACGACGGGAATGCCGATTTGCTCCTGCAGCTGGTCGCATTCCTGGGCACTGCGGCTCGAGACGATGACGTCGGGAGCCAGTTCGAGCAGCTTCTCGGCATCGACGCTGGTTTCCATGAGATGGTTGCCGTTGCTCGTGGACGGCAGGGCGGAGAACTGTTCGGCGTAGACCATGGTGTAGGGGCGCACGGGTGCGGACTCGGTCTCCTTGTCGGTGACGGCGATTAGCTTGTCCTGGCCGCCTGCGTACACGACGAAACGGGCGCCCGAGCCGACGGTCGCCACGCTTTCGACGGATTGGGGCAGTTCGACCTCGCGACCGTACGCGTCGGTCACCAGGTTCGATTCTTCTTGCGCGGGGGCGGCAGGTTCCGCGTTTTCCTGAATTTGCGATGCGCAGCCCGTCGCAATGAACGTCGCGGAGAACGCGAGCGCGCATGCGGCGATCGCCGCTATGAACGATTTCTTGATACCCATGAATCCTCCTAGATGTTACGAATTTCAATTACGTAACATCTAGTATGCCATATTTGCGGGGGACGGGGCGTGCGAACCGTTGTCGAGGTGCGATTTCCATCATGCGAAATAGATGTTCGCCGAAACGCGGAAGGCGCGCGCATTTGCGCGGAGGTGCCGAGGCAGGGCGCATGCCTGCGCCGTTCGCCCGCGCTTTTCCGTTTCGCCCGTCCATGCTCCCGTGCGGCTCCGGCTTCGCTCGGGTGCGTGGAGCGGCGCTCTGAGAATCGCTGGCCGACCTCGCGTAACGTTATAGTAAGATGCTTGGTATGAAACCGACGGCGCACCGCGGCGCCGTTCCATCGAGTCGGAAGGAGAGCATCATGGGAGTCCAAGCCGAGGAGGCGCTCGAACTGGCCTCGTTCGACGAGTTCGCGAATTATCTTCGCGCGAATACGCGTGTGTTCATGGAGCTCGGTGAGAAGACGTACTATCTCACCCATACCGATGAATACTGGCGCGCGCAGGATTGTGCCGAGTTCAACGACAAAGGCCATTTCCTCGATTGTTCCGATTTGGTCGCTACGCTCAATGAGTTCTTCGGTCTGGCGTGGCTTGACGGCAAGACCATCGAAGACGTGTTCGCCGACGCGAAGTTTTACAAGAGCATTCAGGAGTAACGAAAATCGAGCCGCTCGCAAGGGCGGCTCGATTGTTTTTCAAAGCGAATCGTCCGCGTTGCTTTTTCTGAGCCAGCGGGGTGATGCCGTTGCGGGTGAATGCGAAGCGGCCCGACGCGAATGTTCGTCGGGCCGCTTTTTCGTTTCGTTTCGCGTTGCTCGTCGCGTTAGTCCTCGTGCTTTTTCTCCACGTAAGCAAATCCGAAGGCCCCCGGTCCCAGGTGGGCGCCGATCGTGCCGCCTACCTGTTGGAAGCAGGTATTCTCGATATCGAGCCCGAAGTGCTCGACGGTTTCTTCGCACAGTTTTTCAGCGAGCTCGCGGTCGCTTGTATAAGGGAAGTAGACTGGCCATTCGGGGTCGATATCGGCCCCGGCGAACTGTTTCCAGATGACCTTCTTCGCAGCGGCGGTTCCCTTGGCCTTCGCGGGGCTGACCAGCTCTCCATTTTCGACTGCGATGGTCGGCTTGATTTTCAGCAGATTGCCGATCACGGCAAGCGATGCGGGGATCCTGCCGCCCTTGCGCAGATATGTCAGCGTGCCCATGATTCCGCACACATGCACGCGGCTGCTGAATTCCTCGATGAGCGGCACCATTTCGGCAAGGGTCTTTCCCTCGTCGCGCAGTTTGACGGCATAGCGTACTACGATGCCTTGGCTCACGATGGCTTGTCTCGTGTCAATTACCGCAATGCGGTCATAGCCTGAAAGATTTGCGGTCATGCGGGCCGATTCGTACGTTCCCGAAATGTCGGAAGTCATGCAAAGAATCAGGACCTCCTCGTCGTTTTCCTGCGCTTTGCGGATGAAGCCCAGGTAGGTGTCGGGGGAGGGCTGGCTCGTTTTCGGGAATTCTTCCGAGGTCTCGAGAAGGCGGTAGAACTCGTCGAACTTCTCGGGGGTGTTGCGTGTGCAATGGATGTCTCCGAATGCGATGTCGAGCGGAGCGAGTTTGACGCCGAGTTCGGCGGCCTCGTCCTCAAGGAGGTCCGACGCGGTATCGGTGACGATCATCATGATGCTTTTTATCCTTTGTCCGGTTGCCGTAGAAGCGAAGTGTCATGATACAAAATGGCTCATATCATTCTTATCTTAAAAAGAAGGCGCGCGGACGGCAATACGGGGCGTATTACAAAAAGTCAACGAATGAATCGGCGAATAGGAGCGAAATATGGATAAGCGTATTGAGGCGAATAGGAACACCAGGTTGCGGATCATCCGCGCAACAGTGCGGCTGCTCGGCGAGAAAAAACTCTCTGACGTTTCGGTGACCGATATCGTGGAAGAGGCGGGCGTGGCCCGCGCGTCGTATTACCGCAACTTCGATTCGAAAGAAGACGTGCTGCTCGACGCCGGGCGCATGATCATTGACGACTTCAAGAAAAACATGAAAGGCATCGAGGGGGGATGCTGCAGCTACGATGGCGTCGTGAAGACGTTTCGCTACTTTCTTTCGTATCGCGAACCGCTTCTGTCGTTTCATCGTACGGGGTGCACAGGCATTTACGAAGGGCTGTTTCAGAACTATATAGAAGACGAGGCGCGCAAAAACGACACGGATCCCTCGGCGCGTTACCGGGCTTCTTTTTTCTCCGGCGCGCTGTTCAGCGTATATGTAGCGTGGCTTGAAGGGGGAATGGAGGAATCGCCCGAAGATATGGCCCGCATGTTCTGCGCGATGGCGGCAAGTGCGTTCGGAGAAAGCCGCTAGAAGCCGCGTGCGCGCATAATCGATATCGTCAGCGCACCGCCGCCTTGAAGGCGGGTTTTATGCGATGCGTCCGGGTCTTATCGGGGCCTGCGCTCCGTCGAGCGTAGGCCCGGTTTATAATCGCCGTCCGCAAAAAGGGGATGTGCTTGGTTCTGCGCGCGTTCCTCATATATGTTTACATCGTAAAAAAGGATGGTGCGAAGCGGTTTATGACGGCGAAGGAATGGCTTCCCCTGATAGGCATCGCCGTTGCGGCGTTCGTGTTCAATACCTCCGAGTTCATGCCGATTGCGCTGCTCGTCGACATCGCGGCCGATTTCGGCGTCACGGAAGCTTGCGCGGGGCTGCTGATTTCGGTGTATGCGTGGGCGGTCTGTTTGCTCTCTCTGCCGCTCATGGTGTTCGCATCTCGGTTCGATTTCAGGAAGATCTTGCTGTTCTTGGCGGCGTTTTTCGGCATGTGCCAGGTATTTTCCGCGTTAGCTCCCGGATATTGGAGCCTTATGGCCGCGCGTGTCGGCGTAGCGTGCGCGCATGCCGTGTTCTGGTCGGTCGCCTCGCCTGCTGCCGTGCAGACCGTTCGTCCCGAGTACCGTTCCCGCGCGCTTTCGACCATCGTCGCGGGCTCGTCGGCCGCCATGATTTGCGGGCTGCCGCTGGGTCGCGTCGTCGGCCTGGCGCTCGGGTGGCGCATGACCTTCGTCTGCATCGCGGTCGTATCGTTTCTCGTGCTGACGTATCTGTTCGTCGTGTTCCCGAAGATGGGGGTGGGCGAGCGTTTTTCGCTGCGCGAGCTGCCGGGCCTGTTGAAAAACCGCGTGCTGCTTGCGATCTACCTGGTCACGGCGCTCGTTGCCACGGGCTATTACACCGGCTACAGCTATATCGAGCCGTTCTTGCAGCAGGTCGGGGGATTTTCGGACGGCTTCATCACGGCTGCGCTTTCTCTCTTCGGCGTGGCGGGCATCGCGGGCAGCCTCTTGTTCGCGCGCTTCTACGAAGGTGAACGCCGCCGACACGCGTTCCTTGTCGCGGTGCTCTCGGGTATCGCTGCCTCGCTTGCGTTCATGCTGCCTGCGGTCGAGGGCGCTGCGGGCGTCGTTGGGATGTGCGTGCTTTGGGGCGCCTGCGGCACGGCGTTCAATGTGTCGCTTCAGGCCGAAATACTCAGGTATGCGCCCGCGGGGTCGGCCGCTGTGGCCATGTCGATCTTCTCGGGCATTTTCAATTTGGGCATCGGCGGCGGATCGGCGATCGGCGGAGCCGTGGGGTCGGCGATATCGGTGGCCTTCGTCGGTGTAGCGGGGGCGCTTGTCGCAGTCGGCGGAGTCGTGGCGTGCGCGATGCTGCTGGTTCCGGCCATGCGCAAGAAGAATGCAAGCTCGCGGTAGGAACAGCCGCGTGAAAGGGCCCGATTCCGATTCGGCTTGCTCGGCTTTCTAATATATAGATGGGATGCATGCGGAAGGGTTTGCGCCGCGTCCCGGCCGGGGGCTGCCGGTATCGTCGTGCATATGCCGTTCGAGGGATCTTCTGACGAAAGGTTGGCAAAGGGTTTTTCAGCTTAGCCGTGAAATCGTGTATGCTATCGGCCCGTTAAATCGTTTTTCAGTCGCTCGGACTGCGCATTCTACAGTCGGAAATATTGACCCATATCGGAGGAAACACCGTGAAGCTGGTCGTCACAGAGAAGAATATCGCCGCCCAGAAGATCGCCGACCTGCTCGGCATCGGCAAGCCTACGGCCGATAAGGTCTACAACACGCCCGTCTATCGCTTTCAGATCGACGGCGAAGAATGGGTGACCATCGGCCTGCGCGGCCATATCCTCGAGCCCGATTTCATGTCTTCGATCGTCTATGACGAGTCCGCAGGATGGCAAGGCGTGACCGTCGACGGCGAAGTCGTCGCGGCCGATATTCCCGACTTCCTGCCGAAGCCGCCGTTCAAAACGAAGCGCAAGCCCTTCAAGGCCGACGGCGTCGAGATGGGCGCGTGGAAGATGGATGCGCTGCCGTATCTGGCCTACGCGCCGATTGAGAAGCGCCCCAAGGAGAAGGACATCATCCGCAGCTTGAAGAACCTGGCGAAGAAAGCCGATGAAATCATCATCGCCACCGACTTCGACCGTGAAGGCGAGCTGATCGGCTCCGACGCGCTGGGCTGCATGAAAGAGGTCAACGATACCGCGCCGGTGTACCGTGCACGCTATTCGGCCATCACGAAAGACGAAATCAACCACGCCTTCACCAATCTGGTCGAGCTTGACAACGACCTTGCCCAGGCGGGCGAAAGCCGTCAGGATATCGATCTGATCTGGGGCGCGGTGCTCACGCGCTACCTCACCATCGTGAAGTTCGCGGGCTACGGCAACGTGCGCTCGTCCGGCCGCGTGCAGACGCCCACGCTGGCATTGATCGTGGCGCGCGAACGCGAGCGCATGGCGTTCGTTCCCGAGGATTACTGGGTCATCAAGGGCACGTTCTCCCATGGCGCCGACCGCTTCGAGGCCTCGCACGCCACGGCCCGCTTCAAGGCGGAGGCCGAGGCGCAGGCCGTCATGGCCCACGTCGACGGCGCGGCACACGGCGCCGTGACCGCGATCGAGAAGAAGAAGCGCACGGTCGCCGCTCCCGTCCCGTTCAATACCACGAGCCTCATGGCCGCCGCGGCCGCCGAGGGCCTGTCGCCGGCGCGCACCATGCGCATCGCGGAAAGCCTCTATATGGACGGCTACATCAGCTACCCCCGCGTCGACAACACGGTCTATCCCGAATCGCTCGATTTGGAGGGCACGGTCAAGAAGCTGTCCGACGTGGCGGTGTATCGCCCGTACTGCCAGGAGCTGCTGGCTAAGGGCAAGCTCGTCGCGACGCGCGGCAAGAAAGAGACCACCGACCACCCGCCGATCCATCCCACGGCGGCGGCCGATCCCGATAAGCTGGGTGCCCCCGAGTGGAAGCTCTACAACCTCATCGCCAGGCGCTTCTTGGCCACGCTGTCCGAGGCGGCGGTGGTCGAGGGCACCAAGGTGACCATCGCGGTCAACGAGGAGCCGTTCGCCGTGAAGGGCGACGTGCTGGTGAAGCCGGGCTTTCGCGCGATCTATCCGTACGGCCTGAAGAAAGACGAGCAGCTTCCCGCGCTCGAAGAAGGCCAGACGGTCGATTTCGGCGGCGCCACCTGCACGAAGAAGCAGACCGAGCCGCCGGCGCGCTACTCGCAGGGCAAGCTGATCCAGGAAATGGAGAAGCTGGGCCTTGGCACCAAGGCCACGCGCCATGCGATCATCGAGCGCCTCTACACGGTGAAGTACGTGCAGAACGACCCGATCGAACCCAGCCAGCTGGGCATTGCCGTGTGCGACGCGTTGGGCAAGTTCGCCCCGCAGATCACGAGCCCCGACATGACGGCGACGCTCGAAGAGGACATGAACAAGATTGCGGCGGGCGAGAAATCGCGCAAAGACGTCGTGGACCTGTCGCGCGACATCCTGCACGACGTGCTCGACGAGCTGCTTCCGCACCAGGAGGAAATCAAGGACGCCCTGGCCGACGCCGTGGCCGCCGACGCCTACGTCGGTCCATGCCCGAAGTGCGGCAAAGATCTGCAGCTGCGCGCCTCGTCCAAGACCCGATCCATGTTCATCGGCTGCGCCGGCTGGCCCGACTGCGACGTCACCTATCCGTTGCCGAAGGGCAAGGTGGAGTCGCTCGAGGAGAAATGCCCCACCTGCGGCATGCCGCAAATCAAGGTGACGGCGTTTCGTTCGAAGCCGCGTGTGCTGTGCATCGATCCGAACTGTCCGACCAACCAAGAGCCCGACGTGGTGGTGGGCGCCTGCCCCGCCTGCGCCGAGAAGGGCCTGCAGAAGAAGTTGATCGCCACCAAGAATCCGCGCACCCTCAAGCGCTTCATCCGCTGCGAGAACTACGACGAATGCGAGACCAGCTATCCGCTGCCGCAGTACGGCGAGCTCACCGCCACCGACGAGGTGTGTGAGCATTGCGGCGCGCCCATGGTGATCGTCAAGACCGCCCGCGGCCCCTGGAAGCTCTGCCCGAACTTCAGCTGCCCCGGCAAAGAGAAGGAAGCGGCCGAGAAAGAGGCCAAGGCCGCAGAGAAGAAGAAAGCGGCTGTGTCGAAGAGCAAGACCGCCGCGAAGAAGGCGCCGGCCAAGAAGGCGCCCGCGAAAAAGGCCCCGGCGAAAAAGGCCGCGACCGAAGAATAGATACGAAGAAGGGACGCCGCGGCGTCCCTTCTCTGCGTTTTCGCGCCGGTCGGATGCGGATCACAGGCGCCTCTTCGCCGCCTCGAAGCAGGCGAACGCGCCCATGGCCAGCACGGGATCGACTACCGGAAGGCCGCTCGTCTGCTCCATGGCCGAGGCGATGCCGATGGTCGCCATGCCCGTGCATCCCAAGGCGATCACGCCCGCGCCCTTGTCGCGCAGAGCCCGCGCGCTTGCGAGGCATGCCGCGCGCCCCTCGTCGTCCATGAGGTCCAGGGTGGAATGCACGCCGGGGTCTTCGGCGCAGCTCACCATGATCATGTCCTTATGCGCGAAGGTCGTGCGCGCCAGTTCGACGATCTTCGGCATGGCATGCGCCTCCATGGCGGGGGGAGTGGATTCCCTCGGGTTGGTCGGGAATGCAGCGGCTTTCCACGCGCAGGCCGGGGTAGGCCTTCTCGAGCAGGGCGCCGTGCGCGTTCAACAACGTTTCGTCAGACGAGGTAAGGACGCGTATCAAGCCGATATCGAACATGGCGGCCCCTTTCAGGCTCGGTTTTTCCGGATAGACGGCATTGTAGCGTGCGGGTTCGCGCGCCCCGTCGTCCTCCGTACGGTGCTCGGTCGGGGGAGGAACGGCATCGCTCCAACGTATCTCCACATTGCGAAAAAAGAATCTTGCGATAGATTGCGTAATCCCTTACAATTCAGCAATTGCGTCTGAAGGTGAATGGATACACCCGGGCGCGTGGAAACGGAGTCGAGGCCGCGCACTCCCTTTTGCGGCTCATTCGGCAATCGTTTCCCACCAATGTAAGGGGAGCGCCTGGTACGTGCAAGGAGTGGCACGCGAGCAGGGCTCCAAGGAAGAAAGGTTGTTTGATGGGAATCAAGCAATACAAGCCGACTAGCCCCGGCCGCCGCTTCCAGACGGTTTCGGACTTCGCCGAAATCACCTGCAGCACGCCGGAAAAGTCGCTGCTTGCACCGCTGCCTAAGAAGGCCGGTCGCAACAACAACGGTCGCATCACCACTCGCCATCAGGGCGGTGGCACCAAGCGTCGTTATCGTATCATCGACTTCAAGCGCAACAAGGACGGCGTGCCCGCCAAGGTTGCCACGATTGAGTACGACCCCAACCGTTCCGCCCGCATCGCTCTTCTGCACTACGCAGACGGCGAGAAGCGCTACATCCTGCACCCCAAGGGCCTGCAGGTCGGCGATACGGTTCTCTCCGGCGCCGGTGCCGACATCAAGCCCGGTAACGCCATGCCGCTGTCCGAGATTCCCGTCGGTACGCTGATTCATGCCGTCGAGCTTCAGCCCGGCAAGGGCGCTGCAATCGCCCGTTCCGCCGGCACCTCTATCCAGCTCATGGGTAAAGAGGGCAAGTACGCCATCCTGCGTATGCCCTCCTCCGAGATGCGCCGCGTGCTCCTGACCTGCCGTGCCACCATCGGCGAGGTGGGCAATGCCGAGCATGCCAACATCAAGATCGGTAAGGCCGGCCGTAACCGCTGGAAGGGCGTTCGTCCTACCGTCCGCGGTACCGTCATGAACCCCGTCGACCACCCGCACGGTGGTGGCGAGGGCAAGAACAAGTCTTCGGGTCGTCATCCTGTCAGCCCGTGGGGCGTTCCCACCAAGGGTCATCGCACCCGCAACCCGAAGAAGGCTTCGAGCCGCCTGATCATTCGTCGCCGCAAGAAGTAAGCGACTAAACGTTAAGGAGAAACTGTGAGCAGAAGTTTGAAGAAAGGTCCTTTCGTTGAGCCGCGTCTTCTCGGTCGCATCAATGCGATGAACGCTGCCGGCGAAAAGAACGTCATCAAGACGTGGTCTCGCTCTTCGACCATCTTCCCGGAAATGGTGGGCCACACCATCGCCGTTCATGATGGTCGCAAGCACGTGCCCGTTTATGTCACCGAGTCCATGGTCGGCCACAAACTGGGTGAGTTCGCTCCCACCCGTACGTTCAAGGGCCATGCCAACAAGGGCAAGAAGTAAGGAGGTAAACACACATGGAAGCAAAAGCAACCGCTAAGTACGTGCGTGTGACCCCCCGCAAAGCACGTCTCGTCATCGACCAGGTTCGCGGCAAAGACGTCGTCGCCGCCCGCGAAATCCTCCGCTTCTCTGAGCGCGCTATCGCCGAGGTCGTGGAGAAGGTCCTGAACTCCGCCGTCGCGAACGCGGAGAACAACCACAACATGCGTTCCGCCAATCTCGTCGTCAAGGCTGCCTATGTCGACGAAGGTCCCACTCTCAAGCGCATTCGTCCGCGTGCTAAGGGCTCCGCTTCGCGTATCCGCAAGCGCACCAGCCACATCACCGTCATCGTTGCGCCGCGAGAGGAGGCATAAGCATGGGTCAGAAAATCATGCCCACCGGCTTCCGTCTCGGCATCACCGAAGACTGGCGTAGCCGCTGGTATTCCGACAAGGATTACGCCAAGAACCTGGAAAACGACCTCGCTATCCGTCGTTTCCTGGATAAGTACCTGGCCAAGGCCGCTGTCTCCAAGATCGAGATCGAGCGCGCCGGCGACAAGGTGAAGATCATTATCACCACCGCTCGTCCAGGCGTCGTCATCGGCAAGAAGGGCGCTGAGATCGAGAGCCTGCGCAAGCAGCTTGCCAAGATCGTCGGTGCTCCGGTCAACATCGAGGTCGTCGAGGTCAAGCGCCCCGAGCTCGATGCCAACCTGATCGCTCAGTCCGTGGCCGAGCAGCTCGAGGGTCGTGTCGCGTTCCGTCGCGCCATGCGCAAGGCCGTCCAGTCCGCCCGCAAGTCCGGCGCCCTGGGCATCCGTATCCAGTGCTCCGGTCGTCTCGGCGGTGCCGAGATGAGCCGCCGCGAGTGGTATCGCGAGGGTCGCGTGCCTCTGCACACCCTGCGTGCGAAGATCGACTACGGCTTCGCCACCGCTGCTACCACCATGGGTTCCATCGGTATCAAGGTTTGGGTCTACCACGGTGAAAAGCTCCCCGGCGGTAAGGTTCCCCAGCCCGCTCTCGAGGGCAACTCTCGTCCGTCTCGCGGCCGTCGCAACGACCGCAACGATCGCAACGAAAGGGGTGCTAAATAATGCTCGCTCCTAAGCGCATCCGTCACCGCAAGGTGCAGCGTGGTTCCATGAAGGGCAAGGCCAAGGGCCATACCACCCTCAACCACGGCAGCTACGGCATCCAGGCTCTCGAGGCCCACTGGATCACCAACCGTCAGATTGAGGCCGCCCGTATCGCTATGACTCGTTACATGAAGCGTGGCGGTAAGGTTTGGATCACGATTTTCCCCGACAAGCCGATCACCCAGAAGCCCGCTGAGACCCGAATGGGTTCCGGTAAGGGTAACCCCGAGGCTTGGGTGGCCGTCGTTAAGCCGGGCCGCATTATGTTCGAGATCGACGGCGTCGACGAGGCCACCGCTAAAGAGGCTCTCCGTCTCGCCATCAACAAGCTGCCCATCAAGTGCAAGATCGTTTCCAAGGAAACGGAGGTGGCTGAATAATGAAGCCCGTAGAGATTCGTGAACTCTCTTCCGACGACCTGAACGTCAAGCTGAAAGAGGCTCGCGCCGAGCTGTTCAACCTGCGTTTCCAGATGGCTACCAGCCAGTTGGACAACACCGCTCGTGTGAAGCAGGTCAAAAAGGACATCGCGCGTCTGCAGACCGAGATGCGCGCTCGCGAGATCGCCGCTGCCGGCGCACTGAAGTAAGGATTCGGGGAAACAGATGACTGAAGAAATCCGTAACTCCCGCAAGGTCCGCCAGGGTATCGTCGTCAGCGCCCCCGGCAACAAGACCATTGTGGTTCAGATTAAAGAACGCAAGCCGCACCCCGTGTACGGCAAGATGATGACGAGCACCAAGAAGTTCCACGCTCATGACGAGAACAACGAGTGCGGCGTCGGCGATACCGTTTCCATCATGGAGACGCGTCCGCTGTCCAAGACGAAGCGCTGGCGCCTCGTCGAGATCATCGAGAAGGCCAAATAGTCTACGCTTCTGCGTAAGCTAGTATCGGAAGGATTGCACAATGATTCAGATGCAAACCATGCTGAACGTTGCCGACAACTCCGGCGCACGCAAGGTGCAGTGCATCAAGGTTCTCGGCGGCTCTAAGCGCCGTTACGCGGGCCTTGGCGACGTCATCATCTGCAGCGTCAAGGAGGCGGCTCCTAACGGCAACGTCAAAAAGGGCGATGTCGTGCGCTGCGTTGTCGTGCGTGTGAAGAAGGAAGTCCGTCGCAACGACGGTTCTTATATCCGCTTCGACCAGAACGCCGCCGTGCTGATCAACAACGACGGCGCTCCCAAGGGCACCCGTATCTTCGGACCCGTGGCTCGCGAACTGCGCGATAAGAAGTACATGAAGATCGTGTCTCTGGCACCTGAAACGCTGTAAAGGAGGTCAGAAACATGAAAATGAACATCCGCAAAGGCGACAAGGTCGAAGTCATCACCGGCAAGGACAAGGGCAAGCAGGGCGTGGTCCTGCGCGGCATCCCTCAGGACGAGCGCGTTCTGGTCGAGGGTGTGAACATGGTCAAGAAGGCCATGCGTCCCACCCAGCAGAACCCTCAGGGCGGCATCGTCACCAAGGAGGCTCCTATCCACGTCTCCAACGTGATGCTCGTCTGCCCGAGCTGCGGCAAGCCGACCCGCGTTGCTAACAAGCGCGTCGACGGCAAGAAGGTCCGCGTCTGCAAGAAGTGCGGCGCTGACATCGTCGAGGCTAAATAACTAAATTTTTGTGAGCGGGGGTTTTATAATCCCCGCTTGCTTGGTACAATGACCCTCCCTGCGTGTTTAGCGTGGGGATAGGGACGTAGGGTCGGAAATCCTGCGTTTAAATCATCGAAAAGGAGAAATTTCAAGATGGCTACTCCTCGTCTGAAGGAAAAGTACACCAACGAAATCGTCGCACAGCTCGAGCGCGAGCTCAACATCGACAACGTTAACAAGGTTCCCCGCCTTGAGAAGATCGTCGTGAACATGGGCGTCGGCGCTGCTGCGTCCGACTCCAAGCAGCTCGACGCCGCCATGGCCGACCTGCGCGTCATCACGGGCCAGCAGCCCTGCGTCACCCATGCCAAGAAGTCCATCGCAGGCTTCCACATTCGCCAGGGCATGGCCATCGGCTGCAAGGTCACCCTGCGTGGCAACCGCATGTGGGAGTTCCTGGACCGTCTGCTGTCCATGGCTCTTCCTCGCGTGCGTGACTTCCGCGGCATCCCCGCGACCTCTTTCGACGGCCGCGGCAACTACACGCTCGGCATCACCGAGCAGCTGATCTTCCCCGAGATCGAGTACGACAAGGTCGACCGTACCCGCGGTATGGACATCACCTTCGTTACCACCGCCGAAAACAACACGGACGCCAAGGCCCTTCTGGATGCCCTGGGCTTCCCGTTCAAGAAGAACTAGGTTTCTACTCGACATCTGTTGAGTGAAGAAATAGGAAAGAAGGAAAAGCATGGCAAAAAAATCGATGATCGCCAAGGCTGCGCGCGAGCCGAAGTTCTCGACTCGTAAGTATTCCCGCTGCACCCGCTGTGGCCGTCCGCACTCTGTGTATCGCAAGTTCGGTCTCTGCCGCGTGTGCCTGCGTGAACTCGCTCACAAAGGCGAACTGCCCGGTGTGACCAAAGCTTCCTGGTAAGACTTCGCACATCGGCGTGTGCCGGTCGGTAAGGCGTACGCGCTACGGGCGCCATTACGTACCTCCGACTCCGCTCATCACGAACCAAAGGAGAAAACATGAGCATGAACGATCCCATCGCAGATATGCTTACGCGTGTGCGTAACGCAAACTCTGCTGGCAAGGCTACGGTTTCTATGCCGTCCTCGAAGAAGCTCGTCGAGATTGCCCGCATCATGACCGAAGAGGGCTATGTCCAGGGTTATGAAATCACCCCGGCCACTCCGCGCGACATCCTCGAGATCACCCTCAAGTACGGTGACAAGAAGGAGAAGGTCATCCGCGGTATTAAGCGTATTTCCAAGCCTGGTCTGCGTATCTACGCCGGCAAGGATGAGCTGCCCCGCGTTCTGGGCGGCCTGGGCACGGCTGTCGTGTCCACCTCTAAGGGTGTTATGACCGACCGCGACGCCCGCAAGGCCGGCGTCGGCGGCGAAGTGATCGCGTACATCTGGTAAGGAAAGGAAGGAGCTAGATATGTCTCGTATCGGTAAGCAGCCTATTCCGGTTCCTGCCGGAGTCGAAGTCGCTATCAACGACAACAACATCACCGTCAAGGGCGGTAAGGGCGAACTCTCTTACGATTTCAACCCCATCATGGGCGTCGCTCATGATGGCGACGAGATCATCGTCACCCGTCCCGACGATTCCCGTGAAGCCCGCAGCTTCCACGGCCTGACCCGCACCCTCATCGCCAACATGGTCGAGGGCGTTTCCGCCGGCTTCGAGAAGAAGCTCGAGCTGGTGGGCGTCGGCTACCGTGCCGCTCTCAAGGGCACCGACCTGGAGCTGCAGCTCGGTTACTCTCACCCCGTCGTGGTCGAGGCTCCCGAAGGCATCACCTTCGAGGTTCCCGATCAGACGCACATCACCGTCAAGGGCGCAGATAAGCAGCTGGTCGGCGAGACCGCGGCTATCGTGCGCAAGTGGCGTAAACCCGAGCCTTACAAGGGCAAGGGCATCCGCTACGCCGGCGAGCAGGTCCGCCGCAAGCTGGGCAAGGCCGCCAAGGGCGACAAATAGCGACTCAGGTGTGAAGGGATTTTAAGATGAAGAAACTTCAGAAGAAACAAGCTGCGCTGGCTCGTCGCCATCGTCGCGTGCGCGGTAAGATCTCCGGCACCGCCGCTCGTCCGAGGCTTTGCGTCACCCGCTCTAACTCCAACGTGTATGTCCAGTTCGTCGACGACGTCGCAGGCAAGACCCTGCTCGGCGTGAGCACCCTGGGCCCCGACTTCAAGGCCACTGGCAAGTCCGGTGCCAACGTCGAAGGCGCTGCCGCCCTCGGCGAGATCGCGGGCAAGAAGGCCGTCGAAGCCGGCATCACCGAAATCGTCTTCGACCGCGGTGGTAACCTGTACCACGGCCGCGTCAAGGCTCTGGCCGATGCTGCTCGCGAAGCCGGCCTGAAGTTCTAGGAAAGGGTAGGGTAAATGACTCCTCGTAAAGAAGAAAAGAACCAGTCTGCCGTTCCTGAGCTTCAGGAGCGCGTGGTTTACATCAACCGCGTTTCCAAGGTTGTTAAGGGCGGCCGTCGTTTCGCTCTGACCGCGCTGGTCGTCGTCGGTGACGGCAATGGCCGCGTCGGCGTGGGCATGGGCAAGAGCCAGGAAGTGCCTGTCGCCATCAAGAAGGGCATCGAGGATGCCAAGAAGAACATGTTCAGCATCCCGCTGACCGAGGCTGGCACCATCCCCCACGAGATCATGGGCGAGTTCGGTGCAGGCCGCGTGCTTCTCAAGCCTGCTACCCCTGGTACCGGTGTTATCGCCGGCGGCCCGGTTCGTGCTCTCATGGAGCTCGCTGGCGTCAAGAACGTGTTCGGCAAGTCTCTCGGTTCCGACAATGCTATGAACATCGTCAAGGCAGCTGCCGAGGGCCTCAAGGAGCTCTCCAACGTCAATGAGGTTGCCGCCCGCCGTAACGTGAGCGTCGCTCACATCTACGGTTGGTCTGAGAAGAAGGAGGCATAAATCATGGCCGAGGCTCAGAAGACCCTCCACATCACCCAGACCCGTTCCGCTATCGGACGCAAGGCCGACCAGGGCGCTACCCTGAAGGCTTTGGGCCTGGGCAAAATCGGCCGCACGGTCGACCATGCCGACAACCCGACCATCCGTGGCATGATCTTCAAGGTCAAGCACCTCGTCGAGGTCGTCGAAGACTAACAACGAAAGGCCGCTCGCATGAGCGGCCTTTTTCTTTGCTTTTTAAGAAACCCCCGGTCAAGTCGGATATTATTCTGGCAATTACGGGGGTTTCGGTGTATTCTAGAAAGGCTTGTGTTTCCAAGGGCATTCGCGCCCGCACAGGCAGGTAATCATAGTTGGCCGGCGAGCGAGCTGTCGGCTGAGAACGGGATGCTCCCGTCCGAAAAAAGCGAAAGGAATGAACATGGAACTCAAAGACCTGCGCCCCGCAGAGGGCTCTACCAAAAACCGCAAGCGCGTCGGTCGCGGTCCTGCGTCCGGTCATGGTAAGACCTCTGGCCGTGGTATGAACGGCCAGAAGTCCCGCTCCGGCGGCGGCAAGCGCCCCGGCTTCGAGGGCGGCCAGACTCCTCTGGCTATGCGCCTGCCGAAGCTTCCCGGCTTCCGCAACTTCAACCGCGTCGAGTACGTGCCCGTCAACGTCGACCGTCTCGAGCTCAAGTTCGAGGCCGGCGATGTCGTCGATCACGAGGCTCTGGTTCAGAAGGGCATCATCAAGAGCGTCGACGCTCTGGTCAAGGTTCTCGGCAACGGCGAGCTGACCAAGGCTCTGACCGTCAAGGTCGATAAGGTTTCCGCGAGCGCTGTTGCCAAGATCGAGGCAGCCGGAGGAAAGGTCGAGCAGTCTTGCTAAGAACCATCATCGATGCGTTCAAGGTGCCGGAACTTAGGAATAAGATTCTGTTCACCTTGGGCATCCTGGCACTGTACCGCTTCGGCGCGTACGTGCCGGTGCCCGGCATCCCCTTCAACGAATTCGCGAATGCATTCGCGTCGAGCGGTGTGAGCATGACCATGCTCGACCTGTTCACCGGCGGTGCTCTGTCGCACTTCTCGGTGTTCTCGTTGGGTATCATGCCCTACATCACCGCGTCCATTATCATGCAGCTCATGCAGGGCGTCATTCCCGCTGTGGGCCGCTGGTCGAAGGAGGGCGAGACCGGTCGCAAGAAGATTACTCAGGTCACTCGTTTCCTGACGCTTGGTCTGGGTCTGATCAATGCCATCGGCTACCTCTTCCTGTTTAAGAGCAGCCAGTACGGCGTGGTGTTCTCGAGCGAAACCCCCGAGATCGTGACCGATATCATCGTTGTGTTCACCCTGGTGGCAGGCACCGCCTTCATCATGTGGATGGGCGAGCTGATCACTCAGCGCGGTATCGGCAACGGCATGTCGCTGATCATCTTCACCTCGATCATCTCCCGCGTTCCCTCGGCCATCTTCAGCAGCGTCAACCTGCAGGCCGACATGGGCATGGGCATCGTGATCACGGTGATCATCGTCGCGATCGTGCTCCTGTGCATCCCCGCGATCATCTTCGTGGAGCGTGCTCAGCGCCGTATTCCGGTCAATTATGCCAAGCGCGTCCAGGGTCGTCGTATGATGGGCGGCCAGACCACCTACATTCCCCTCAAGGTGAATGCGGCGGGCGTTATCCCCATCATCTTCGCGAGCTGCCTGATTTACTTCCCGGCCCAGCTTGCCGCTCTGTTCAACGTCGGTTGGCTGACGGCTGCTGCGAACGCGATGAGCACCGGTTGGATCAACTGGCTGCTCACGCTGGGTCTTGTCGTCTTCTTCGCGTACTTCTACACCTCCATGGTGTTCAATCCCGAAGAGACCAGCGACAACCTGCGTAAGCAGGGCGGCTTCATCCCGGGCGTCCGTCCGGGTTCTGCGACGACCGACTACATCAAGCGCGTGATCAACCGAATCACGCTGCCTGGCGGTCTGTTCATCGCTCTGATCGCCGTCGTGCCTTCGATCCTGTTCTACTTCACGGGTAATCAGCTAATCCAGGCATTCGGCGGTACGTCGATCCTCATCATGATCGGCGTCGCCTTGGACACCATGTCCAAGATTGAGTCGCAGCTGAAGATGCACAACTACGACGGCTTCTTCAAGTAAGCGGCGTAGCTGCCTCGAAGGCTTAGAAATCCCCTCGCGATCGCGAGGGGATTTTTTTATGCCCTGTCGCGCATCCGCAGGTTTGACGCTCGTTGCGGGGGCGGCCGGGGTGCTTATGCGCCTGGGCGCTACAATGGCTGAAAAATACCGTTCGATTCAGAAAAGAGGGTTTCTATGTCGACAGAAGGTCGTGCGCGCAAGCGCATCGCAGTGCTCGGTTCCACGGGGTCCATCGGCCTGCAGGCGCTCGACGTGGTGCGCCGTCATTCCGACGAGCTCGAAATCGTTGCGCTTGCCGCCAACGCGAGCGTCGCTAAGGTGATCGCCCAGGCGCATGAGTTCAAGGTGAGAAACATCGCGTTCGGCGACGAGCGCCTTAAAGAAAATCCGATGCTCGCGCAGGCTCATGGCGGCGTGTCGGTCGGCTTCGGCCAGCAGGGCCTTTTGGACCTGGTGCGTCTGGACGAAGTGGACGTGGTGGTGAACGCCCTCGTCGGCGCCTCCGGCATGCGCGCTTCGTACGAGACCCTCGCGTGCGGCAAGCAACTCGCGCTGGCCAACAAGGAAAGCCTCGTGGTGGCGGGCGACCTGATCATGCCGCTGGTGGCCCAGGTCGACGCGGCCCGTATCGAGCGCGGCATCGCGCCGCAGGCGGGCCCCGCGGGTGCTCTCATGCCGATCGATTCCGAACACGGCGCGATCTATCAGTGCCTGCTGGGCGAGCGTCATGAGGAAGTGTCGGCCCTGTGGGTCACGGCTTCGGGCGGTCCTTTCCGCGGCATGATGCGCGCCCAGCTTGCCGACATGACCGCCAAACAGGCTCTTGCGCATCCTACGTGGAAGATGGGACCGAAGATCACTATCGATTCCTCGACGCTGATGAACAAGGGCCTCGAAGTGATCGAGGCGCATCATCTGTTCGCCATGGATTACGACAGGATTAAAGTGGTCGTGCAGCCGCAGAGTGCGATCCATTCGATGGTCGAATTCTCCGACGGCAGCGTGAAGGCGCATCTGGGCACCACCGATATGCGCATTCCCATCCAGTTCGCGCTGAGCTATCCCGATCGTTGGGAAGCGCCGGTCGAGCCGCTTGACTTCACGCGCTTGGGCTCGCTCGAGTTCTATCCCGCCGATACCGACACGTTCCGCTGCCTCGCTTTGGCCCGCCACGCCGGCGCCGCGGGCGGCACGCTTCCGTGCGTCATGAACGCGGCTAACGAAGTGGCCGTGGCGGCCTTCCTCGACGATGCCTGCGGCTATCTCGACATCGATGCGTGTGTGGAGCACACCATGGAGCTTCACGAGAAGCAGGGCGTGCAGCGCGTCGAAGGCCTCGACCAGCTCGACGATGTGGATGCCTGGGCCCGCACCGTCGCGCGCGAATTCATCGCTTCCAAGTAGCGCGCGCCGCATCGGCGCTACAACGACATCGCCCCCGTTTCCGCCTTCGATGCTCGAGGAAGGAAAACGGGGGCGATTCTCATTTATAAAGGCGCCGCGCCGGGTTGCACGATACGAGCGCGCTGCGACTATGCCGCCAGCGGCCTGGGGCGGCGCACCATGCGGCGCTCGTACACGTCGAAATCGGGGGAGTGCCGCTCGTCCACCATTTCGAATACCAGGTGCTCGTACGTGCTCTGTAGCCTGTCGGAGTAGCACTCCGGGTAGCAGTTCAGGCCGTTTTCGTCGGCGAACGCGAAAAACGGGGTGAGCGCTCTGCGCAGCGAGCCCTTGTCGCGCGCGGCGGGATTGACGGCCTATGCGAAGAAGTTGATGTGGTCCTCATCGCCCGCATGCTCGCGCGCCCAGTCGAACGAAGAGATGGCGTCCATTTCCTGCTCCCTGCGCTCGAGCAGCTCGACCTCCTGCGGAGTGGCGATCTCGAGGAAGCGCTTGTCCGCTTGCGCGTCCTCCACCGAGGTGATGGTCTCGCCGTCGAGTTCGCTATACAGGTAGCCGCCCACGGCCGCCGCCATGTCGTCGAGCATGTGCGCGGATCCGTACGGGGCGAATGCCTCCACGTCGTCCAGGAACACGGCGCGCAGCAGTTCGCGCTTGCGTGCGTCGTCGGCGCCGATTTCGTCGAGGGCTTCGAGTCAGGTGACGAACCACATCTCTTCCATGAAGCCGTCGCTGAGCAGGTTCATGGCGCGCTGCACGAGCTCGCGGTCTTCCGGTTTCACGGCGGTCAGTCCTGCGAGGTTCATTGCTACCATTCCTCTCATGTCTTGTTTCGCTTATGTCCTAGACTAGGATGCTAGCATGCGTCTCGCCCTCGCGTCGGTCGCGCGCAGGCGTTCCCGGGTTTTCAAACGGCGTTTTCGGCGGTTCGTTTTTCGATAGGGTCGCGCCGAATGTGTACGCAATGTGTCGCACCTACGTCTACAAACGTATAAAGGGCAACGCGGCGATGACGATGCGGGCCGTCCCTCTTTTCAAGAAGGCGAACGGCGTTTAGAGTTCACAGCGAAAAGAGCACATGCCTTCATACGAGGAAAGCGAGATACCGACATGAGCGAAGAGACCAAGAACACGTTCGAGCCCGGCTCCGAGCAGCCTCAGGCCACCGACGCTACCTTCCAGACCCAGCCGCATCCGCGTCACGCCGCGCAGCCCCAGACGGGCGTTTCGGCGCAGGGCTATGTCCAGCAGCAGGCCGCCTATCAGCAGCAGGTCTATCAGGCGTATGCCGCCCAGAACGGCGCTCAGCACGTCAAGACCGAGAAAGATCCCGTCAAGAAAAGCCTCATGAAGACCTTCGGGGTGAGTTTCGCGGGCGCGGCGTTGGCCGTGGTGCTCGGCCTGGGCGGCTTCGCGGGCTTTAACGCCTTGAACGACCGGGGCGGCTCTACGACGCTCGGCGCGTCTACGAACGCCAACGTGACCGCTTCCGACACCGAGGCCACTTTGGCCGAAGCGGTTGCGGCCAAGGCCCTGCCTTCCGTGGTGAGCATCGACATCTATCAGAAGACCGGCGCGTCTTCGCAGTCCGGTTTCGGCTTCGAGGTGCCGGGCGCAGGCGCCGACGGCGCTCTCACGCAGGCATCGCTCGGTTCCGGCGTGGTTATTTCCAAGGATGGCTACATTATCACGAACAATCACGTGGTGGAAGGCGCCGATGCCATCAAGGCCACGATTAACGGTCAGGAATACGACGCGCAGTTCGTGGGCAGCGACGCCTCGAGCGATATCGCGGTGATCAAGGTGGACGCCCCCGATCTGACCCCGATCGAAATCGGTTCTTCATCCGATCTGCAGGTGGGCGAGTGGGTCATGAGCCTGGGCAGCCCGTTCGGCCTTGAGAACTCCGTGTCCGAAGGCATCGTGAGCGCGTTACAGCGTTCCACCACCATGCAGGACGAGGCCACCGGCGAAACGGTCATCTATCCCAACATGATTCAGACCGACGCCACGATCAACCCCGGCAACTCGGGCGGTGCGCTGGTCGACGCCGACGGCAAGTTGATCGGCATCAACTCCATGATCCAGTCGGCCTCGGGCTCCAGTTCGGGCGTGGGCTTCGCCATTCCCGTAGATTACGCGATGAACCTGGCGCAGCAGATCATCGAGGGCGAGGCCCCCACGCATGCCCAGCTGGGCGTGTCGATGGCGCAGATCGATGCGCAGATGGCGCGCTACTACGGTCTTCCGACCGATACCGGCGTGTATGTGGCCAACGTCTATGACGGCACGGGCGCGGCCGATGCGGGCCTGCAGCGCGGCGATATCATCACCGGCTTCGACGGCCAGAGCGTCACGTCGCCTTCCGACCTGCAGCTGATGGTGCGTCAGAAGAATCCGGGCGACACCGTCGACGTCGTGGTGAACCGCGACGGCCAGGAGCAGACGCTTTCGGTGACGTTGGGCTCTGATGAGAACGCCCTCGCCGCTTCGTCTCAGGGCGGCCAGTACGGCAACGGCGGTAACGGCTATGGCGAAGGCTACGGCCACGGCTACGGCAACGGCGGCGGCATGTTCGGCTTCGGCTACTAAGCCGCACCACCGTCGCGCACGCCCGACGCCGCGCATCGCGCAGCGCTCGGCAATTTCGATGAACATGGAAAAAAGGGTCGCGCCTTTAGTGGGTGCGGCCCTTTTTGTTAGCGTACAATAGCGCGGACACCATGATTCTTTCGAAAGGGGATTTCATGCCTGCAGAAGGTTACAAATACAACCGCGTGCTGCTGAAGCTTTCTGGTGAGGCCCTGATGGGAGACGCCGGCTACGGCATCGACCCGAAGGTGATCGACGACCTTGCCGAACAGATCAAGGAAATCGTCGACGACGGCGTCCAGGTGGCCATCACGGTCGGCGGCGGCAACATCTTCCGCGGCGTCGCCGGCAGCGCCGACGGCATGGATCGCGCCCAGGCAGACTACATCGGCATGCTCGCCACCGTGATGAACGCGCTGGCGCTGCAAGACGGCCTCGAGCGCCATGGCGTCTCTTCGCGCGTCCAGTCCGCGATCGAGATGCACCAGGTCGCCGAGACCTACATCCGCCTGCGTGCCATCCGCCATATGGAAAAGGGCCGCGTCGTCATCTTCGCCGCGGGCACGGGCAATCCGTACTTCACCACCGACACCACGGCCGCTCTGCGCGCGTGCGAAATCGACGCCGACTGCATGATGAAGGCCACCAAGGTCGACGGTATCTACGACAGCGATCCCAAGACCAATCCCGATGCCAAGAAGTTCGATAAGATCAGCTACCTCGACGTGCTCACCAAGGAGCTCAACGTCATGGACGCGGCCGCTATCTCGCTGTGCAAAGACAACGAGATGCCGCTGCTCGTGTTCGATATGACCACGCCCGGCAATATCGGACGCATCCTTAAAGGCGAAGATGTCGGAACGCTCGTGTACTAGAGAAAAGGGGAAACAGGACATGACTGCTGAAATCATGAGTGCCGCCGAGGCCAACATGAACAAGGGCCTCGAGAACCTGAAGGAGGCGTTCGCCGGCGTTCGCACCGGTCGCGCCAACCCGATGATGCTCGACAAGATCAGGGTCGACTACTACGGCGTTCCCACGCCCATCAACCAGATGGCCGCCGTGAAGACCCCCGATGCCCATATGCTGGTCATCGAGCCGTGGGATAAGTCGATCCTGCGCGGCATCGAGGCCGCCATCCTGGCGAGCGACCTGGGCATCACGCCGTCCAACGACGGCGCGGTGATCCGCCTTCCGATTCCTGCTCTCACCGAGGAGCGTCGTAAGGAAATGGTCAAGGACTGCAAGACCTACGCCGAGGAAGCCCGCGTGGCCGTGCGCAACGCCCGTCGCGACGCCAACGCCAAGATCGACCGCCTGAAGAAGGACTCCGAGATTTCCGAGGACGACGCCCGTCGCGCCGAGGAGCAGGTCCAGAAGCTCACCGACAAGTTCGTCGCTTCCGTCGATGAGATGCTGAAGAAGAAGGAAGCCGAGGTCATGGAGATTTAGGTTTCGTCGTTCTTCCGAACGACGAAACGGGTCGTCCGGCTGCGGACGAATCGGACGGGCGCCTTGCCGTTCGCTCGTCGCTTGCGTACGAAGTGCGCGACGCTCTTCGTTCGCGGCGATTCGTTCCGTCGGATTCGTCCTCGCCTGCATTGCGGCGACCTGGGATTCTTCCATTATTTCGCGCTTTTTGCCCGAGCCGTCCTTCTGGGGGGGCGGCCGGGCTGGAAATGCACCGATAACGCCGTCCGCATGACGCGGGCGGCACCTGTTTTTTCGGTCCATTTCCAGCCCGCGTTTCCACGCGGCACCCGATTCGAAGGAAAGGGGTGCTTATGCTTCACAAGCCTCTCGACACTATATTCCCGAGCCCGCCCGACGGGCTCGATCCTTTCGCGCTCGATCCGGAGCGCGTTCCCGAACATGTCGCCGTCATTATGGACGGCAACGGCCGCTGGGCGAAAAAACGCGCCTTGAACCGCCTCAAGGGGCACAAGGCCGGAATCGAAGCCGTGCGCGAGACCATTCGCTGCGCGAGCGATGCCGGCGTGCGCTACCTGACCATCTACTCGTTTTCCACTGAGAACTGGAAGCGCCCCGAAGAAGAGGTCGTCGGCCTGATGGACCTGTTCGCCAAGACCATGCTCGCCGAAGTGGACGGCCTGCACGAAGAGCACGTGCGCGTGCGCACGATCGGCGATATCTCCGCCTTGCCCGAGGAGACGCGCGCGGCGTTCGACGAAGCCTGGAAAAAGACGATGGACAACGACGGCATGACGCTGCTCGTGGCGGTGAACTACGGTTCGCGCCAAGAGATGCTGTGCGCCGTGCAGGCATGCATGCGCGAGGCCGTCATCTCCGCTGAAGAGACGGGAACCATCCCGCAGATCGACGAGCGCATGTTCGAACGCGGTCTCTATACCGCCGACATTCCCGATCCCGACCTGGTGATCCGCACGTCGGGCGAGATGCGCGTGTCCAACTTCCTCCTGTGGCAGATGGCTTATTCGGAGTTCTACTGCACCGACGTGCTGTGGCCCGATTTCAATAGGTACGATTTCCTGCGTGCTCTGCTGGACTACCAGAGCCGCGACAGGCGTTTCGGGGCGGTGTAGTCGTGAGCGATACGCACGAAATGAGAGAACATGCCCATCAGGCGTACGAGTCGGCGAAATCCACGGCGGTGGGCAAGAAGAACGCCGCCAAGAAGTTCGTCTACGACAAGACGCCTGCCAAGTTCAAGAATGCAAGCGATCTGCAGGTGCGTTTCCGCACGGGATTCATCTACGTGACGGTTTCCATCCTGTGCATCATGGGCGGCGAGCTGAGCACCGTCCTTCTGCTGTGCGCCCTGTCGGGCATCGCGGCGGGAGAATTCTTCTACATGCTGCGCAGCGACGCGAAGCTTCCCAACGAGCTTTTAGGCATCATGGCCGCGGTGGCCTACCCGATCAGCGTGTGGCAGTTCGGCATGCCCGGAGCGCTCGTCGTCACGGGCGCGCTGCTCGTGGCGCTTTTGGTGTGGTATGTCTTCTGGATGAGGGCGCGCATCGGCGACGTGGGCGTGTCGTTTTTCGGCGCAGCCTACACGGGTCTGCTCCTGTCCAGCCTGATCGTGGTGCGCCAGTCCGTTTCCGGATTCTGGGGCGGTGTGCTGGTGGTCGGCATTTTCTGCAGCGTGTGGGCCAACGATTCGTTCGCCTACCTGGTGGGAAGCAAGCTCGGCAAGCATAAGCTGGCGCCGCGTATCTCGCCGAAGAAAAGCTGGGAGGGCTTTATCGGCGGCCTGCTTGGCTCGGTGGCGATCTGGTGCGCCCTGTCGTTCATTCCCGGCGTGGACATGAGCATCGTCCAGGCCGTGTGCTTCGGCATGACGTGCGGTCTGGCGGGCGTGCTGGGCGATTTGGCGGAAAGCCGCATCAAGCGCAATTCCGGCGTCAAGGACTCGGGCACCATCATGCCCGGCCACGGCGGCATCCTCGACCGATGCGACTCGCTGTTTCTGGCGTCGGTGGTCGCCGCGGTGCTGCTGGTGT
>JARIED010000032.1 GCA_029266945.1 Slackia sp. | reverse complement strand
GAGTGATAACGATGACCGAACGTGAAATGTCTCTGCGATCCGCTTGTACGCCTGTCCTTTGCGCTATCTCCCTCATCTGCGGCGTTGCTCTTCTTTGCGTCGCCGCTATTATCCTTACGGGAGCAATCTAGGGTTTCGGGACGTACGATGCGGCGGCTGCTTTCCCTCGGAACATCCTTCTGATTCTGCCGATATTCGGAATTCCGTATAAAGCATCCGCAGACCCGCTGTGTCGCATTCGTCTCTGTCGCGGGAGACGAAGGGTAGAGAATCGCATCCCGATACATCCATCGAAGGCCTCGCGCAAAAGCGCGAGGCCTTTTTTGTCGCCGGACCCTTTCTCGCCTGCCGCGTAAGCGCACGGGCGAACCGATCCGAGGAGGCTGTCGTTTTCGACGCGCGCGGGCGACATGAAAAAGTGCCCGCCCCGAACGTGTCGAGGCGGGCACTTGCATTCGCCGGAGAAAAGGCCGATTAGACGATGCCCTGGGCCATCATGGCGTTGGCGAGCTTGTTGAAGCCGGCGATATTTGCGCCGACGACGTAGTTACCGGGCTGACCGACTTCTTCCGCAGCGTCGGCGGCCGCATGGAAGATGTTCACCATGATGCCGTTGAGCTTGGCGTCGACTTCGTCGAAGGACCAGGAAAGGCGCTCGGAGTTCTGGCTCATCTCGAGGCCTGAGGTGGCAACGCCGCCGGCGTTGGATGCCTTGCCGGGGAAGAACGCGATGCCGGATTCGACCAGGTAGTCGGTCGCATCGAGCGTGGTGGGCATGTTGGCGCCTTCGGCGACCACCTTGCAGCCGTTGGCGACAAGGGCCTTGGCGTCCTCGATGAGCAACTCGTTTTGCGTAGCGCACGGCAGGGCGATGTCGCAGGGGATGCTCCAGACGCCGCGGCCGTCATGGTATTCGGCGCCGGCGACGCGCTCGGCATAGGCGGAGATGCGGCCGCGCTCGACTTCCTTGATCTGCTTGACCACGTCGAGCTGGATGCCTGCGGGATCGTAGACCCAGCCGGTGGAGTCGCTCATCGTGACCACCTTCGCGCCGAGCTGCTGGGCCTTCTCGGCGGCGTAGGTCGCTACGTTTCCGGCGCCGGAGATGCAGACGGTCTTGCCATCGAAGGAGTCGTCTTTCTGGGCGAGCAGCTCCTGGACCAGGTACACCAGGCCGTAGCCGGTTGCCTGGGTGCGGGCGAGCGAGCCGCCGAAGGAGAGGCCTTTGCCGGTGAGCACGCCGGTCCATTCGTTGCGAAGTCGCTTGTATTGGCCGAACATGTAGCCGACCTCGCGCGCGCCCACGCCGATATCGCCGGCGGGAACGTCGGTGTCCGCGCCGATGTGGCGGGCGAGTTCCGTCATGAAACTCTGGCAGAAGCGCATGACTTCGCCGTCGGACTTGCCCTTGGGATCGAAGTCGGCGCCGCCTTTGCCGCCGCCCATGGGAAGCGTGGTCAGGCTGTTCTTGAAGCACTGCTCGAAGCCGAGGAACTTGATGATGGACAGGTTGACGGAAGGATGGAAGCGCAGGCCGCCCTTATAGGGGCCGAGGGCGCTGTTGTACTGGACACGATAGCCGCGGTTGACCTGGACCTTGCCTTGGTCGTCGACCCAGGGGACGCGGAACATGACGACGCGCTCGGGCTCGACGAGGCGCTCGAGAAGACCCGCCTCCTCGTATTCGGGATGCGCCGCGAGGGCGGGCTCGATGGAGGTCAGGACCTCGGTGACGGCCTGGATGAATTCGGGCTCGTTTGCGTTTTTCGCCTTGACCTGTTCGATCACGCGCTGTGCGTACGTCATGGCTTCCTCCTGTATCGGTCGTGCGGACTCGTTTCGTCCTACGTTCTTCCGTGATGCACTCTAGCAGATTAAAGCTGCTCTGTTTCATCGCTGTTACGGCGCCGCGATTCGGGGCGAAAGCGGCCTGCAGACGGCGCGGTCGCATTGCGGGACAGGGCATGCGAAAACGTGGCGGTTCGGCAACGGTGCTTCGCGGCGGGGCCGCGCTGCGCTACCATGATGATGGCGCGTCGAGCGCGCCGGACGGCGACGTCTCTCGGGGCGTTTCGATGGCCCGCGCATGCGGGCGGATACGGCGGTGAACTATGCCTAACGGCACCATGGACGACAAGCAGCCGAGCATGCGTCGCTCGGCGATCCTTCTGGCCCTCGCGGCCTTCTTCGCGTTTCTCGCCGCTCTCGGCGTGATGTATTCCCAGCAGGTGATCGCGGCGGTTTCAGCCGTTTGGGCCGCGTTTTTCCCGCTCGTTCTGGGCTGCGTGATCGCGTTCCTGGTCAATCTGATCATGGGGCGCTTGGAGCGCGTGTATTTCCTCTCGGCGAAGGCGGGCCCCTTGGCGGCGTCGCGGCGCCCGGTCTGCTTGGCGGCGTCGTTCGCCATCATCGCGATCGTCATCGCCATCATCGTCAATCTGGTCCTTCCCGAGATGAAGGCGTCTGCGGGCACCATCCAGCAGGGCGCCGTTCTGGTTCTCGAAGATTTCTATCAGTGGGCGCAAGACGACCTTGACATGCTGCTCGCCTCACTCGACACCACGGCCGTCGAGAATATCGAGCACAGCTTCGCCGACTTCATGGCCACGCTTTCGAGCGGTGGTTCGTCGAGCTTGATGAACATGGTGAAGTCGGTCTTTTCGACCGCGACTTCTATCGCGCACAACGTGTTCTCCTTCATCGTCGCGCTCGTGTTCTCTTTATATATCCTGCTTGATAAAGACCGCGTGTTCAGGGGCCTGGACACCTTCGTCGAGATGACGGTGCCCGCGCGTTTCGTCGCCACTCTGCGCCATGCGGGCCATGTGGCCAACCAGGCGTTCTCGCGTTTCATCACGGGCCAGTGCATCGAGGCGGTCATTCTTGGAACGCTGTGCGCCGTCGGCATGGCCGTTTTCGGCATGTCGTACGCCGTGGCCGTGGGCGCATGCGTCGGCCTCACCGCGCTCGTGCCCGTCTTCGGCGCCTGGCTCGGCGGCGCGATCGGCTTCTTGATGATCTTGACCGTCGACCCCATGCAGGCCGTGTGGTTCGTCGTGTTTCTCGTGGTCTTGCAGCAGCTTGAGTCGCACCTGATCTATCCCAATGTGGTGGGCGCCTCGGTCGGCCTTCCGGGCATCTGGGTGTTCGCCGCCGTGCTGGTGGGCGGCGCGCTGTTCGGCGTTGTGGGCATGTTCCTCGGCGTTCCTACGGTGGCCACGCTGCGTACGCTTGCGATCGACCGCACCGCAGAGGTCCGCGCCCGCAGGAAGGAGCTTGCCGCCAAGCAGGCCGCCGAAGGGGCCGAGGCGCGCGAGGCTTCCGGCGCATAGGTCCCTTCGGCCGGGTAACCGCGTCGTGCGCGGGCTTTGTCCGATCTTTGAATGAAATAGGTAAAACGCCCGATAGGCGCCGTGAATCGTTTGTTCGCGGCGCCTATTTCCTTTTTCGCGCGTGAAAGATTCGTCAAACCTGCGACGCCTGGCGGCGTCGCTTTTCATGTTCTTGGATTTCCTTTCTTAATTCTTTCGTCTGCCGTTCGCCTGGCTTTGACGGCCGCTCCTTAGGCTTTTCGATGCCTCCGCGGTCGAGCGGGACGCAGAAGCGTGCTGTCGGGTCGGATGCGGACACTTCTCGGTACGAAGGCAAAGGTCGATAGGAAACGAATGTGTCTGATCACGCAATCAATCGTCGCGATTTCATCAAGGGCAGCGCCGTCCTCGTCGCTTTGGCGTCTTCGCAGCGCTGACCGGCTGCATTGCTGGCGGTTCCGGCGCGGCTGCGGGCTCGTCTGACGACGCCGCCAAGGCCGCCAAAGCCGAAGAGCTCGCCATGGTGTGGCTCCCCGACAACTCCGCCGCCGATCTGACGGCGGCCCGCGACGCTTTCGGCGCAGCCATCACCGCGGCATGCGGCCGTCCTGCCAAGCTGATGACGACGACCGACTACAACGTGGCCATCGAGGCCATCGCGTCGGGTAACGCCCAGATGGCCCTGCTGGGCGCGGAGGGCTATGTGCAGGCGGCGTTCACGAACAGCGACGGCAAAGGCGGTATCGACGGCGCTTGCTATTACAGCCGCATCTGCGTGCGCAAGGAGGACGCCGATGCCTATTCAATCGCGAACGTGAAGGGCGTTTCTCGTTCGTCAGCGCCACGTCCACCTCGGGCTTCAAGGCTCCCTTTTCGGCGATCGTGTCCGAATTCGGCCTGGACGGCTCCGACGTCCAGGCCGAGCCTGGCAGCTTCTTCAGTGAGGTTCTGTTCGGCAACTGCCAAGCGGGCTCGTGCGTGAATCTGATGAGCGGCGATGCCGATGCCGCCGCGTTCGACGACGTCGACGTGGGCATCTATCTCGACTTGGTCGAGGGCGAGAAGAGCACCGTGGGTGCGGTGTACAAGGTCAAAGACGACGCCGAGGCTCCGCTCGATTCCGCGCGCGGCAAGGAGTTCACGATCATCGGCATCACGCCCGTGCTTAACTCGCCGGTCTGCTTCAACAACGACGCCATCTCCGAGGAAGAACGCGCCAAGATCGTCGAGTACTTCTGCTCCGAAGAGGTTTCGAGCAACCCGCGGATCTTCGTCGATTCCGACGACAGACTGTCAAAGGCATCTTCGAAAAGGATTCGGACAAGACCTGCTTCGTGGAGGTCGACGACGCCTGGTACGAGCCGATTCGTACGCTGGGCGCCTAGCGCATACGAAGAAGCAATGAAGCGACGCGCGGGCGGAACGCTTTCGCCCGCGCTTTTTTGACGGGAGGCATCCATGCAAGACGACGTCTTATTGCGCGTGCGCGGTTTGACGAAATGCTACCAAGGCGACGAGAAGCGTCTCGACGACGTGTCGCTCGATGTACGCAAAGGGGAGCTCGTATCGATCATCGGCCCTTCGGGTGCCGGCAAATCGACGTTTCTGCGCAGTATCGATCGCCTGATCGAGCCTACCGAGGGTTCGGTGATGTTCGACGGCCGCGAGGTCACGAAGCTTTCCCGCGACGACCTGCGCGCCCGCCGTCGTCGCATAAGCATGATATTCCAGCACTACAACCTGGTGCACCGCTTGACCGCAATCGAGAACGTGCTCCATGGACGCCTAGGCTACAAGTTTACGATTGCAGGCGCGCTCGGCCTGCATAGCGAAGAGGAGAAGCGCCGTGCTTTCGAGGCCCTCGAGCAGGTGGGCATGGCCGACTTCGCCTACAAGTGCGTCGACAGGCTTTCGGGCGGTCAGATGCAGCGCGTCGGTATCGCCCGCGCCCTGGTGCAAGATCCGCTGCTCATGCTGTGCGACGAGCCGATCGCGAGCCTCGACCCGAAATCGTCGCGCACGGTGATGGAGCGCTTGCGCTGGGCCGCCGACGACCTGGGCATCGCCTGCGTCGTGGGTCTGCATCAGATCGACTTCGCTCTCGAGTTCTCCGACCGCATCACCGGCCTGTCGAAGGGGCGCAAGGTGTTCGAGGCCGTGCCTTCCGCCTGACCGACGAAGCGGCCCACGAGATCTACGGCGACGTCGAGATCGATGGTCTTCCGAGCGAGGTCCAGCGTCTGCACGCCACGGCGCGTGCGGCGGCGTCTACGCTTGTCGTGGCTCCGTCTTGCGCCGCTACCGAGGTGGCCTGATGGAAGAGAGTCGTTTGTTCTTTCGCGCGAAGACCCCCTCGCTGCTCGCGATGGTCGTCGTTTTTCTTCTGGTGAATGCGCTGTCCGCGACCTATGTCGGCTTCGATTTCGTCGACGCGGCGGTCGAGGTGCCGACGGGCGTCGCCTGGATGGCCGCGGAGTTCCTGCCTACCGCCGAGTCGCTCTCGAAGCTTGATTCGATCCTTCCTGCCCTGGCGTCGACCGTGCTCGTGTCGGTAGCGTCGAGCTGCATCGCGGCGGTATTCGCCCTCGCATTGGCCGTGCTGGGCAGCTGTAGGGTAGGCGTGGGCAAGGTTGCGGCGTTTCTGGCGCGCGCGATCGCATCGGTGTTTCGCAACATTCCGGTGGTCGCCTGGGTGCTCATCCTGCTGCTTTCGTTCAAGCAGAGCGAATTCACCGGCTTCTTGGCGTTGTTCCTGACTACATTCGGATATCTGACGCGTTGCTTTCTCGAGACGATCGACGAGATGAGCACGGGTCCGATCGAGGCGCTGCAGGCCGCAGGCGCGACGTGCTTCCAGATTCTCGCCCAGGCGGTGCTGCCTATGACGATCGCGTCGGTCATCAGCTGGGTGCTCTATATGGTCGAGACCAAGGCCCGCGACGCCACGCTCGTGGGCATCCTGACCGGCACCGGCATCGGATTCGTGTTCGACATTTATTGCAAGAGCTTTCGTTGCGACGTCGCGGGCCTTGCGATTTTGGCCATCGTCGTGGTGGTCATCGTCTGCGAGCTGACGTCGAACTTCGTGAGAAGGATGATCCTATGATGCGCGGCGCCTCGAAGGATGCGACGCCCGCGGCGCACGCCTGTCGCGAGGCGTCGCGGTCCGCGCCCATGCGAAGGGGGAATCCAACGCGGTGCTGTGGGCGGCGATCGTCGTGCTCGCGGCCGTGGGCGCGTTCACGATGGCGACGCTCGATTACGGCAAGGTCGATTTCCTCACGGCCTGCAAAGACGCCTTGGGCGATTTCTGGATGATGGTGTCTTCGCCCAGCCTGGCGGGCCACTTCACGCTCGCCGATGTGATCGAGGGCCTATTCGTCTCGCTCGCGCTGGCGGCGCTGACCGCGTTCATCGGAGCCGCCGGCGCGTTCGTCCTGGGCCTTTTCGCCGCGACCGATCTGTCGAACGGCACAGTGGCGGCGGTCATGTCCGTCTTTCGCGCGGTGCCGACCATTCTGTGGGTGTTCGTCTTCTCGGTGGCGATCGGGCGTGCTGTATAAGCAGCACATCATGGCGGGGTTGACGAGAGAGAGCCGTACGGCGGCGAAGCCTACGGCGCCCTGTATCGATCGCTTTTCAAAGGAGACGGCATCTGCGCGCGCGATATCGTGTATGTCGACGCCTGCAACGCCGTCGCGGCGATCGCCGCGACGGCGGATACGCGGTGCTGGCGCATCCGGGCCAGCTCGATAGCCGGGACATCGCGGGGGACTTGGCGTCGTGCGGGCTTTCGGGCATCGAGCCCGCCCATCCCGACCACGATGCCTGCGACGAGCGCCGCGTCAGCGACGCCGCCGTGGCGTACGGGCTGTTTTGCACGGCGGGGTCGGATTGCCTGGCCGCTTCGGCGCCGTGCCCCATGTGGGATTCCGGTGGGTCGAGGGCTGACGGCGGCTTCGCGCTCGAGCGATACGACGAAGGGACCCCGTCGGGTCCCTTCCTTTTCATGCGGCGGCCGTGCCGCGTCCGTGTGCGTTTTTAGTACGTGGTGGGGGCGAGCAGCACCTTGCCCGTGCCGCGGTAGACGTTGACGAGGCCCTCGCCCGAGGCCGCCGAACCGACAAGCGATTTGCCCGAGCGCTCGACGGTGAAGCTCAAAGATCCGCTCCAGGCGAGCGCCATATTGCCGTCCACCTTCAGCTCGTCGTTGTCGAGCGTGACCTCGACGAGCTCTTCTTTGGGGCAGGGGGATTCCAGGCACAGCGCGCCGTATCCCTGGATGCCGAGGTTGAACAGGCCTTCGTTGCCCGCGACGGCGGAAGACATGGTGCTGCGCATGATGGCCTTGTGCTTCAGGCTCGAATAGCAGGCGAGGAACAGTCCGTCGTCGAGCACGATCGAGTTGCCCCAATCGGCGACGTCAAGCACGATGATGTAGCGGAACGTGGGCTCGAGCACCAGCATGCCCGTGCCCTCGTATTCGGGCTTGATGGCCGATTCGTTGGTCACCGCGCCGCGCAAGGCCTTGCCGAACAGGTCCCCGACGCCTTTGACGCCCGTGGTGCAGTTGACGTGGCCGACCGACCACTGCATGGCGCCCGCCTGCACCGTGACCGGGGCCTGGGAGAGGTCGCAGAGCACTTGGCGCCTGCGCACGTTCATCTCGCTCGCGAAATAAGCGGTGATGGCGGTTCCCGCCGTGACGCTCAGGTCGCGCTTCCATTCGATGACTTTGAAAGCGCCGAACTCGGTGAGGACATTGACGTCGTCGTTGTCGGTGAAGTTGGAAATCTGGTACATGGCTCTCCTCGCGGACTGATGCGGCGAAACGGTATCGGTTTCGATACGCGTCCCTTTGTCGGGTGAAGCATATCACGCGGATCGTTAAGATAAGGGACCGTGTCGCCGTTTTCATTCGCCGGGCTGCCGCGCGGCACGACGTCTCGAGGCGCCGGCGTTTCGATGCAGTAGCGGCGCCGCATCGTAGAAAACCCGTTCGAACAAAGAAAGATAAGAGGTAGGAATGGCTGTTCTATTCGGCATCGTAGCCATCGTGAGCGTGATTTCGTGGGCAATCGTGAAAAGCGACGAGCTTTCGGGCATCGGCCGCACGGTGAAGAAGGGGTCGTTTCGCCATCCGCACGGCAGGCTCGTGGCCACCCATTGCGAAAGCGTGGCCGAGCATATGCCGTACGGCACCCGCCTGCTGAAGCGCGTGCCCGTGTTCACGTCGCTGATCACGCTGGCGGTCGCGATCGTGGGCCTGGTCATGGAGGCGAACGGCATCGTTGCGGGCGTCGTGGTCGTCGACGTGGTCGCATCGGGCGTTGCCGTGGTGCTCATGGCGGGCGAGTGCATCCTGCGCCTTGCGAAGGGCATGCAGGGCTTCTCCACGTTCATCGTCATCGCCTTTGCGGGCCTGCTTCTTTCCACGGCGTGCAGCATGTTCGCCACCGCGATGGGCGGCGGCGCGGAAAGCTTCATCGTCGTGGTGTCGCGCACCATCTCGAGCGTTGCCGGCTGCGCGCTGGGCTGCGCGCTGGCGGCCGCGGCGTATCGCGAGCCCGCGCGCTTCAAGCGCCGTTTCGAGGACGGTTACGAAAACGAGATCGCGGTTTCTCCGAATAGCGCCGTCTACAAGGCCTATCGCGAGTTCATGGTAGGAAAGAAGGCGTGGGAGTCGGGCCGCAGGCAGGATTAGCGCGGTCGCGTTTCCGTTCGGCGACGGATGCCGTCGAACGGGTCTTCGCGCCGGCGACGGCATGAAATGCATGACCGCCTGCGGGCGGAAAGAAAGGGGTTTCCATGGGAATCTGGGATAACATCAGCGGCGCGTTCAATAAAGGCGTCGAGGGCGCGGGCAGGTTCGCCGATGCGACGAGCCTTAAATTCAGGCTCGGCGAGGTCGAGCGCAAGCGCCGCGACTTGGCGGGAGACCTCGGCGAGAAGCTCTACGAGGCCGTTTCCTCCGATGCGGGCCTTCCCGAAGGATGCGAGGATATCGTGGCGGCCATGAAGTCGTGCGACAGCGAAATCGCGCAGATCAAGGCCGACATCGAAAGCATCGCGCGCAAGGCGGAGGCTTCGAAGGCCGCCTCGGTGTCGTATTCGTGCCCTTCGTGCGGAGCCACTCTGTCGCAGGGCGCGCGCTTCTGCCATGTGTGCGGGGCCCAGCTCGCTCCCGTCCAGGCGGCCCGTCCTGCCGAAGCCGCCGCGGCGCCTGCGTCGGAGCCGGGCGAAGCGCCCGCCGCGCCCGTCCAGAGCTACGAGGTTCCCGTGCCTGCGCCCGCTTCGCCCGACGCCTCTTCGCAGGGATAGCGCCGCGGCGCATGCACGCTATGCTACCATAGGGCGCTTGAAACGAAGGCAGGAGAGGCGGAAGGAATGGACGAATGCGCGTGACTATCTATACCGACGGGGCGGCGCGCGGCAATCCCGGTCCCGGCGGATACGGCGCGGTCATGCACTATGTCGATCCCGCGGGCAAGCTGCATGTCAAAGAGCTCACGCAAGGGTTTCGCCGCACGACGAACAACCGCATGGAGCTTCTCGGCGTGATCGTGGCACTCGAAAGCCTGCGCAGGCCGTGCGAAATCGATCTGTATTCCGACTCGAAATACGTGGTCGACGCGTTCAACCAACATTGGGTCGACGGATGGCTCAAGCGCGGCTGGAAAAACGCCAAGAAAGAGCCCGTGAAAAATACCGATCTATGGAAGCGTCTTCTGGCGGCGAAGGAGCCGCACGCTGTCACGTTTCATTGGGTGAAAGGCCATGCGGGCCATCCCGAGAACGAGCGTTGCGACGAGCTTGCCACGGGGTCGGCCGACAACGGCCCCTTGCTCGAAGACGAGGGGTTCGAGCGCGCGGAGGGCGCGCTGTTCTAGAAAGACGCCGCCGCGCGCGTGCGACATGCTTGCTTTGGAAAGGACGAGGTTCGGGCCTCGTCCTTTTTCGTTTCACGGGATGAGCCGCCGAAGGCCGCGGCCGCTATTCGTCTTCGGCCATCTCGCGTTCCCAGTCGATATCGGTGGGACGTCCCTGCGCGTCGCGTTCGGGATCCCAAAGGCATGCGGCCATATCGACGTGGCATTCATCGACGAATGTCACGCCCTCGTCTTCGAGCAGCGCCCGCTGCGTCTCTTCGCCGCCGAACGCGTAGCCCTCGGCGAGCCTGCCGTCCTTGAATACGACGCGATGGCAGGGGACCTTGACGGGTTCGCTATTGCCCCTCAGTGCCCAGCCGACGTAGCGGGCCGATCGAGGGCTGCCGATTAGGCGTGCTATCTGGCCGTATGTCGAGACTTTGCCCCGCGGGATGCGACGCACCTGCTCGAATACCTTGTCGGAGAAATCTCCCATGGGCCCTTCTTTCATCGGTTACGACGGCCAGTGTAGCGCATAGATCGTTCCATGGTTTCCGAACGTCCTCTTGTGGACTGTGTATAGTGTGTATATACTGCATATGTAGCGTATATACACTTGGTCTGCGCACGACGCACGCGCGGACCGCCTCTGCCGAGGGCGCTCGGCAGAGGAGACGCCCGTTACGATGCTTCGGTTTTTGTCGCGGCATCGTTCGGCGGCCCGCTCCGAAGGCGTTCGGGCGAGCTGCCGGCGGGCGGCGGTGGAATGCGGCGGCGACGGCTGCGGCATTCCATGTTTCGTCGACGCCCCCGATGCGCATCGGGGGCGGGACAAGGGGTTTTCTTGGATATCGTCATATCGAACGCCGGCAACAAGCCGATCTATGAGCAGATTGCGGAGCAGTTGAAAGACGCCATTCTTTCGGGTGCGCTCGAAGAAGGCGCCGCCCTGCCTTCTATCAGGGCCTTGGCCGCCGATCTGCGTATCAGCGTGATCACGACCAAGCGCGCCTATGCCGAGCTCGAGTCGCACGGCTTCATCGAAACCGTGCCAGGCAAAGGCAGCTTCGTGGCGGGCGGCAATCAGGAACTGCTGCGCGAAGAGCGTCTGCGCCATGTCGAAGACTTGATCGACCGGGCCGTTCGCGAGGCGCGTTCGGTCGGCGTGGAGAAGCGCGAGCTGCACGAGATGCTCGACATGCTGTTCGACGGCATGTAGGCCGGCGTATTTCATCGAAAGGGGCTATCATGGTCGATTCTATTCGTGCTGTAGGACTGAACAAACGCTACGGCGACGATTTTTCCTTGCGCGACGTTTCCTTGGTCGTGCCGCAGGGCGGCGTGGTCGGATTCGTCGGTGCCAACGGCGCGGGAAAGACCACCACGATCAGGGCCGTTCTCGGATTGATGAGCGTCGATTCGGGCACGGTCGAAGTGTTCGGCGAAGCGTTCGGGCCTCAGGCCGACGCGGCTGCCTGCAATCGGGCGAAAGAGCGCATCGGCGTCGTGTTCGACACGTGCCCGTATGCGGGCGATCTGTCGGTCGCGACGGTCGGCTCGGTCATGGCGGCGGCGTATCCGTCGTGGCGTTCCGACCTGTTCGGGCGGTATCTCGAGCGGTTTTCGCTCGCCGCGAAGAAAAAGGTGAAAAGCCTTTCGCGCGGCATGGGAATGAAGCTACAGATCGCATGTGCGCTTTCCCACGAGCCCGAGCTGCTTGTCCTGGACGAGGCGACGGCGGGCCTCGACCCCATCGCGCGCGACGAGGTGCTCGATATGCTGCGTGAGTATCTGGCCGCCGACGAGCGTCGCTCGATTCTGATTTCGAGCCATATCACGTCCGATTTGGACAAGATCGCCGATCGCGTGATCTGCATTGACGAGGGCCGCATCGTGTTCGACGAAGACAAGGACGCGATCTGCGACGTGGCGGGCATCGCTCGATGTCGGACGGCCGAGTTCGGCCAGATGGCGGCAAGCGGTGCCTACGGCACCGGCGACCTGCGCTTTGCGCGCCGTGCTTACGGCATCGACGTGCTGGTGCCCGACCGATTCGATTTCGTACGCCGATTCCCCGACATCGTCTGCGATAAGGCGACGATCGACGATTACATGCAGCTTATATTGAAAGGAGAAATCCGATGAAGGCCGCTTTTCTGTCCGAATTCATCACGTCGAGAAGCGTACTCGCCCAGTCGGCTGTCATCTATATCGTGGTTGCATTGGTTATCGGCGTGTCGATGCAGAGCCCTTTCGCCTTGGTCGCATGTCTCGGCGCCATGACGCCGTTTTTGATGGTATTCACGTTCTGCGCGCTCGACAGCGTGAACGGCTGGGAGCGCTTCCGTGCTACGTTGCCCGCGTCGCGCGCGGCGATCGTGGCGAGCCGCTATGCCAACGTTTTGGCAGCGAGTTGCTTCATGCTGCTCGTGGGGTGGGCTCTCGCGCTTATTCTGTCGGCCGCTGCCCCCTTGCTTCCATTCGGTGCAGATGCGCTCGCGTCATTCGAAAGCGAGGCGTCTGATCCTGCGCTGCTTTTGTGTGCGGGCGCGATGGGCATGGGCGTCACGTTGCTGGCCGCCTCGTTCATTCTTCCGTTCGCCCTGCGTTTCGGGATGACCAAGTCGATCCGTATCGCTCCTGTGGTCGCGATCTTGCTTCTTCCCGCATTCATCTTCCTTATGCAACAGGTGCCCGATCTTGCCAAGATGCTTTCGGAGGCTTCTTTGTGGCTGGATCGAAACATCGTGCTGGCGACGGTCGTGTTCATGTTCGTCGTGCTTGCGGCGTATGCGGCGAGTTGTGCTGTGGCGACGGCGATGTATCGAGCTAAGGAACTGTGATACGCATAGTGTGCGTGCATGCTGGGATACGCACGGCGGCGTGGTGTTGGCCTTCGAAAATATGTTCCAGGCTCTGTCTTCGACTGCGGCGTCGAGGCCTATAATCGAGGCAGAATAAGGGAAAGGAGTCCGAAATGAAGCTTTCGAAGATCATGGTTCCCTACGACGGGTCCGAACACGCCCGTCGCGCTCTCGATTACGCCAAGGGCCTGGCCGCGATGGCGGGCGAGGGCGCCCGCGTGTTCATCGTCCACATCATGCCTTCCGATATGATCGACGCCAAAGACCTCGACGACGGCGGGTCGCTCGACGGCGTGCCGCTGGGACTGGTCGACCGCGACGCGTATCAGGGCCTGGTAGAGAAGGCGACCGAGCGCGCGAAGGCGAAAGTCGCCGACGGCCTGAGCGATGTCGTGGCAGAGATGGGCGACGCCGCCGTGATCGACGTGCTCGCTGATCCTTCCGCGTGCGACGCCATCGTCTATTACGCCAAGAAGAACGATATCGATCTGATCGTCATGGGCCGCCGCGGCCTCGGCGCGTTGCGCGGCATGCTCGGCAGCGTGAGTTATGGCGTCCTGCACGGCGCCGACGTTCCGGTGCTCACGGTGAAATAGCCTTGCGTACGCCATGCGGTGCGACAGCTGCATGTACGATACCGGTGGAGGGTCCGCTTCGCATGAGGCGGGCCCTTCGGCCGTTTCGGGCCGTGCGGATGCGGCGAACCGCGTTTTTTTGAGTGCCCGATCGCCGCGTCGCGCGGCTTTTTGCGATAATAGGGACGCTTAGGACAAGAAACGGGGCGCCAGGCGCCTCTCGCACTATCACGAATGGAGCAACATGTCTGATTCTCGCTATGACTATCTGATCGTCGGCGCGGGCCTGACGGGCGCCGTGTTCGCCCACGAGGCTGCCAAGCTTGGAAAGAAATGCCTGGTCATCGATCGCCGCAACCATGTTGCCGGCAATATCTACACCGAAGAGGTCGAAGGCATCAACGTGCATACGTACGGTGCGCATATCTTCCATACCTCGCTGACGAACGTCTGGCAGTACGTGAACCGCTTCGCCGAGTTCAACAATTACGTGAACTCGCCTGTGGCGCTTTACCGAGGCAAGACCTACAACATGCCGTTCAACATGAACACTTTCTCCAAGATGTGGGACGGCGTGGTGACGCCCGCCCAGGCCAAGGCCAAGATCGCCGAGCAGATCGCGGCCGAAGGCATCGGCGAGCCGTCGAATCTCGAGGAGCAGGCGTTGTCCCTGGTCGGCCGCGATATCTTCGAGGCGCTGGTGAAGGGTTACACCGAGAAGCAGTGGGGCCGAGACTGCAAGGATCTTCCCGCATCGATCATCAAGCGCCTCCCGTGCCGCTTCACCTATGACAACAACTACTTCAACGACCGTTACCAGGGCATTCCCATGGGCGGTTACACCAAGATGGTCGAACGCATGCTCGAAGGCGTGGAAGTGCGCCTCGGCGTGGAGTATCGCGATCTCATCGCCGAGCAGCCCGATATCGCCGAGCGCACCATCTACTGCGGTCCGGTGGATGCTTTCTACGACTTCAGGCTCGGAACGCTCGAGTACCGTTCGCTGCGCTTCGAGAGCGAAATCCTCGACGAGGAGAATCATCAGGGCGTGGCCGTGGTGAACTACACCGAGCGTGAGGTGCCTTGGACGCGCATCATCGAGCACAAGCACTTCGAGTACGGCACGCAGCCCAAGACGGTGATTACGTGCGAGTATCCTGCCGATTGGAAGCCGGGCGACGAGCCGTATTACCCGCTTAACGACGCCAAGAACGAGGCGTTGTACGCCCAGTACAAGGAACTGGCCGAGCAGGAAGGTTCCGTGGTGTTCGCGGGACGTCTGGGCGGTTACAAGTACTACGACATGGACAAGTGCATCGCCGCCGCATTCGACTTGGTGAAGGCCGAGCTCGGCGTCGAGCTGTAAGATCGGTTCATGCAAAGACCCCGCACGGCGATGCGCTGTGCGGGGTCTTTTCGCATTCGGGAGGGCGCCGCTCGGCGCCCGTTTCATATGCACGCTATTTCACAAGGCCGACCTTCATGAGCACGCGCTCGGCGCAGCGGGCGAAGCCGCGGCGCATGAGATAGTAGCGCGCCTTATGGAAGGGGGCCACCGCATCGTTTGCGGATGCGTCGCATGCTTCGGGGGCCGCTGCAAGCGCGGCGCGGATGTCGGACAGGCAGGCTTTCGTCGGACGGCGTTTGGCGACGTTTTCGCTCGGCATGCCGAAGTGTCCGTCCAGGCATGCCATGAGACGCGCATAGCATGCGTGTTGGTCGGCCGCCGGCAGCTTGCCGATATCGAGCATCGTGAAGTCGAGGCTCCACTCCAGCAGTTCGGAGGCGCAGAAATCGCGCAGTCCGCGCTCTTGCCAGATACGGCAGATCGCTTCGATGGCCGTCAGGTGACGGTCGAGCTTGGTGAGCATCGCGCGGCGCCCGTCGATGGATTCGTGCGTGACCGACTCGTCGTTCATGCGATAGATATAGAGCTTTTCGGACGAAAGGACGGTACGCGCCGAAAAGGGATAGACGGCGAAGTAGAACACCTGATCCTCGGCGAGCGGAAGGCCGGGTTCGAAGCCGACGCCTTCGCGTCGGGCGAACGAGCAGGAAAGCGCGGTGCGACAGGCGTAGGGGCGGGCGTGCTCTTCGAACAGCAACGCGGGCTCGAACCCTTCGTAGACGATGTCTCTCGGAGCCAGCTCGCGACGCAGGCTGGCGGGCGCCGCTTCGGGAGGGTCGCATTCGAGGCCGAAGGTGAACACATCCGGGCTTTGCGTTTCGAAGATACGATTCACGCGCGCGCAGGCATGGGGGACCAAGGTGTCGTCGGCGTCGACGAACATGAGGATGTCGCCCGAGGCATGCGCGATGCCCGTGTTGCGTGCCACGGAGACGCCCTGGTTGGGCTGCTCGATCGCGGCGATGCGCGCATCGCGCGCGGCGTATCCTTCCAGGATGTCTTTGCAGCGATCGGGCGACCCGTCGTTCACGCAGATGATTTCGAGGTCGTCATGGGTTTGCCCGAGCAGCGAATCGAGCGTCGCGCCCAGATGCTTTTCGGCCTTGTAGATAGGAACGATGACCGATATCTTCACGGAACCTCCCGGTACGGACGCATCGGTTAGGCCTTGCGTCTCATCCGATGCTGCTTTCGTCGATGCCTGCCGGTTCTATGGTGCGGCGGTGGCAGGCTCGCCGCCGCACCTCGTTATTTCGAGCGTCCTGCGACGGCCTGCGCGAGCGCCTTCGGGCCGCCCAGGCGCAATGCGAACAGGGCTTTGGCGGCGGTGCCGCTGTCGTTCGATCGCGTACGCACGCGCAGATATTTCTCGGGGTCGTTCATGACCGTGCGCAGGTTGAGGGCGCGCCATCCGTTCCATTCGCTCCAATCGAGCGTCCCGGCCGCCTCGTAACCTTTGAATTCGCGGCCCATGCGCTCGAGGAATTCCATCTTGAATTCGGGAGCGAGGCGGTCGAGATTCCACAGATAGGCGTTGTACTGCGAGACCTGGGCCATGAAGCGGAGGCCGCGTTCGTGCCGCTCGTCGCCGCGGGCATCGAGCCAGCGGTTGATTTCTGCGTATTCTTCGCACACGCAGAAGACCTTGCCTTTGGAATTGACCGACGAGGCTTCGTTGTCCTGACGGTAATGGACGATGGGGTTTTCCAGGAAGGCGGCGCGTTCGGCGCTCGCCCAGACCTTGAAGGCGAACGAAGTGTCCTGATACGAAGCGCCAGGGGTTTCGAGGAAACGGATGTCGTTTCGTTCGAGGAAGTCGCGGCGATACAAGCCGCTCCAGATAGAGGGCTTCTGATAGAAGATGCGCGTGTCATCGCGCGTGTCGACGATGCGTCCGCACATGTCGGCTTCGATCATGCGATGCAGCTCGTCGCGATCGCCTTCGGTCCAGTAGAACGTGAAGTTGCCCTTGACTGCCTGGGCGTCGTGCTCGGCGGCCGCGCGGTGGAGGGACTCGAGCGCGTCGGGGTAGAAGAAGTCGTCCGATTCGAGCACGGCGATGAACGGCGCGCGCGCCTCGTCCAGACCGACGTTCATCGTGGCGCCGTAGCCGGAATTGTCCTTGTCGATCACGCGGAAACGCGGATCCGCCGCCGCGTATTCGTGCGCGATCTTCGAAGACGCATCGGTCGAGCCGTCGTTGAGGCAGATCGCCTCGAAGTCGAGAAAGCTCTGCTCGCGAAGCGAATCGAGGCACTGGCGCAGGTATTCCTCCACGTTGTAGATGGGTATGAGGACGGAAATGGTCGGCCGGGTCGTTTCGGTGGCGGCGTTCGATGCCATGCTGGGTCTCCGTTCTTCATCAGGCGCCTGGCGCGCGATGCGTATTCGAAACGGACCCGCCTGCAAAGGGCGGGTCCGTCGGGCGGGTGTTATTCCTCGTCGAGCGCCGACGCCGCTTTCGCGAGCATCGTCTTGTCGAGGGGGCTGAACTGGGTGCGGCTTCCGACGAAGACGATTCGGTCGACCTGGCCGCGGCGGCTTTCGAACAAGTCGATCGCATGCGCCACGCTGTCGAGGTCTTGCGGGTCGTCGAGCACGACGAGCGACCCGGTGCGTGCGGCATAGGGGCCGATCGTGTAGGAGTAGGCGGGCTGCCACGAAGGCGCCGCGATGAACGAGCGGACGGGCTCGGCGTCGGCGCCGCGCTCGTTTTCGATCCAGGCGCGGATGACCTCGTTGGCGCGGTAGGCGTCGTCTTTGCAGAAACGCACGACCTGCATGCCGCGCTCGCGTACGCCTGCGAGCTGCGCATCGGGGCATCCTTCTTCGCTGTCGAGCACGAGAAGCCTGTCGTTGCCGTGCGAGACGATGCGCTCGATCAGGCCGTCGCTGAGCGGCTTGCCGGGCGACTTGATGAGCAGCGGGCAGCGTTGCTCGCTCGCGTAGGGCGAAAGCGAGATCATGTCTCCCATGCATCCGATGTGGGTGAGGATCGCGGGCCCCTGCCACAGACCGCGTTGCGCGCCGTAGTCGAACACCGCGAACGACAGCCCTTCGTATGTGTCGGCCGACAGCGCTTCCACGTCGTAGCGCGCATCGGTCGCGGCTTGCAGGGCGCGACCGAATTTATCGGCGTCGCAGTAGGGGGTTTTGCCCACCAGGATGATGCGCTGCGCCTTGAGTCGCTTGATTTCCTGCGAGGTGGCGTCGGGGATGCCGTCGGATTGCGTGAGCAGCACGGGGGCCCCGAGCGCCCCCGCGAGTCCCGCGCCCAGGAATCCGTCCATCTCGTATTCGCCGAAAGCGACCACGACCGTGTCGGCGGGCTCTTCGCGGCTGCTGCTCAGACGTGCCGCCATGGCGTAGGGGCTGTCGGCTTCGAGCGGTTTGATCAGCGACTCGTCGGCCTGCGTGGGAGAGGTAAGCATGGAGAACACGCGCTCCTCCGCCGCTTTGCTGCCGGTGTGTCCGCCCAGGACGCGGTAGGTCTGGCATACGTCGTGGGCGGTGCCGAGCATGCGCATATGGCCCTTCTCGATCCAGACGGCCTTGTTGCACAGGCGCTCGATCTGGTCGTTGTTGTGCGACACGATCAGGACAGTGACGTTATGCTCCTTGATCAGCGACTGGATGCGCTCCTCGCATTTCTTCTGGAACATGAAGTCGCCGACGGAAAGCACCTCGTCGACGATCAGGATGTCGGGCACGATCACCGTGGCGATGGCGAACGCGATGCGCGCGACCATGCCGGACGAGTAGTTCTTGAGCGGCATGTCCAAGAACGGCTTGATTTCGGCGAATTCGACGATGTCGTCGAAATTGTCCTGGATGAACTTCTTCGAATAGCCCAGCAGCGCGCCGTTGAGGTAGATGTTCTCGCGCGCGGTGAGCTCCATGTCGAAGCCCGCGCCCAGCTCGATGAGCGGCGCGATGTTGCCGTGGATCGTGCACGTTCCCTTCGTGGGTTCGAGCACGCCGGCGATGATCTTGAGCAGGGTCGATTTTCCCGATCCGTTCGTTCCCAGGATGCCGAAGACGTCGCCCTTCTTGATGTCGAGAGTGATGCCGTCGAGTGCGCGGAACTCCTTGAAGCGCAGCTCCTTGCGCGCGAGAGCGATGGCGTATTCCTTGAGGCTGTTGAGCTGCTCGTTGGCCATGTTGAAGATCATGGACACGTCTTCGACCGCGATGGCGGTTTCGCGTTCGGGCTCGTCGGGAAGCGCGGAGAAGCCGGAAAGCGGGGTGGTGTTGACAACTTCAGGCATGGCTTCTCCTAAACGTAGAGGATGAACTTCTTCTCGCTCTTCTTGAAGATGAGCAGGCCGACGGCGAAGGTGACCACGGCAATGCCGAGGCAGATCAGATTCTCCTGGAGGCCGGGAACGGTGCCGTCGAGCAGAAGCTGGCGGAAGTACGAGACGTAGTGATACATGGGGTTGAGCTCCATGACGGGCATCATCCAGTCGGGAAGCACCATGACGGGGTAGAACAGCGGAGTGGCGTAGGTCCAGGCGGTGATTACGACGCTCCAGAGATGACACACGTCGCGGAAGAACACGGCCAGCGCCGAAAGCGCCAGGCCGAGGCCCGCCGAGAACAGCACGACGAACAGCAGCAGCACGGGCAGCATGAGCAGGCTCAGGCTCGGGGCCACTTTGAAATAGATCATGACGATCGCCACCGCGATCAGCGAGATGCAGAAGTTGACCAGCTGGAAGAGCACTTTCTCGATCGGGAAGATCAGCTTTTCGATGCGTACCTTCTTGATCAGCGACGACGAGTCGAGAATCGACCACATGGCGCCTGTCGTGGACTCCGACATCAGGGCGAACAGGGTGTTGCCCAAAATGATGTAGAGGGGGTAGTTGGGGATGTCGAAGCGGAAGAACGTGCTGAACACGGCGCTCAGGACGATCATCATGAGCAAGGGGTTCAGCACCGACCAGACGACGCCGAGGGCGCTGCGGCGGTATTTGAGCTTGAAGTCTTTCGAGACGAGCGAGGAGATGGTGAACCAGTTGCGCTTCAAGGTTGCCTTGTTTATCGCGTTGGACATGGCGTACCTGTGACTTTCTTATAGTTCGTCGGAATACAAACGAACCGAAATTATACCCCACGCGTCGCCGACGCTGCATTCTTCATCGAAACAGCTTCGACGCAGCGCGGCCGCCAGCCGGATGTCTGCGCTTTCCATCCACCGCCCGGAATCGTTTGTGTGCAAAATTCTTGTCATATTTACGTATGTTCAAGATGCTGATACCATTGATAAAAATGGAACACGGGCCGGCGCCCTTCGAGGGCGCCGGCATGCACGATACATAAGGGAGGATGCGCGTGCTGACGGAAAACGAATTCAAGGTGCTTCGAGCCATCGTTCTTTCGCCTTGCGGCAACCAGCGTTCGCTCGCCGAGGCGGCCGGGGTTTCTCTGGGAAGCGCCAACAGGGCGCTGAAGAGCCTGTCCGAGCGGGGAATGGTGGAAGGATACGAGGCGACTGAGACGGGCCGCGCATGCCTCGGCCGATACAAGGTCGACAACGCCGTGATCATGGCGGCGGGGCTTTCCTCGCGTTTTGCGCCTATTTCCTACGAGAAGCCCAAGGGCCTGCTCGTGGTGCGCGACGAGGTTTTGATCGAGCGCCAGATCCGTCAGCTGCAAGAGGCGGGCATCACCGACATCACCGTGGTGGTCGGCTATAAGAAGGCTCACTTCTTCTATCTCGAGCGCGAATTCGGCGTCAAGATCGCGGTCAACGGGGAATACGCTTCGCGCAATAACAACTCTTCGCTCATGATCGTGCGCGAGCGGCTGGGCAATACCTATATCTGTTCGTCCGACGACTACTTCACGGTCAATCCTTTCGAGCCGTACGTGTACAAGGCGTTCTACGCGTCCACGTTCGTCGAGGGCGAGACGAAGGAATGGTGCATCAAGCAGGGCACGGGCGGCCGCATCGAATCCGTCACGGTGGGCGGTCGCGATTCGCTCGTCATGCTGGGCCACGTCTACTTCGACCGCGCCTTCTCGCGCACATTCGTCGACATTCTCGAGCGCGAATACGACCTGCCCGCCACGGCCGACAAGCTGTGGGAGGAAATCTATGCCGACCACATCAAGGAATTCGACATGGTGGCCCGTCCGTACGAAGACGGCGTCATCCATGAGTTCGATTCCCTCGACGAGCTGCGCGATTTCGACCCGTACTTCCTGCGCAATGTGGATTCCGAGGTCTTCGGCAATATCGTCGCCGTGCTGGGCTGCGACGTCGACAGCATCCATGACGTCTATCCCCTGAAGCAGGGTCTGACCAACCTGTCGTGTCATTTCGCCGTGGGCGATGACGAATACGTCTATCGTCATCCCGGTGCGGGGACGGAGCTCATCATCGACCGCGAGGCGGAGCTGGTGGCGCAGTCGTTGGCCAAAGACCTCGGCCTCGATGACACCTATATTTTCGAGGACCCGTCGCAGGGTTGGAAGATATCGCGCTTCATCTCCGGTTCGCGCCAGCTCGATCCGTCCAACTCCGACCAGGTCAAACGTGCGATGGAGATGGCTCGTGCGCTGCATGCGTCGACGATGGAGACGCGCCGCACGTTCGATTTCTACGATGAGTCGAAGAAATACACGGCGCTTTACGAGGAGGCCAGGGGCCGCATCGACATCGAGGGCTTCCAGGAGATGGCGGCGAAGGCGGAGCGCCTGAAGAAGCATCTCGATTCCGACGGCGCCAAACGCTGTCTGACGCATAACGACTTCTTCTCGCTGAACTTCTTGATCGACGAGAACGATAAGATGTATCTGATCGACTGGGAGTATTCGGGCATGTCCGATTACGCGAGCGACTTCGGAACATTCGTGGTATGCGGCGAACTCGATTACGAACAGGCCGAAGAGGCCCTGTCGTTCTATTTCGGCCGCACGCCTTCTTTCGAAGAACTTCGTCACAACTTCGGATACGTCGCCATGGCTGGCTGGTGCTGGTACGTCTGGTCGCTGTTCAAGGAGGCCCAGGGCGAGCATGTGGGCGAGTGGCTCTACGTCTATTACCGATACGCCGTGAATTATCTCGACAAGGTCATTTCTTGGTATGAGGATGGCGTCGAACAGGACGTATAGCGTCCGGACGCGTATTCGAAAGACGATTCGATAGGAAGAAAGCGGGTTGATCGTGGAACAGCGCGTTGCCGAACTGCGTGAACAGCGCAGGAGGAAGTACTTCGTGAGGGGCTTGGCATTCGCCGTGGCTTCGGGCATCTGCTACGGCCTGTATACGGGATTTCTCACGCTGGCTCAGACCCAAGGCGTCTGGGGCTCGTGGTTCGCGGGTCTCGAATGGGGAGAGGGGCAGGCCGCGCTGAGCGCCTTCGTCGTAACCTTCGCCTTGGCGGCATTGGCCGCGGGTCTCAACGACCTCGTCAGCGGCGCGTGGTCGGTCGCGGTATGCGCCAAAAACCGCCAGGTCGGCGACTTGTGGAAGACGGTCAAGACGAAGCCGGGCCGCATCATGATGCTGTGCGCGGCGATCGGCGGCCCGTTCGCGACCATCGCCTACGTCGTCGCGCTCAATTCGGCGGCTGCTGCGGGAAATCCCGGCGTCATCGTTCCCATCGCGGCGCTCAACTGCGCCATCGGCGCGGCTTTGGGCCGCATTTTCTTCAAGCAGAGCCTCGGCGTCCATAAGGTCGTCGGCATCGCCGTGTGTCTGCTTGCCGCCGCGCTCATCGGC
>JARIED010000024.1 GCA_029266945.1 Slackia sp. | reverse complement strand
GCCCGGAATCTCCCGGGCGCGCGGTCTCGAGCGAAGGAGGGTTTTCTTCTCAGAAGCGCCATGCGGCCTTCAGGGCGCCCCTGGAGGGGCCCCGAGCGCGGGCAGCGCCCCGCGCGAGCGCGACCACCGAGGCGGGGATCGCCCGGGCCCATGCCGAACCCGGCAGCTCAGCCCGCCATCGCCCGACGTACTGCGGTGTAGTCCGCGGAAGGCAGGGTCGTCGCGCTCGCGCGGGGCGCTTCGCGCCAGAGAGGGGTCTGTACGGCCCCTTTTATTTTTTCACACGCATGCGACAGCGTTGCGCCTATGAGGCGCACGATGCGCCCGGACAGCTTCGGCTTCCGGGCGTTTTTCGTATTCGGCAGCGTTCATGGATGGGTTTGATGGCATGTGTCCTGCGGTATGGGGGCCGAAAATGCTGCCGTGCATGAAACGACCCGATAGGGCTCTGCCGAAGGGTCGCGTTATAAGGTCGTCTGCTTCGGTTCGGGGGGGATTCGGAGCCGTCTTTTCCGTGGAGTCGATCGCCTTCGGCCCTGATGAGGGCGTTGAGGCGCTATTATTAAGAATGATTAAGCGAATTCAATAATCGAGATGGGATGGAAGCATGTCGGAGACTATCAAGGCTCAACGCGAGCAGCTCGCGCATATGGCGCTTGGCGACAAGAATATTCTCGAGGGACTTATGGAACGCATGGAAAGCTCTTCGCGCCGTACGCGCCAGAACGCGGCCTCGACGCTTTCGTTCGTAGCCGCCGCTCAGCCTGAAGCGATGCTTCCCTATATCGACATCGTCATCGACGCTCTCGAGAAGCCCGAGGCCCAGACTCGCTGGGAGTGTCTCGATATCCTGACCGCCCTTGTCGCGCTCGACGTCGACCGTTGCGAGGAGGCCCTGCCAGGCGCTGAAGGAGCGTTGTTCGACGAGGATTCCGGCCCGCTGCATCTTGCGGCCGTTCGTTTCCTGTGCTGTATCGGCTCGACGTCCCAGGAGCGTAGCGTGAAGGTCTGGCCGCTCATCGACGAGGCCATCCAGTGCTATCACGGCGACGCCGAATTCCATGAGATGCTCGCCGCCATCGCCCTGTTCTCTGAAAGCGGCCTCGATTCCGAGGTTGCCGCCGCTTTGAAGGCTCGCATGGAATTCGACGCGCACAACGCGAAGGGGTCGCTAAAGAAGAGGGCCCAGCAGATTCTCGACCATCTTGACGCCGAGTAAGCTCTCTCGCTCACTACATATTCGATATATCCGCTCGAGGCATGCCAGTGACGGAATCGTATGCTCCATTCGACTAAAGCGAATGGTATGATACGGACGCTGTGCTTTGCCTCGAGCGGTTTTTTTATAGGTCGATTCAGACCCGCCGACGCTCCGCCGGTCTCGCTTTCCGGCATTGCGCAGCGTATCTGTTCGAATACCACGACGGAGGTTCTTCATGGGAGATCGCACTTCGGTTCTCGATGCGGGAGGCCGCACTCTTCAGTATTATCCCGTGCTCTCTGTGGAAGGTTCCGAGCGCCTTCCGTTCTCTTTGCGCATCCTGCTTGAAAACGTCTTGCGCAACGCATCCGACAACGAGACCGCCCGCGTTTTTGCAGAGCGCGTCGTTTCGGCGGGTCTTGCAGGTGAGCAGGGCGGCGAAATCGAATACATGCCCGCCCGCGTTCTTCTGCAGGACTTCACGGGCGTCCCGGTGTTCGTCGACCTTGCCGTGATGCGCGAGGCCGCTCGCGACCTGGGAGGCGACCCCGCGCGCATCAATCCCCAGATTCCTTTGGATCTTGTCGTCGACCATTCGGTCATCGCTGACTTCGCATGCTGCCCTGGCGCGCTCGAGAAGAACATGGAAATGGAATTCGCGCGCAATGAAGAGCGCTATCGCTTCCTGAAATGGGCGCAGGATTCCTTCGAGAACGTGCGCATCGTCCCTCCCGGAGCGGGTATCTGCCATCAAATCAACGTCGAACGTTTCGCCACGGGCGTCATGGTCGGCGAAGGCGACGGGGAGGATGTCGCGTATTTCGACACCGTGGTCGGAACCGATAGCCATACCACCACGGCGAACGGCATCGGCGTGCTTTCGTGGGGCGTCGGCGGCATCGAGGCCGAAGCGGCTGCGTTGGGCCAGCCCATCACCACGCTCGTTCCGCGCGTTGTCGGCGTCCGTTTGACCGGCGCTTTGCGCGAGGGCGTCTCCGCGATGGATGCGGCTTTGACGTTCGCCCAGATGCTGCGCGAGAAAGGCGTCGTAGGATGCTTCGTCGAGTGCTTCGGCGAAGGCGTTTCGACGCTTTCCGCAACGCAGCGCGCTTGCATTGCCAACATGACTCCGGAATACGGTTGCACGTGCACGTTGTTCCCGTTCGACGAGCGCACGCTCGAATATCTGCGCCTCACGGGACGTTCCCAGGAACAGGTCGAGCTGGTCGAGGGTTATGCGAAGGCACAGGGCCTGTGGAACGACGGCGCCGAACGCGTGTACAGCGACGTGATCGAACTCGATCTTTCGAGCGTCGAGCGCAGCCTCGCCGGCCCGAGCCGTCCTCATAACAGGTTCGCGGCGGATGCGGCGCGTTCTCGCTTCGTCGACATCTGCGCCGAGCGCGAGCTCGATTCTTCCGCGGTCCGCACGGTAGATTTCGCGGGATCGTCGTTCGATTTGACGCATGGCGCCATCGCCATCGCGGCGGTGACCAGCTGCACGACGGCGACCGATCCCGCGATGATGGTCGCATGCGGCCTCGTTGCGAAGCATGCGCGCGAAGCGGGCCTGCAGGCCAAGCCGTGGGTCAAACGCGTCATGGCGCCCGGCAGCCATGCGACGCAGCTGATGCTCGAACGCGCGGGCTTGGCCGATCCTTTGGCCGAGCTTGGATTTTCGACCTGCGGTTTCGGCTGCATGAGCTGTATCGGCAATTCCGGTCCCGTGTGGCCGCAGATGCATGACATCGCCGAAGACATCGAGCTGACGAGTGTCTTGTCGGGCAACCGTAACTTCGACGGCCGCATCTCCCCGGATGTTTCCCAGAACTATCTGTGCTCTCCGGCTCTGGTCGTCGCGTACGCGATGGCCGGAACCATGGATTTCGATTTCGAATCCGATCCGCTCGGAACCGATACGGCGGGCAAGCCCGTATATCTGCGCGACATCTGGCCGAGCGACGAAGAAGTCGCCGGCGTCGTCGCCGAGTTCGTGACCGAAGAGCTGTTCGACGAAGGCGGCAAGGGCCTCTACGAGGGCACCGACGCTTGGAAGGCCCTCGAGGTCGAGTCGAGCGACATTTTCGCATGGGACGTCGATTCGACCTATGTGCGTAAAGCCCCGTACTTCGAGGGCATGCGCCGCGAACTCGACGGTTGCGATGCAATCGAGGGTGCACGCGTGTTGGTGGACGTGCGCGACTTTATTACGACGGACCATATTTCCCCCGCAGGAAGCATCGCGTCCGACAGTCCCGCGGCACGCTATCTGAGGGAGCGCGGCGTCGCCGACGAGATGTTCAACACGTACGGCGCCCGTCGCGGCAACCATGAGGTCATGGCCCGCGGAGGCTTCGGCAACGTGAAGCTTTCTAATCTGCTTGCCGACGGTCGCAACGGCGGATATACGCGCGATTTCACCACGGGCGACGTCGCGAGCATCTTCGAAGCGTCTGAGCACTATGCGCAGAACGGCACACCGTGCGTCGTGTTGGCCGGCAAGATGTACGGCAGCGGTTCGTCGCGCGACTGGGCGGCCAAGGCCCCCTTGCTCCTCGGTGTGCGCGCGGTGTTCGCGGAAAGCTTCGAGCGTATCCATCGCTCGAATCTCGTGGGCATGGGCATTCTCCCGCTCCAGCTCCTCGACGGCGAAAGCGTCGAGAGCCTCGGCTTGGACGGAACGGAGACTTTCGCGATTGAACGCGTCGATTTCGGCGACGGAAGCCCTCGGCTTCCCAAGCCGCGCACGGTAAAGGTAACGGCTTCGCGCCAGGACGGTGCGTCGACGGAATTCCAAGCTATAGTACGAGTGGATACGCCGACTGAGGGCGCCTACATGGCCCACGGCGGCATCTTGCAATACGTGCTTCGCCACCTGACCGAAGCAGCTGAATAAAAAAACACGAAGCGCGACGTATTCCGCCGCGCTTCGTGCAATCAGACACAAGAAAGGGAATCAATGGCAGACAACCAGAATCCGTTCTTCACCATGTTCGGTGTGGACGACTCGTTCGGTGCGGGCGGGCCCCAAGGGGCTTCGCAGGGCGCGCCGCACGTGGAGTTCGACACGACGGCGGAGTTCAACAATCTGAAGGAAAAATTCGAGAGCATGGGTAAAAAGACCCTCATCGTCAGCGCCGTGCTCGCCGCCATCGTGCTCGCCGTGGCGTATTGGTGGTTCCATCCGCCCATCAACATCCACAGCGTCGACACGTGGTTCTTCATCGCCGTCGTGATTCTGCTTCCGTCGTTTCTGTTCTTCCGCTCAAAGTCGAGGGCGTATAAGACCGGCACGGCGAAGGTGAGCAGCAGTGCGGGCAAGGCGAAGACCTTCAAGTTCCTCTCGTTCATCCCCGCTGCCGTGTTCGTGCTTCTGATCGTGGGCACGCTGCTTTCGGTGGCCTTCTTCCCGGGCAACGCCCAGAAGTACGCCGGCATCCTGCAGACCCAGGATATGGAGTTCACCCAGGACATCCAGGAGGTCGACTACAACGAGATTCCGGTCATCGACCGCGCATCCGCCGCCCTGCTGGGCAATCGTACCATGGGCGCCATGTCCGACCTGGTCAGCCAGTTCGAAATCTCGCCTCTGTATAGCCAGATTAACTACCAGGACCATCCCGTCCGCGTCAGCCCGCTGACCTATGCCGACCTGTTCAAGTGGCTGCAGAACCGCGAGCAGGGCATTCCTGCCTACGTGGTCGTCGACATGACGTCGCAGGATGCTGAGGTCGTGCGCCTGGAGGGCGACAAGACCATCAAGTATTCCGAGAGCGAGCCTCTCGCGCGCAATATCGATCGCTACGTGCAGTTGAAGTACCCCTTCTACATGTTCGGCGAGAAGTCTTTCGAAATCGATGACGAAGGCAACGCCTGGTGGATCTGCCCGGTCCGCGACTTTACGATCGGCTTGTTCGGCGGCGAGACCGTTTCGCGCGCCGTTCTGGTGAACGCCTCGACGGGCGAATGCCGGGACCTTGCCGTCGAAGAGGTTCCCGAGTGGGTCGACCGCGTGTATCCTGCATCCCTGCTGATCCAGCAGTACAACTGGTCGGGCAAGTACAAGGATGGCTGGTTCAATAGCTGGCTGGGTCAGAACGGCGTGGTCCAGACCACTCCCGGCACCGACGGCACCCTGGGCTACAACTACCTGGCCAAAGACGACGATGTGTGGATGTATACGGGCGTGACGTCCGCGACGGGCGACAACTCGATCGTCGGCTTCGTCCTGGTGAACCAGCGCACGGCCGAGAGCCACTTCTACTCCGTCGCCGGCGCGACCGAGGATTCGGCCATGCAGTCGGCCGAGGGCCAGGTCCAGAACCTGCGCTATCATGCGACGTTCCCGATCCTGATCAACGTCAATAACACTCCGACGTACTTCATGGCCCTGAAAGACGACGCCGGCCTCGTGAAGAAATACGCGATGGTCGACATCAGGAGCTACCAGAACGTCGCGGTGGGCGATACCGTGGCTGACACGCAGAAGTCCTACATTTCCTTGATCGCCGCGAGCGGTTCGGCCGAGGCTCCCGCCGACGGCCAGTCGTTCGCCGAGGCGAACGGCAAGATCAAGACGATCGCGCAGGCCGTCATCGAGGGCAATTCGCACTTCTACATGACGCTTGAGGGCGACGCCCGCATTTACGATTTCGCTCTGCCTGCCATGGTCGACGTCGTCTCCTACGGTGTGGGCGATACGATCGCGTTGCGCTACACCGAGGGCGATCCCACGAGCGTGGTCCAAGAGATCGTCGAGAAGGCGGCCGCTGTCGCCGATGCGGCGGAGGATAGCGCCGACGCTCCCGCCGCTGCTGCGATCGGGGCCGAGCCGAAGGCCGATGCGGCCGAGGCTTCTGCCGACACGGCAGGTCAGGCGAACGCCGCATAGCCTGCGTGCTTGAAAACATCCGTATGAAGGAGGGGCGGATTCCGCCCCTCCTTTTTGGAGGCAAGCCGATTCATCGTTCCTTCATATCTGAAAATAACCGCTTGCGCACGCGCAACGATCGGCTATAATATCCCCTTGCGTTTAACAACGCATGTGAACGATAGTTCCGCTGCCGAAGACAGCAGGCATCCGTAAGGATTTAATTGCATTGCAGCCAGCCGAGGTGGAGCGCATGATTGATAGTGCGACCCCCGTGTCTTCGACCGGGGGTCTTTTCTTTTCGTTTTGCGAAAAGGCCCACCATTTATCGTGGCGGAGCGTTTGAGCAAAAACGAAAAGGAGGTGAATCAGCATGCCGAACAAGCACAATATCGACAACGTCGCAAAGATCGCCGAGGACCTCGAGGGTATTTCCGCAATGTGGGTCATCGATTACCGCGGTCTTACCGTGAAAGAGGCTGAGGCCCTGCGCCGCAGCGTCCGTGAGGCCGACGCCAAGATGGGCGTTTACAAGAACACCCTGATGCGTCTCGCCCTGGAGAACGCCGAGCTCCCCGAGCTGGGCGATATTCTTTCCGGTCCTTCCGCTTTCGTGTTCGCCACTGGCGACCCGGTCGCTTCCGCAAAGGCCATCAAGGACTTCGCGAAGCAGAACGAGAACCTGGTCATCAAGGGCGGCATGATGGACGGCGTCGCCTACGGCGCCGCAGAGGTCGAGGCTATCGCAGCCCTGCCTTCCCGCGAGGAGCTCATCGCCAAGCTGCTCGGTACCATCAGCAACCCCATGGTCAAGATGGTCCGCGTTTGCAACGGCCCCATGGAGTACTTCGCTCGCGCGGTTTCCGCTATCGCGGATCAGAAGTCCGCAGCGTAATGCTGCATAAGGCGGCTTAAGCCGCGAATGTGAAAATCGAGGCGTCGCTTCGGAGGCGCCTGTTGTGAAAGGAGCCATTACCATGGCCGTTACTCGTGAAGAGATCATCGAAGCTTTGAAGGAAATGCCCGCCCTGGAGCTCTCCGAGCTCGTCAAGGAGCTCGAGGAAGTCTTCGGCGTTTCCGCCGCTGCTCCCGTGGCTGTTGCTGCTGCTCCGGCTGCTGAGGCTGGCGCTGCTGAGGAGAAGTCCGAGTTCGACGTCGTCCTCGAGGGCTTCGGCGACAACAAGATCGCCGTCATCAAGGTTGTCCGCGAGATCACCGGTCTTGGCCTGAAGGAGGCCAAGGAGGTCGTCGAGGGCGCTCCCAAGGCTATCCAGGAGGGCGTTGCCAAGGACAAGGCCGAGGAGATCAAGGCCAAGCTGGAAGAGGCCGGCGCTGCTGTTACCCTGAAGTAACAACTCGTCAACAGGCGAATTTCTTTTATGCTACGAACGAAGGGCTGGGGCTTTTGCCTCGGCCCTTCGTTGTATAGTCGTATATCCGTATTCGAGCAAGGAGGAATCGCGCATGAAGCAAGAGTACTTTTTCCGTGCGTGGCGGGCCGTTCGCGGTAGCGATGCCTGGCTCGGCAAGGTCTGCCTGCTTGCGCTGGTGTCTCTGATACCTATCTTCGGGCCGGTGGTCGTCTCCGGATATCTGCTTGGCTGGGCTCGCGATGCGGCCTGGGGCATGGATAATCCCATGCCGAAGCATATATTCGGAAACGAAGACGGCTCGCTGTATCGTCGCGGCTTCTTCGCCCTGGTCATAGGCCTGGCGACGGCCGTCGCCGTATTCGCCGGCATATTCGTTCTCATGTTCCTTTTCGGTCTTGCCGCGGGAACGTTCGCGGCCCTGTTCGATAGTTCCCATTACACGGGCCTTCTGGTCTTTCCTGCGCTGTTCGGCTCGTTCGGCGTGTTCGCGATGGGCGTTGTGGCGGTGTTCGCCGTCCAGTTCTTCGTATGGGTCGCACTCATGCGCATGAGCATTTACGACACGCTGAGCTCGGGTTTCCAGTTCGGCCACGTGTGGTGCATGATCAGGCGCGACCCCGCAGGGCTTTTGAGGATTTTCTTCTGCGGATTGCTGGCCGTCCTCGTGGTGGGCGCCGTGATGTCGGTCGTGTGGTTCGTGGTGCTGTTCCTCGGCATGATCGTCGCCATGGGAGTGTCGGGGCTTGCCGATTATTCGGGCATTTCCGCCCTCGGTCTTGGCGGCGTGGCCGTCATGGGCCTTATTGCGGCGCTGCTGTTCGCTTTGGCGGTCGCCTATGCCTCCGTGGTATGCGGAGTCATGGTGCAGGCGCTGGTGTATCGTAGCCTGGGATACTGGACGGCTCAATTCGACGTCGCGCGTTGGGGCTCTCAGAACGACCCGCTTCCGCCCCTTTGTTCTCAGCAGGCGGGCGGCTATGGGATCTAAGAAAGACAAAGTCGAAAAGACGAACGCGATGCGTTTGCTCGATGCGTCGGACATCGCCTACGTGCATCACACGTACGACGGCGAACGGGCGCTTTCCGGCGTCGAGGTGGCATCGATTCTGGGGCAGGATCCCGACAGCGTGTTCAAGACCCTAGTCGCCCAGGGTAAAAGCGGCGAGCATTATGTGTTCATGGTTCCCGTCGCCATGGAGCTCGACTTGAAGAAGGCGGCTGCCGCCGCGGGAGAGAAAAGCATCGCGATGGTGCGCTCGCGCGAGCTGCTGCCTCTGACGGGCTACATCCATGGGGGATGCAGCCCGCTCGGCATGAAGAAGCATTTCCCCACCTTCATCGACGAGACGGCGTTTCTTAGCGAGGATGCGATCATGTGTTCGGGAGGGCGTATCGGCGATCAGATCGAGCTGTCTTTGGCGGACTTGGTCGCGGCGTGCGATGCGTGTATTGCCGATATATCGTGCTAAGCGTTTTTCATCAGGCATTTCTTTTAATTTCAGCAGTATGGCGAATTTTTTTGAAAAAAGTTGTTGCAATGCCGAAGGTAATTTGCAATAATAACCGAGCTGCTTAAGTGTCCCCATAGTCTAGAGGTCAGGACGCGGCCCTTTCAAGGCTGAGACACGAGTTCGATTCTCGTTGGGGGCACCATCGGTTGTTCAACCCGGACATCGTTAGATGTCCGGGTTTTTTTGTTTCTGGCGATTTCGTTGCCGCCGCGCCTCGAAGACCGCGTCCGAAGCGGTCGGAGTATCATGGACCAAAATGATTCCACGGCGCCGTTTCGCGGCGCTTTCGGCGGGCGTGTCTGCGCTGCGACGTCCGCATCGCCGTTCGATTTTCGAGAGAGGAAGGAGACGCTATGGCTTTCTGCTGGGAGCTGCGAGGATGCGACGAGGAGATGCAAAGCCGCTGTCCGCATAACGTGCCGGGCGAGCCGTGCCCTCCTGACTGCAATTTCGCGGCCTGCGACCGTCCGACCCATGAGGTGGCGCTCGGCCTCGCTATTCTCGACAATCCCGATGTCGACCGTTCGGCGGCAGTGAAAGAGATATGCAGGGCGTGCACGTTCTTCATCGCGCATGGCCCCACGATTTCCAAGGAGGCCTAAACATGGCTCGTATCGCTGTCATCGGCGGCGGGGCGTCGGGTCTCGTCGCGGCTATCGAAGCGGCGCGCAAAGGCGCCGAGGTCGTCGTATGCGAGGCCGCCGACCGCGTGGGTAAGAAGATCCTCGCCACGGGCAACGGGCGTTGCAACATAAGCAACGCCGACATCATGAGCGACGATTACAACCGCCCCGAATTCGTGCAGGCCGCTATGAACGTGCTTCCTCCCGAAGAAGTGCAGCGCTTCTTCTCCGATGCGGGCCTGCTGGCCTTCGAGGAAGACGAAGGACGCATTTATCCTTATAGCAACAAAGCCGCCACCGTGGTCGATACGCTGCGCCTGTGCCTCGCCGAGGCGGGCGTCGAGGTGCGCTGCGGCGCCGGCGTTCGCTCGGTCGCCCCGGTGCAACGACAGGGCGTCGAGAAATGGACGGTGCGATTCGAGGACGGATCCGACGAGGAATTCGATGCAGCGATCGTGTCCGTGGGCGGCGCGCCTTCCAAAGGCCTTGTGCCCGACGACGTGAAATACGTCCCGACGCACCCGGTGCTCGCGGGTCTGAAAACGGATACCGCTAACATCAAGGGCCTTTCGGGCATCCGCGTGCGTGCGCGTCTGTACATCGACGCCGATCCCACGGATTTGCGCGATGCGTGGATGGACGTGGTCGATCCCGATTTCGAATCCGACTATGCGGGCCCCGAGGCGAGCGGCGAGGTCCTTTTCAGGGATTACGGCATTTCGGGCATCGCCGCATTCGACATGTCCCGCTACGTGCGTCCCGGCCAGATGGTGTTCATCGACCTGCTGCCCGATTTGGATCCGCAGCAGAAGGTCGATTTCATCTGGAACCAGACGATCGCCCACCCGAACCGCACGGCCTGCCAGATCATGTCGGGCATGCTGCCGTCGCGTGTCGCGCGCGCCGTGGCGACCGCGGCGGGGCTCGATCCCGACGAGCCGATCATCGCCGAGCAGGAGGCCGTGGTCCTCGCCATGGTGTCCGAATCGTTCGGCCTGACCGTGAAAGGCATCTCCGACCCCAAGCAGGCTCAGGTCATGCGCGGCGGATATGCGGTGAAGGGCTTCGACCCTTCCACGATGCAGTGCAAAAAGCATCCCGGCCTGTTCATCACGGGCGAAGCGCTCGATATCGACGGCCGCTGCGGAGGCTACAACTTACATTGGGCTTGGACGAGCGGCATGATTGCGGGCAGGGCCGCAGCGCTTTCCGTCCGCGCCTAGCCGTCGCGTCGGCGTATCGCAGAACGTCTCGAAAGGGTTTCCATGCTTGAGATAAGCAACCTGCGCCTTCCTCTGGATGCGGGGCTTCCGCAAGGGGAGAGCCTCGTGCGCAAGGCCGTCGCGAAAGCGCTCGGCGTCGATGCGTCGAAGATCGGCGGTCTGCGCCTTTCGAAGCGCAGCGTCGACGCGCGCAAGAAAAACGACGTGCATTTCGTCGCGTCGTACGTGCTCGAGTACGAGGGCTCTCCTGAAGAGGAGGCGGCCGTCGCGGAGCGAGGGTGCAGGCCTCCCGCTGCCGTCAAAGTCCACAAGCCGTATGCGGGCTATGAGCCGCCGCGCATCGAGGCTCGCCCCGACCTTCGCCCGGTCGTGGTCGGCACGGGCCCCGCGGGCCTGTTCGCCGCATGGGCGCTTGCCAAGGCCGGCGCCCGCCCGCTCGTCGTCGAACGGGGCGGCTGCGTGGAAGACCGCCTTCGCTCCGTTGCTCGCTTCAATGAGGGCGGGGCGCTCGACCCCGAATCGAACATCCAGTTCGGCGAAGGCGGCGCGGGAACGTTTTCCGACGGAAAGCTGACCACCAACATCAAGAATCCCCGCTGCAAGGACGTGCTCCACATCTTCGCCGCGGCGGGCGCCCCCGAGGAAATCCTCTGGCAGGCGAAGCCTCATATCGGCACCGACCTGCTCGTCGGCGTGGTGCGTCGTATGCGCGAAGACATCATCGAAGCGGGCGGCGAAGTCCGATTCGATACGCGTCTCGAATCGATGCGATTCTCCGACGGTGCGCTGGCGTCCGTTGCGATCAAGGCCGCAGGCGCGGCGACGTGCGAAGAGGTTCGGACGGATCGCTTGGTGCTCGCCTGCGGCCATTCGGCGCGCGATACGTTCGAGGCCGTGCGCGATGCGGGGCTGCTCATGGAACGCAAGCCGTTTTCGGTGGGCGTGCGCATCGAACATCCTCAGAAGCTTATCGACAAGGCCCAGTACGGCAAGGCCGCGTCGCATCCGGCGCTCGGAGCGGCCGATTACAAGCTCGCGGTGCATCTCGAAGACGGCCGCGGCGTCTATACGTTCTGCATGTGTCCCGGCGGCGAAGTCGTCTGTGCGGCTTCGGAGGAAGGCGGCGTCTGCGTGAACGGCATGAGCCGTTTCGCACGCGACGGCGTCAATGCGAATTCGGCAGTCCTCGTGGGCGTCGACGAATCCGACCTCGAAGGCGACGACGTGCTGGCGGGCGTCGATCTGCAAAGGGCGATGGAGCGCGCGGCATTCCGCGCGGCGGGTTCGACGTATGCCGCTCCTGCGCAGTATGTCGACGACTTTCTCGCAGGCAGGTCGAGCGAAGCCCCGCGCGAAGGCGCCGTGGCGCCGTCCTACGCGCGCGGCGTGGCCTGGTGCGACTTGCGTGGGGTCCTGCCCGAGTTCGTTTCCCGCTCGCTTGCATCGGCTCTGCCGCTTCTCGACCGCCGCCTGAGGGGCTTCTCGACCGCCGATGCGGTGATGACGGGCGTTGAAACGCGCAGCTCGAGCCCCGTGCGCATCGTGCGCGACAAGGCGAGCATGCAGGCGCTCTCGGCGGCCTCGGGCCTCTCGGGCACGGGTGTCTTCCCCTGCGGCGAGGGCGCGGGCTATGCGGGCGGCATCATGTCGGCCGCCGTCGACGGCCTTCGCGTTGCGGAAGCCGTCATCGCAAGCATGAACGAAAGCCCGTCGCTCGAGTTCTAGCGCAGTGAGAGGGGTCGTTATGCGTGCGAGCCGTGCGGTCGTCGGAATGCTTGCCGCGGCAGGCGTCGCCTACGGGGCCGTTCCCGCCTTCGCGGCGGCTTTCGTTCCGAGCGATGTAGGGATGGTCGTATCCATCCTGCTGCTGTGCGTGCTGTATCCTGCGCTTTCGATAGCCCTCGGCATCGTGAGCGCACGGGCGTTACGCGCGTTGTGGTGGGTGCCGGGCGTTTTCGCCAGTCTGTTTTTGCCTTTGTTTTGCTTCTCCATGGGCGTACCGCTCGGAGATGTGTGGTTGTATGCCGTAGGGTATGCCGCGGTCGGCTACGTCGCTGCTGCGATGGGTTTCGCGTTGATGTGCGGCGGACGTACGGCGTCGTGATGCGCCGTCGCTGCGATTCGCGGCCGATAGAAGAGAAAGGGAGATGCCATGAGCGTTCTGTTCGTCGAATATCCGAAGTGCACGACATGCAAGAAGGCCAAGAAATGGCTCGACGAGCACGGGGTCGCGTATACGGACCGCCATATCGTCGAAGAAGCGCCGACGGGCGAAGAGCTTGCTTCCTGGCATGCCCGCAGCGGCCTTGCAATCCGCCGCTTTTTCAATACGAGCGGCATCAAATACCGCGAGCTCGGCTTGAAGGCGGTGCTCGATGCGGGCGCGACCGATGAGGAATGCTACGAGCTGCTCTCTTCCGACGGCATGCTCGTGAAGCGCCCGATCGTGGTAGGCGACGATTTCGTGCTGGTCGGCTTCAAAGAGGAGGCCTGGGCCGAACGCCTGCATTCCTAGAATTCCCGAGCGCGGCGCCTTGCGGCAATGATGTGCAGGCGCAGGCGTCGATGACACATGACGAAAGGCGAGTGACGATGGATATGACTAATCTCGGCGACGCGGCAACGCGTGCGGACGGCTTGGTCGATGCGTTGATCGAGGCGGTCGGCGCGGAGGCCGTGCTTGAAAACGAACCGATGAGCAAGCATACGACGTTTCGTATCGGAGGTCCTGCGGACGTGTACGTGATGCCGCATACGGTCGACGAGCTCGTGAGCGTCGTGGCGCTGTGCCACAAGGAGAACGCGGCGTATCGGGTCGTCGGCAACGGAAGCGACTTGCTCGTGTCCGATGACGGCCTGAGGTGCGTGGTGGTCCAGGTGCTCGATAACCTGTCCGACGTCGTCGTCGACGGTACGAGCGTGCGCGCGCTTGCGGGCGCGACCAATGCGGCGGTCGCCGATGCGGCGCTGGATGCAGGGCTTGCGGGATTCGAGTTCGCAAGCGGCATCCCTGGTACGATCGGCGGCGCTGCCATCATGAACGCGGGAGCGTACGGCGGCGAGTTCAAAGACGTCGCGGTCGAGCTGACGTGCGTCACGCCCGAAGGCGAGGTCGTTGAGGTTTCGCGCGACGAGGCCGATTGGTCGTATCGCCACAGCATGATGGATGCGGCGGGCTATATCGTCGTCGAGGCGGTTCTCGAATTGACGCCTGACGACCCGGCCGAAATCGCGGCGCGCATGGAAGACCTGAAGGCCCGCCGCGAAGAGAAGCAGCCGCTCGACATGCCGAGCGCGGGCAGCACGTTCAAGCGTCCCGAGGGGTATTTCGCCGGCAAGCTCATCCAGGATTCCGAGCTGCGCGGCTATCGCGTCGGCGGCGCGCAAGTGTCCGAGAAGCATACGGGCTTCGTCGTCAACGCGGGCGGCGCCACGGCTGCCGATGTCATGCAGCTTATCGAGGATGTGCAGAATCGCGTGAAAGAGCGTTTCGGCGTCATGCTGGAGCCCGAGGTGCGCATCTGGAGCTAGCGAAGCGCGAAGCGATGCAAAAGAGGAAAGGGCCGATTCCCCAGGGAATCGGCCCTTTCTGCGTATCGAAGGGGCGCTACGCCTTGGCGGCGGCGCGTTCTTTCTTGCGGCGTACGAGATATTTCACGACCAGCATGCCGATAAGGCCGCTTATGACGCCGACGATGATGCCGCCCAGGACATCGCTGGGGTAGTGCACGCAGAGATAAAGGCGCGAGAAGGCGATGGACGCCGCTCCGAGCAAGGGGATGGCCTTGAACCAGGGGTGCGCCATGGGAAGGAAGCACAGGGCCGTGGCCGCAGCGAACGAGCTTCCCGTGTGTCCCGAAGGAAACGAGAACGTGTGGGGCGGCTCGATGAGCTGCGTGGCCAGCGTGGGGTCGACAAGGAACGGCCGCGGCCTCTCGACGATGTTCTTGATTCCGATTTCGCCGATCAAGCACGCTGCCGCGATGGCGGTGATGACCACCGCGCCGTAGAGGCGGTATTCCTTTTTGCTGAGAAGCAAGGCGGCGATGACGAACCAGATGAAGGCGAGGTTGCCAAGCGAAGTGACGAACGGCATGACGGTATCGAGCGCAGGGGATTGAAGCGCATTCTGTATGCCGTGCAGCACGGAAATGTCTATGGAAGTAAGTTGTTCAAGCATGACGGGCATTGTACCGGCATGCCGGCCGCGCTCGGTGACGGGTGGGAAACGGATGCCTTCTCTTACATGCTGCATGAAAAAGGCCTGCGCACGGATGCGCAGGCCTTGCAATGCGCGTCGACGGCGCGCATCGTCGCGCCGCGAGAGCGCCTAGACGGTTTCGAGCGCCTGGGCGATGTCGGCGATTAGGTCCTCGGTGGACTCGATGCCGCAGCTCATGCGCACGAGGTCGGCGCTGATGCCGGCGGCTGCGAGTTCGTCGTCGTTCATCTGGCGATGCGTGGAGCTTGCGGGGTGCAGACAGCAGGTGCGCGCGTCCGCCACATGCGTGGCGATCTGGGCGAGTTTCAGGGCCGCCATGAACTTCTCGGCCGCAGGACGGCCGCCCGCGACGCCGAAGCTGACGACGCCGCAGCCTCCCTCGGGCAGATACTTCTGGGCGAGGGCGTGGTACGCGTCGTCTTCGAGGCCGGGGAAGCGGACCCAGGCGACCTTCGGGTGCTCGTGCAGGAATTCGGCGACGGCCTGGCCGTTCTTGCAATGCTGGGTCATGCGGACGTGCAGGCTCTCGAGGCCCATGTTGAGCAGGAACGCGTTCTGCGGGCTCTGGATGCTGCCGAAGTCACGCATGAGCTGGGCGGTCGCCTTGGTGATGAATGCGCCCTCGTTGCCGAAGCGCTCGGCGTAGGTGACGCCGTGGTAGCTCTCGTCGGGCGTGGTGAGGCCGGGGAATTTGTCGGCGTGGGCCATCCAGTCGAACTTGCCCGAGTCGACGATGCATCCGCCGACGCCTGCGCCGTGGCCGTCCATGTACTTGGTGGTGGAATGGGTCACGATGTCGGCACCCCACTCGAAGGGCCTGCAGTTCACGGGCGTGGGGAAGGTGTTGTCGACGATCAGCGGCACGCCGTGGGCATGCGCGGCCGCCGCGAACTTCTCGATATCGAGCACGGCGAGCGCCGGATTGGCGATGGTTTCGCCGAACACGGCCTTGGTGTTCGGACGGAAAGCGGCGTCGAGCTCTTCGGGGGTGCAGTCGGGCGAGACGAAGGTGCTTTCAATGCCCATGCGCTTCATCGTGACGGCGAGCAGGTTATAGGTGCCGCCGTAGATGGCGGAGCTTGCCACGATGTGGTCGCCGCAGCCTGCGATGTTGAACATCGCGTAGAAGTTGGCCGCCTGGCCCGAGCTGGTGAGCATGGCCGCCGTGCCGCCTTCGAGCTCGCAGATCTTCGCTGCGACGTAGTCGTTGGTCGGGTTCTGCAGGCGGGTGTAGAAATAGCCGGACTCTTCGAGGTCGAAGAGTTTGCCCATGTGCTCGGAGGTGTTGTACTTCCACGTGGTGGACTGGTAGATGGGGATCTGGCGCGGCTGGGCGTCGCCCGGGCGGTATCCGCCCTGCACGCAGGTGGTGCCGATGCGTTCGGTCATGAGTGCTCCTTCACATAGCTTGGCATGCCTCGCGCGGCGTCGTCGCGGCGCATCGCGCCCCGGGTCGGCGGGCATGCGGCGGGATAGCGTTGCCATTATACGTTTCGGCCGCGCCCCCGCCATCGCCGTCTTGTCGATTTAACGCAAATGCAGCAGGTTCTCGCGCCTGTCTTTCGTCGCCTTCGCGGGCGAGTTGATACAATGGCACGCGTTGAATTCCCGCCGCTCGGGTGAAAGGGCATCCGCGCGGCGACGGCAGAAGGAGTCTTTCATGCCTATTCGCATTCCCGACGCATTGCCCGCCACATCCATTCTGGAGGGCGAGAATATTTTCGTCATGACCGAACATCGCGCCATGCATCAGGACATTCGTCCGCTGCGCGTGCTGCTGCTCAATCTGATGCCCACCAAGATCGTCACCGAGACCCAGATCATGCGCAAGCTGTCCAACACGCCGCTGCAGATCGAGGTCGAGCTGCTGCGCATCGCGAGCCATCAGTCGAAAAACGTCTCGGCCGATCATCTGGAGACGTTCTATCGCACGTTCGACGAGGTTCGCGACTATCGCTACGACGGCATGATCATCACAGGCGCGCCCGTCGAGACGCTCGATTTCGAGTCGGTCGACTATTGGTCCGAACTGGTCGAGATCATGGACTGGAGCCTGACCAACGTTCACAGCGTCTTTCACGTATGCTGGGGCGCGCAGGCGGCGCTCTACCATCACTATGGCGTGCCGAAGCATAACCTGGACGAGAAGTGCTTCGGCGTCTTCGGGAACCGTCTGATCAAGCCGTCCTCCCCGTTGGTGCGCGGATTCAACGACGTGTCGATGATGCCCCATTCGCGTCATTCCGAGACGCGCTACGAAGACATCGTGGCCAACCAAAAGCTCGAAGTGGTCGCGTATTCCGACGAATGCGGCGTTTCCATCGCGAAGAGCGTCGACTCCAAGCATTTCTTCGTGTTCGGCCACCCCGAATACGACGGCGACACGCTCAAACTCGAGTACGACCGCGACGTGGAACGCGGCCTCGACATCAAGGTGCCCGTCCACTACTATCCCGACGACGACCCTTCCAAGGCGCCTATCGTTTCGTGGCGCGCCGAGGGCCAGCTGATCTATACTAATTGGTTGAACTACTACGTCTACCAGACCACCCCGTACGACCTGGGTGCTCTGTAGGACTGATATCGAAACTGCGCGGCGCCCGCTTTCGACGGCGCCGCTTTTTTTGGAAGAAGGGCGTGTATTCCGCGGCGAACAGGAGGGATCGCATGATTTCCGAAAGCAGGATCAAAGTCAGGTATGCGGAAACCGACCGCATGGGCATCGTCTATCACGCCAACTATCTGGTGTGGTTCGAAATCGCCCGCGCTGAATTTCTCGAAAAACTCGGTTTCCCCTACGTCGACATGGAGAAGGCGGGCTACATGTCCCCGGTCGTTGACGTGCAGCTGCGCTACGGCACGCCGATGACCTACGGCGACACGGCCATCGTGCGCACGAGCGTGTCGAAGCTCACGCAGGCCAAGACCGAATACGTCTACGAGGTGTACAAGGAAGGCCAGGAAATCGGCGTCGACAAGCCGTGCTGCACGGGCCGCACCACGCATTGCCTGGTGGATTCCGCGACGTTTCGGCCGGTGAGCCAGAAGCGCGCGATGCCCGAGCTGTACGCGGCCTACAAGGCCGCGCTCGAAGCGGGCGAATAACGAGGAACGGCCCCTTCGCAGAGGGGCCGTTTTCATGGCGGGAGCCGGTCGACGGGTACGTCGCGGTTAATGCAGAAGCGCGCGGATGGCGGTTTCTTTTGCCTTGGAGTAGGGGCGGTAGCGCAGCGGGGCATCGAACCACGTGCCCTTTTTCAGGATGCTTTTCTCATGGCTGAAGGTATCGAAGCTCTTCTTGCCGTGGTAGCTTCCCATGCCACTGGCGCCCACGCCGCCGAATCCCATGTGCGAGGTGGCCAGATGCATCACGGTGTCGTTGATGCAGCCGCCGCCGAAGGGGACGTGGCGGACGAAGCGTTCTTGAAGCTCGGCATCGTTGGTGAACAGGTACAGCGCGAGCGGCTTGGGCATCGATTTGACGAGCGGCTCGGCTTCGTCGATGTGCTCGAGCGCGATGATCGGCAGAATAGGTCCGAAAATCTCCTCCTGCATCACGGCGTCGCCGATTGTCACGTTCGTCATGACCGTGGGCTCGATGCGCAGGGCATCGGCGTCGAAACCGCCCCCGAGCACGGTTTTCGCGGGCTCGATGAGGCCGAGCAGCCTGCCGAAATGCTTGCGGTTCACAATACGTCCGTACGACGGGTCGTCGAGCGGACGCTCGCCGAACATGGAGACGATGCAGCGCGTCACGGCGTCGACGAAGCGGTCGTGCACCTGTGCGTCGACGAGCACGTAATCGGGCGCGACGCAGGTCTGGCCGCAATTGAGGTATTTGCCGAAGACGATGCGCTTCGCCGCGAGCTCGATGTCGGCGTCGGCGGCCACGATGCAGGGGCTCTTGCCGCCGAGTTCGAGCGATACAGGCGTCAAATGGACGGCCGCCTTTTGCATGACGAGCTTGCCGACCGTCGTGCTGCCGGTGAAGAAGATGTAATCGAAACGCTGCTCGAGCAAGGCGGCGTTCTCGACGCGTCCGCCCTGGACGACGCAGGCGTGGGCGGGGTCGAACGCTGCTGCTACGATGTCGGCTACGACCTGGCTGGTGGCGGGGGCGTAGGCGCTCGGCTTGACGAGGCAGCAGTTGCCCGCCGCAATAGCGCCGATCAGCGGCTCCATGGCGAGCATGAACGGATAGTTCCACGGCGACATGGCCAGCACGACGCCGTAAGGCTCGGCCACGGTGAAGCTCGTCGCGGGGAAGTTCGCGATGTCGGTGCGTACGCGTTTGGGCTCGGCCCAGCTGCGCAGATGCCCCAGCTGGTGGCGAAGCTCGGACAGCGTGAGCCCGATTTCGGTCATGTAGCTTTCCTGCGACGGCTTCCCCAGGTCGGCGGCGAGCGCCTCGACGATGCGCGGCTCGGCGTCCTTGATCGCCCTGCGAAGGCGCACGAGCGCGTCGACGCGCTCGTCGATGTCGACGGTCGCGCCTGTCGCGAAATAGGCGTGCATTCTCGCGACGGCGCTTTCGATGGTTTTCTCGGTGTTCATATGACGGGCCTCCCTTCCGTCGGCGCCGCGTAGGCGCCGTGCTTCGCCCCATGGTACGCTCGCAACGAGACGTTGCGGGCAGGCCGGCACCGAATCGTTTGAATCCTTGTGCCGATTTTCTTCATATGACCTGTTCCCGGGCATTTTCATTTGTTATCGGGGAAGCGATGCGGGCGTTTGCGCCGCGATCGCGTCGGCTTCGCTTTGCGCGAGCGTCTCGTATTTCACCATGCGCGCGAGAACCTGGCGCTGTCGCTGGCAGGCCAGGTCGAAATTCTGCGTGGGCGCGTAGACGCTCGGCGCGTTGGGCACGCCGGCCAAAAGCACGCTTTCCCATGCGGCCATATCGGCCGGGGCCTTGCCGAGGTATCCCGCGCAGGCGCTCGCTAAGCCGTAATAGCCGTCGCCGAAATAGATCGAATTGACGTAGAGCTCCAAGATCTCCTCTTTGCCGAGCTGCCGTTCGATATCGAAGGCCATGAGCACCTCGGCCACTTTGCGCTCGACGACCTGCTCTTGCGTGAAGAATTCGTTTTTTGCGAGCTGCTGGGTGATGGTCGAGCCGCCTTCGACGATGGCCCCCGCGCGTATATCGTTGCACAGCGCGCGGGCGGTGGCGAGCACGTCGAATCCGGAATGGCGGTAGAAGCGGTGGTCTTCGACGGATACCACGGCGTCGAGATAGACCTGGGGAAGGTCTTCGAGTTCGACGAAGGCGCTGCTGCTGCGGATGCCTTCCGCCATCTGCGCGATGCTTTCGCGCTCGCAGGCCTGGCAGTAGAGCGCGTAGCCTCGCATGCCGAAGGAGACGCAGGCCGCCGCAAGGCATGAAAGCAGCAGGATGAGAAGCCGTTTAACGAGCTTGCGCAGTACGCGGCCGCATCCGCTTTTCTTGGAGATGTCGTTCGTGTACGCGGGGCGTCGCATGGCTCCTCCTCTCCGTGCGTATCCCTTGCCTTCCAGTATGCCCGATTGTCCGCCTGCCGCGATGACGCGACGGTGCCAATTCGGTGACGAAACGGGTTTGGGTCTGTTTTCCGACTCGGCGGAGGGCGCCTGTATCCATAGTATGCGCCGCCCGGCCGCTTCGGTCGAAAAGAGGCTGCGCCGGCGCGGATGCCGGTACAATTGCGCTCGACTGTATACCGAAGAAGACGAAGTAGGCGAAGCAACGTGGCATTTCTGTTCGGATGCGAGGGCATCCATCTCGAATACCCGACGAAAAAGGTCCTCGATGACGTGACGCTCGGCGTGCATGAGGGAGACCGTATAGGAATCGTGGGACAAAACGGCGACGGCAAATCGACTCTGCTCGGCGTGCTGGCGGGCGAAGTCGAGCCCGACGACGGCTTGGTGCGCCATACGCGCGGCCTGCGCATCGGTAAGCTCGGACAGCGCGACGCTCTCGATGACGAGGCCACGGTCGAGCGCGCCGTCGTGGGCGATACGCCGGAATACGTATGGGCGGGCGACCCGCGCGTGCGCGAGGTGATCGCCGCGCTGATCTCCGATATCGACTGGCACGCGCAGGTAGGCACGCTTTCGGGCGGCCAGCGCCGCCGTGTCGACTTGACGCGTCTTCTGATCGGCGACTGGGACGTCTTGATGCTCGACGAGCCGACGAACCATCTGGACATGCATGCCATCGCCTGGCTGGCATCGTATCTGAACAGGCGCTGGCCCAAGGGCACGGGCGCGCTGCTCACGGTGACCCACGACCGCTGGTTTCTCGACGAAGTCGCCAATGCCATGTGGGAGGTGCACGACGGCGCGGTAGACCCGTTCGAGGGCGGGTATTCGGCGTATGTTCTGCAGCGCGTCGAGCGTGACCGCGTGGCGCAGGTGACCGAGCAGAAGCGTAAGAATCTCATGCGCAAGGAGCTCGCATGGCTTTCTCGCGGCGCACGCGCGCGTTCGACGAAGCCGAAATTCCATATGGCGCTTGCCCAGGAGCTCATCGCGGGCGAACCTCCCGTGCGCAACACGCTCGAGCTTCGCGCCATGGCCATGCAGCGTCTGGGCAAACAGTGCGTGTCGCTGACGCGCGTGACCGAGCGCTTCGGAGGCAAGACGGTGCTCGACAACGTGGATTGGACCGTGGGGCCGGGCGACCGCGTGGGCATCCTGGGCGAGAACGGCGCGGGAAAAACCACGCTGCTCAAGATCGTGCAGGGCGCGCTCAAACCCGACTCGGGATTCGTGAAGATCGGCAAGACGGTCAAGTTCGCCGTGCTGTCTCAGCGCTTGGACGAGCTTGAGGAAATGAGCAAATACCGTGTGACCGAGGTGCTATCGCGTTATCGCACTCGCGTCGTGGTCGACGGGAAAGAGACTACGCCCGCCAAGCTGCTCGAGCGCCTCGGCTTTTCTTCGAGGCATCTTTACACCCGAATCTGCGATTTGTCGGGCGGCCAGAAGCGCAGGTTGCAGCTGTTGCTGATCTTGCTCGACGAACCCAACGTGCTTATCCTCGACGAACCTGGAAATGATCTCGATACCGATATGCTCGCCGTTTTGGAAGACTTGCTGGACACCTGGGCGGGAACGCTTGTCATGGTGACGCATGACCGCTATTTGATGGAACGCGTGACCGACGACCAATACGCGCTCATCGACGGCAAGGTTCGCCATTGTCCACGCGGCGTCGACGAATATCTCGAGCTGCTGGCCGAACGCGATGCAGCCGTCGGTTCGGGCCGTTCGTTTGCCGACGTGACGAGGCAGACGGGCGCCTCTCAGGCGAACGAGGAAAAACCTGCTCGCGTATCGGCCTATAGCAATGCCGAGCTGCGCGAGATGAAAAAGCGTCTGGCGAGCCTGAATAAGAAGATGGGCACCGCTGCCAAGAAGGTGGAGGACAAGCAGGTCGAAATGGATGCCGCCGACCCTACCGACTTCGTTCGTCTCGGCGAGCTTCAAGCGGAATTGGATGCTTTGCGCGTGGCGAAAGAAGAGCTCGAGGACGAATGGCTTGAACTGGCCGACGCGTTGGGCGTGGAGTAGCGAGCAATCACGTCGTATCGAAGGACGGGCCCACGCGGCCCGTCCTTTCGTGTTCGCTCGCGTGTCGCTGATTTTGTGACGACAGCTGCGCTTTGTTCGACGTCAGGAAAGCGAGCAGGTCGAACTGCCGTTTGCCTGCGCGATATGCAGCCGCCTTGCACAGGCCGTTTCAAGGAAGCGTTCGTCGTGGCTTGCGGACGCGCCGCCGTCATCGGGCTTTCCAGGCCGCAGGCGATATGGGCAAGCGTGGTTTCTCACGGGGCGAAACCATGAAGAAAAGCGAGATAGGGCTGTTGACGGAAATGAATGAGTGAGACGATGCTGCCCGATATGCGCGAAGACTGCGCCGCGAAAGCGGCCGGATGAGAATGGGGCACAAAACTGTGCATCGTCTAGAACTTCATGTATGCAGGGCTCCTCAGAAGCGGATGCGCGCGGCATCCTCGGCGAATTCATGCCGGCGAGCATACCGGCGTCCGATGGCGCCGGCAAGGATGCCTTCCTCTAGACCGACGGGAGCATGCTCGCTAGAATTGCCCGCATCGCACGCTTCGTGCGATATCGAACAAAGGGGTAAAGGTGATTCTGACCATCGACCAGGAGAGTTCTCTGACTGTGCGCGAGCAGCAGATCCTCTACCATATCGCTCGCGGCCTTTCGAACAAGGGTATCGCTTCGCGTCTCGCGCTGTCGGAACAGACGGTCAAGGTCCATCTTGCGAACATGACGGCTAAGACGGGCTGTGACAATCGTGCGGCCCTCGTCGCGTACGGCTTCGAGACGGGTGTGCTCAAGGCGCAATGATTCGCCTGGAATACGGCAGGAAGCGTACGCCTTCGTGCCGATTTAATCCGAATGGGTTATTACGCGGCCGCTCGTGCTCCGATACTCTGTAATCGCGCCGAATCCTCGGCACGGAGAGCGAAGGAGAGTAATGATCGCATTCATAGCCGCCGCGGCGAGCATCACGCTTTACGGCTGCGCGGCCGGTCTCTGCGCGTTTCGCACCGTTCGCAAGACCGAGCGCTTCTCCGTCGCTTCCCGCCTTTTCTTCCTTGCGGCTTTCCTGCTCCATTCCGCTTCGATCGGAATGGAGTCGGTTAGCACGTCGGGAACCGTTCTCGTGGGGCCGAACGTGCTCATGCTCACGTCGTGGGTCCTGTCCGTGGCGTCGTTGTTCGTGGCGATTTTCGTCAAAAGGCCGTACGGCTATCTTGTCGTGGCCGCCTCGACGGTCGCCTTGTTCATGCTGATCGCCCAGATGGGCTCGATGTTTTCTGGGTCGGCCTTCTACACGAACAGTACGTACGAGCAATGGCCCGCCCTCGTCCTTCATATTCTTTCTTTCCTTGCAGCCATGGCCTGCTTCGTCATCAGTGCCGCGGCGTCGGCCATGCAGCTCTATCAGCGCCGTCTGATGAGGAATCGCAGCGCGCGGTTGTTCGATCTCACCATGCCCGCGCTCGACACGCTCAATGTCGTTGCCCGTCGAGCGGGGCTCGTCGGTCTTCCGCTGTTCACGCTGGGGATGCTGCTTGGGTTCGGCAGGTACGCGATCCATCACGGCGCCATGGTGGCTGCCGGCTGTCCTGTCGCTTTTTCGTATCTTGGTCCTCGCATCGGGCTTTCGATCGTCGTGTGGTCGGCCTA
>JARIED010000014.1 GCA_029266945.1 Slackia sp. | reverse complement strand
GTGGTCATGGGCGTGTACTTCCTGGGCCTGCTGATCCACGGCACCGAGCCGATCGACCTGCTGCTGACGGGCATAGGCATCGGCGCGGTGGTGCTGACGCTTGCGTATTTCGTGCGCTATGTCATGGCGGCTCATAACGGCCACGACCGCGATAAGTAATCGTTGCCGGGAAAAAAGAAAACCGATTCGCAAGGCGCGCCGTCCAGGCGCGCTTTTTTGCGCTCACGTGCTGTGTCGTGCGCCGATTTTGCGCACCTCCGGTTCGAATGTGAAAATACGGCCGTTTTGCCGGCGCTGTGTTGCCCGCCGTATGCCGCGGTTATACAATACGTCCTATTGAACAAAGTGTTCATTACTGGCCAACTTGTTCATAATGCCTGATGGCATAAGCAAAATGAAAGGTGAGTCGATCGGTTTGGCGGCAATTTCTCTTAAAAGCGCCAAAAGGAAAAGCTCGAACGCGCCCGTGCCCGAGAAATCGCGCGCATGTTCCGCGCCCGAACCTTCTTCCCGCACCCGGACGGAATGCCTCGCGCCCTGCGACCCGCGTATTGCGCGTTCCAGGGCGGCGTTGCGCGAAGCCTTGATAGGGCTCATGGAAGAGCGCGGTTTCGACGGCTTCACCGTGAACGACCTCTGCCAGCGCGCGGGCCTCAACCGCGGCACGTTCTACAATCATTTCAAAGACAAAGACGCCCTTCTGCAGGCGTTTGAGGACGAGGTTCTGGCCGAGCTCGACGATTTCAGCCGCAAGATGAGCGAGATTTCGATCGTGGAGCTCATGCACTACCGCATGCTCAAAAAGCCGCTTCCGGTGTTGATGGAGCTGTTTGATTACGTGCGCAAGGAAGGCGAATTCTTCCATGCGGTGCTCGGCCCCGGGGGCGACGTGCGCTTCGGCCCGCGCCTACGCGAAGCGGTGTGCAGCAAGCTGATCATGTCGCTTCTGCACGAGCAGTACCGCGAAGACCCCACGCCGTTCGTCAATTACTACATCGCCTATTTCGCGGGCGCCTACGTTTCTGTAATCGTCCGCTGGATCGAAACGGGCATGCAGGAAAGCTCGGAAGAAATGGCGCTCATCGCCGTTCGCCTGTTCTTCATCAAGCCGGGCGAATCGATCAAGCTTTAGGATAAGGAACCACCATGATTCAAAAGGAGAACATCATGGCTGCCGAAATTACGAAAGACCAGGTTGCGAACAACGCGGCCGTCGAAGGGGAGGCGCGCGCCGCGCAAATCGCACGCGCTGCGGATGCTTCGCCTTTGCATATCGGCATCGACGTCGGCTCCACTACGGTCAAGGTGGCCGTTCTCGATGATAACCGAGACGTCCTGTATTCCTGCTATCGTCGCCATCACGCCGATATTCGCGCCACCATCGTGGAAGTGGTGCAGGAGGCGGCCGAGCGTTATCCCGACACTCCTATGACGATTGCGATCACGGGCTCGGGCGGCCTGCTTTTGGCCCAGTGGCTGGGCATCGAATTCGTGCAGGAGGTCATCGCCTCCAAGACCGCGGTGGAAGCCTTCATCCCCCAGACCGACGTGGTGATCGAGCTGGGCGGCGAGGACGCCAAGATCATCTATTTCGACAACGGCATCGAACAACGCATGAACGGCACGTGTGCGGGCGGCACGGGCGCGTTCATCGACCAGATGGCCGCGTTGCTCGACACCGATGCCGGCGGTTTGAACGAGCTGGCGAAAAGCCATACCGCGATCTATCCGATCGCGAGCCGCTGCGGCGTGTTCGCGAAGACCGACGTGCAGCCGCTGCTCAACGAGGGCGCGCGCAAGGAAGACATCGCGGCGTCCATTTTCCAGGCCGTGGTCACGCAGACCATCTCGGGCCTGGCGTGCGGCCGCCCCATCCGCGGCAACGTGGCGCTTTTGGGCGGCCCGCTGCAATACCTTTCCGAGCTGGATGAGCGTTTCTGCGAAACGCTCGGTCTTGACGACGAGCATGCCATTCGCCCCCGTAACGCGCACCTGTTCGTGGCGTGCGGCGCCGCGCTGTGCGGCGCGCAGGGCAAGGCGGAGCTTCTGTCCGACGTGCTGGAGCGCCTGCGCAACCTGGGCGACATCCAGGGCAGCGAAGTGGTGCGTCTGGACCCGCTGTTCGCAAACGAAGAGGAATTCGCCGAGTTCAAGGCTCGCCACAATCGCGAGAAAGTGGCGCGCGGCGACCTGATGGCCTATACTGGCACCGCCTATTTGGGCATCGACGCCGGCTCCACCACGTTCAAGGCCGCGCTGATCGGCGAAGACGGCGAGCTTCTGTGGAGCTCGTATTGCAACAACAAAGGAGACGTGTTGGGCACGGCCAAGCGTGCGATCGCCGATATGTACGGCGCACTGCCGGTGGACGCCACGACGGGCGAGCCGTTCGTGACGATCGGCCACGCCACCGTGACCGGCTACGGCGAAGCGCTGCTGCTCGAGGCTTTGCGTGTCGATTCCGGCGAAATCGAAACGGTGGCGCATCTGCGCGGTGCGCAGGAGATGCTGCCGGGCGTCGAGTTCATTTTGGACATCGGCGGCCAGGATATGAAGTGCTTGCGCGTGCGCGACGGCGTGATCGACCACATCATGCTCAACGAGGCGTGCTCGTCGGGCTGCGGCAGCTTCATCGAAAGCTTCGCCAGCGGCTTGAACCTGGACGTCACCGAGTTCGCTAAGACGGCCAACGCCGCCAAGCATCCGGTCGATCTGGGCAGCCGTTGCACGGTGTTCATGAACAGCCGCGTGAAGCAGGCGCAAAAAGAAGGCGCCACGGTGGGCGATATCGCTGCCGGCCTGGCTATTTCGGTGGTCAAGAACGCGCTGTTCAAGGTGATCAAGATCCGCGACCCGCGCGAGGTGGGCGATAAGGCGATCGTGCAGGGCGGCACGTTTTTGAACGACGCCGTGCTGCGCGCTTTCGAGCAGCTTTCGGGCACGAACGCCGTGCGCCCCGACATCGCGGGCAACATGGGCGCATACGGCGCCGCGCTTCTTGCGCGCGACCGCGCGAAGGGCGAGCATCCCGTGTCCGATATGCTTTCGCTCGAACGCATTCAGGCGCTCGAGCCTACGCATAAAACCGTGCGCTGCAAGGCGTGCTCCAACCGCTGCCTGCTCACGGTGAACGATTTCGGCGTGGACGAGAACACCGGCAAGCATCGCCGCTTCATCACGGGCAACCGCTGCGAAAAGGGCGCGGGCGTTCTGGGCGAGACGTCTAACGTGCCGAATCTGTTCGATTACAAGAGCCGTCGCCTGTTCGGCTACGAGCCGCTTGCTGCCGAAGCGGCCCCGCGCGGTACGGCGGGCATTCCACGCGCGCTGAATATGTACGAAAACTATCCGTTCTGGTTCACCTTCTTCACGAAGCTGGGCTATCGCGTGGTGCTTTCCGACGCTTCGTCCAAAAAGACTTACGACGCGGGCATCGAGAGCATGCCGTCCGAAAGCGTGTGCTATCCGGCCAAGCTCTCGCACGGCCACGTGATGAACCTGTTGGAAAAGGGCGTCGATTTCATCTGGATGCCGTGCGCCAAGTGGGAGCGCCAAGAAGATGCGGGCGCTGGCAATCACTTCAACTGCCCGATTGTGGCCAGCTATTCCGAGGCGCTGCGCTTGAATATCGACGAGCTGCGCACCTCCGACGCGAAATTCTTGAACCCGTGGCTGCCTTACGACCAGAAGGACAAGCTCAAAGAGCGTCTGTTCGTGGAGTTGTACGAGAACTTCGCCGACGCCACGTGCCGCCATGCCAACGCGCCTACGCGCGCCGAGGTGGCCGATGCGGTTGAGGCCGCGTGGGCCGAGGATATGGCGTTCAAAGACGACATTCGCGCCAAGGGCGAAGAAACGCTGCGCTGGATGGAGGAGACCGGCACGCACGGCATCGTGCTGGCGGGCCGCCCGTATCACAACGACCCCGAAATCAACCACGCCATTCCCGAGCTTTTGACCAGCTTCGGCCTGGCGGTGCTTACGGAAGATTCCATCGCGCATCTCGGCACGCTGGAGCGTCCGATTCGCGTGGTGGACCAGTGGATGTATCACACGCGTCTGTACGCCGCCGCCAAGGTGGCCACGCAGCGCGACGACCTCGACCTGATCCAGCTGAACAGCTTCGGCTGCGGCCTAGACGCGCTGACCACCGACCAGGTGCAAGAAATCCTGGAGGCGTCGGGCAAGGTGTACACCGTGCTCAAGATCGACGAGGTGTCCAACCTGGGCGCCGCGCGCATCCGCGTGCGTTCGCTGTTGGCGGCGCTCAAGGACAAGGCCGATGAAGGCGCCGAGGCCGAGCGCGGTTCGCTGGCATGCCCGACGGTTGCCATGAACAAGGAATACAGCACCGAGGCGGCCGTTCCCGAAGACGAGATGAAAGAGCATGCGCGCCATGCCAAGATCCGCATGGACAATAAGACGGGCATGACCGAGGCCGAGGCCGCGCGCGTGGTGGCGCAGGCCGACGCGTTGATCAAGCAGCGTGCGTGCGTGTCCACCGAGTTCGAGAAGGTCCAGTTCACCAAGGAGATGAAGGATGCGGGCTATACCATTTTGTGCCCGCAGATGGCGCCGATCCACTTCGACCTGCTGGTGGAGATCTTTCGCAAGAACGGCTACAACTTCGAGCTTCTGCCCAGCGTTGACCACGGCGCGGTGGATGCCGGCCTGAAGTACGTCAACAACGACATCTGTTATCCGTCCATCCTGGTTACAGGCCAGATCATGGAGGCTGTGACCAGCGGCCGCTACGATACCGACAAGCTGGCCGTGATCATCACGCAGACGGGCGGCGGCTGCCGCGCCACCAACTACATCGCGCTGATCCGCAAGGCGCTGGCGGCGGCGGGCTTGGGGCATATCCCCGTGATTTCGCTGTCGTTCAAGAAGCTCGAGGAAAGCAATCCCGGCTTCGAGGTCACGCCGAAGATGCTGCTGCAGGCGGTGTACGGCGTGCTCTACGGCGACCTGCTGATGATGTGTCTGTATCGCACGCGCCCGTACGAGGCCGAAGCCGGCGCCGCGCAGAGGCTGTTCGACCATTGGATGGGCGAGTGCAAGCGCCAGCTGGCTGCGGGCCTTTCGCGCAGCGAATGGAAGCGCACCGTGCGTCAGATCGTGGAAGATTTCGACACGCTGCCGCTGGTGAGCGAGGGCAGCAAGCCGCGCGTGGGCGTGGTGGGCGAGATCTTGGTGAAGTTCCATCCCACGGCGAACAACCAGATCGTGGATGTGATCGAGCGTGAGGGCTGTGAGGCCGTGGTGCCAGGCTTGACGGAGTTCTTCCTGTTCGGCCTCGCGGGCGCCATCTTCCAGAAAGACCCGCTGGGCCGTTCTGCGAAAAGCGCGCTTGGAAGCCGCATCGCGCTGGCCGCCATCGACAAGTTCCGCAAGCCGGTCAACGACGCGTTGCGCGCGTCGCATCGCTTCGAGCCGCCGGCCGACATCTACGAGCTGGCGGGCTATGCGAGCGAGATTCTGAGCCTGTGCAATTCGATGGGCGAAGGTTGGCTTTTGACCGCCGAGATGGTGGAGCTCATTTGCACGGGTGCGCCCAACGTGGTGTGCACCCAGCCGTTCGCGTGCCTGCCGAACCACGTGGTGGGCAAAGCCGTGATTAAGGAGCTGCGTCGTAGGTATCCCGAGAGCAACATTGTGGCGGTCGATTACGACCCCGGCGCTTCCGAGGTGAATCAGCTCAACCGCATCAAGCTGATGATCAGCGTGGCGAAGGCGAACCTTGAAGGCAAAGAGGCCGAGGCCCGCCGCATGCGCGACGTGGCGCGTGCGGCCGACAAGGCTGCCGCCGACGCGGCCGCGGGCTGTTCGTGCGGTTGCGCAGCCGCCGAGGAAGTGGGCGCGTTCGAGGTGCAGGAAAGCCGCACCGAACGATAGCGCGGTGCGCTGCGAGTGCATGTTGGGGCGTGAGCGAGCGCCGTACTGCGCGTATGCCGCGAGTTTGCGCGCCGCGCCGCAAGCGCACGTCTATGTGGGGCGTCTATAGATAGTCGAGCGGGGCTGGAACGTGAGGTTCCGCCCCGCTTTCGTTTCATGGCAGCCGACGGAGTCGTCCGCTTCGCCTGCCGAAAAACGTTTTGGAAAAAGTTAATTGATACTAACTTTATAACGTTTATCGGTTATGATGGCGGCGAAAAGCAAGAAGGAGCCAGCCATGTCTGACAAGAAAAAGAACGCCGCCAAAAAGAAGCTTTCGAAAAAGCAGTTGAAGAAGCAGGAAAAAAAACAGGAGAAGGCCGTGCGCAAGGCGGCCAAAAAGCTTGCGAAGAAGCTTTCGTCCAGCAAGTCGAAGCCGCCCAAGGCTGCGAAGGCGAACAAGGTCGCCGCCGCGTCGAGCGCCGCATCGTTTCAGCTCAACCTGGGCACATGTCCGTGCTGCAGCAAGCATTGCCCGCTTTCCAAGCCGAAGTGCGGCAAGGGCCGCGCCGTGGCGAGCAAGAAGCGCGAGCGCTTGATGGGCGAAGCGGCGGCTTAGGCGTTTCGCCGGTGCCGCGATGGGCGGGTGCGGGAATGTTTCCGCACCCGCCCATCTTTTTTTGTCGCAGGGTTTCCGATTCGCTTTACGGCTGCATGATACGATGCGCTGCGTCACGCGCATCGCGCGCTGACGGTTGCGGCGCGAGAGCGGAGGATGCGATGGTTTCGGCATCGTCGAAGAAAGTAATCGGCGTAGTCACGCTGGTAGTGTTGTTTGCGGCGTTCGGAATCCTGTTCGCAGGGGAGTGGGCGCCTTCCATCGGGTATATGGGCCTGGTGCGCTATCTGTGCATGGCGGCCGGATTCGTGTTGTTCGCCCTTTCGTTCGTCGGCTTCGCCATTATGCTGGTCGTGTCTTCGCAGGAGCGTAAGGGCGGTGCGGGTGCGGGATTTGCGGCAACTGCGGCACGGTTCGCGCGAGAGGCCGCACGCTTCGCCGTGGCTTGCATCGCCTATGCGGGCTCGGCCTTCGTGGCGCTTGGCGTGATCGTCGCGTTCGGCGAGGGCGCGCCGACGCCTATACGATTGCTCAAGTTGGTCGCGGTTTTGGCTGTCTGCATCGGCGTCGCCGTGTCGTATCGCCTCTATCGCAAGAAGCATCCGGTTTCGTACGACATGCTCGGCAGCGCCAGCGTCGCAGCCCTGTTCGTGCTGCTTACGATCGGCAGTTTGACCATCGGCGTCATTCAGTCCAAAGACGCCTTGATCGATCTGATGCGCGGCCCGCAGACCGATCTATGCTGGCTTGCCGAAGTCGAGGAGGACCGCGCGACCGGCCGTTATAGCGGGTTCAGCCAGGACACGCTCGAAATGACGTTCAAGACCCTCGATGATCGATCGATCCATATCAGTGTCGCCGAAAACGACCGCCCCGGTCTTGCCGACGTGGTCAGCGCCGAAGGCGTGGTGTGGCTGACGTGCTTCCCCGAAAGCGGCGTGTACGTATCCGCGAAACCGGGTTTGGACGACTATCTCGCCGCGGGCGGACGGTAGCGCCGCGCTTACGCGGTCGGGTCCATTTCGGGCAGGTGCTCTTCGCGCATCTCGGTTTCGATTTCGCGGTCGGTGGCGCTTTTGCGGCTGGGCAGCGCGATGTTCATGTCGAAATCGACGGGTTTGGTGACAAGGCTCACTAGCGGCACAATCGCCATCGAGAGCACCATGGCAAGCGCGCCGCAGTTGATCGGGCTTGTGATCGGCGGTGCGCCGAAGAATCCGGCGATCATGTTGCCGCTGGTCAGTCCGACGCCCACGACGAAGCTGGCCCATACGGCCGCCTTGCTGATGCGCTTGCTGTACAGGCTCCAGAAAAACGGTCCCAAAAACGCACCCGCCAACGCGCCCCAGCTGATCGACATGAGCTGGGCGATGAACGTAATCGAGCTGTTGTACTGCACCAACGCGATAACGGCCGAGACGACCACGAACAGCACCAGCAGCCCGCGCATCCACAGAAGCTGGCTTTTCTCGCTCATATGCTCGATCACGTTGCCCTTCAACAGGTCGAGCGTCAGCGTGGAAGAAGACGTCAGCACGAGCGAGCTCAGCGTGCTCATGGAAGCGGAAAGCACCAGCACGATCACGAGGCCCACCAAAATGTCGGGCAGCCCCGAAAGCATGGTGGGAATGATGGAGTCGTAGACGGGCGCCCCGTTGGTGGAGTATGCGATCCGGTCGCCGTACAGGCGTCCGAAGCCTCCCAAGAAGTAGCTGCCTCCTGCCACCATCACGGCGAACAGGGTCGAGATGATCGCGCCCTGCTTGATCGCGGGACCGCTCTTGATCGCGTAGAACTTCTGCACCATCTGCGGCAGGCCCCAGGTGCCCAGGCTCGTGAGCACGATGACACCGATCAGGTCGGGGAGATCGGGGCCGAACATGCTGACGAAGGCGCCTTCGAGCGCGCTGTTTTCGGCGGGAACCTGCGAAAGCGACACGAGCGCCTCGCTGAAGCCGCCGTTGCCCATGACCACCGCGGCGATCACGGCGATGATGCCGAAGAGCATCACGATGCCCTGGACGAAGTCGTTCACCACGGTGGCCATGTAGCCGCCGATCACTACGTAGACGCATGTGATCAGCGCCATGCCGATGACGCACGCTTCGTAAGGCAGGCCGAACGCCATGCCGAATAGGCGCGAAAGCCCGTTGTATACGCTGGCGGTGTAGGGGATCAGGAATACGAAGATGATCGCGGCAGCGGCGATGCGCAGCCCCTTGCTGTCGAATCGCTTGCCGAAGAATTCGGGCATGGTGGATGCCTGCAGGCGCTGCGTCATCTCGCGCGTGCGCGGTCCGAGCACCCACCAGGCAAGAAGGCTTCCCAGAATGGCGTTGCCGATGCCGATCCAAGTGGCGGCCAGGCCGTATTTCCAGCCGAACTGGCCGGCGTATCCGACGAAGATGACCGCGCTGAAGTACGAGGTTCCGAACGCGAAGGCGGAAAGCCAGGGGCCGACATTGCGGCCGCCTAGGATGAATCCGGAGACGTTGCCGGCGTGCTTGCGGCACAGAATGCCGACGCCGATGGCGGTGGCGGCGAAGATGGCCGCCATGAGCGCTTTGACGATCATGAGGTATTCCTATCGTGCGATGGCGAGGGCGGGCGCGCGGCGCCGGCGGTTCGCCGAGGGTGATCCGGTCGGGGTCGAGACGTCGTGGAGAAACGGCCCGGGGGACGCAGCGTTTTTCGCTGTTGCTGAAAACGCGTATCGCCCAGGAGGCGCACACGGGAGGCGCGGCCGAGCGAGAGAGGAACAGCGCCCGCGCTACATCCGTGTGCTAAAGATATCGATAGGAATATGCGTGAGAAACGGCGCCGAAACGGCGATGCCCGCAGGCGCTGCGGGCATCAAATGGGGTGAGATTGAACATGAAGGGGAGACAACGGGGGGTGCCGCAGCAGGCTGGGGAAGCCGGGGTATGTGCGGTTCCGTTGTTCATGGCTGACTCCTTCGATGTTGCAGGTTTTATTATAGAGACGGCGTTGCCAAGGTCAATAATTTATCGTGATAAAGTGCGAAAATTGTACAATTGTTCAAAAATTACAGTAAATTGAGCCCGCCCGCCGACCGTATCGAGCCGCTTGCGTTTCCTGCTTTTCAGGTTCGAATTCGTGATATGCCGCTTTTTGAGTGCAAGTAGGGCATAAGGAACAACGCCGCTAAACTGCCTGATATTCGACTTGAAAAGAAAATTTGCGGCGGTTGCTGGGATTTGTGATGCATTGCTAATGCCGCATTGTTCGGTCTTTTGTCGACATAAGTCGGCTGGGTAAACGCTTCGTGCCGCGCCTTCTATTCCTCGAAGGCAGCTGTCATTCCTTTAGGGTATTTGTTGTGCATATGTACAATTTTAATGGGATATCCAGTAGCTAAGGCGCCGCTTCGGGGCGGACTTGCCGCGCTACAATGCCATGACGCCGCTACACGGCGTCGATTTGCATAGGGAGGGTATATCATGCGTTTCGATTCGAACGTCGACGTGGTCATCGTCGGCGCGGGCCCGTCGGGCATCTTCACGGCCTTGGGCCTTTTGGAAAGCGGCCCGGCCGCGCGTATCGTCATTGTGGAAAAAGGTCTCGCCATCGAGGACCGTTCGTGCCCGAAGGCCAAGGCGGGTCGTTGCGTCGGCTGCGAGCCGTGCCGTATCACCACGGGCTTCTCGGGCGCGGGCGCCTTTTCCGACGGCAAGCTTTCGCTTTCGTGCGAGGTGGGCGGCGACCTTCCCGAGCTGATCGGCGAACGCCTCGCCCAACAGACCATCGAACGCGTCGACGACATATATCTGCGCTTCGGCGCCGACACGCACGTGGAGGGCGTGGGCGCGCCCGACGAGGTGAAAGAGATTCGCCGCCGCGCCATTCGGGCGGGCCTGAAGCTGGTCGATTGCCCGATCCGTCACCTGGGCACCGAGAAGGCTCAAGAAATCTATGGCAGGATCGAGGATTATCTGCGCGAAGCGGGCGTCGAGCTGCTGTTTCGCACGGAGTGCCTGGATGTGGCCATGGAGGGCGACGTCTGTCGCGGCGTGATCGTGAAGGGGTCCGACGGCATCGAGCGCGCCATCGCCGCCGAACGCGTGGTGGTGGCCACGGGCCGTCGCGGCGCCGACTGGCTCGAGAAGCTGTGCGTCGAGCACGGCATCGAGCATGCGCCTGGCCCGGTGGACGTGGGCGTGCGTGTGGAGATGCGCAACGAAATCATGGAGCGCGTGAACAACGTGCTCTACGAAAGCAAGCTAATCGGCTATCCGAATCCGTTTCGCAACAAGGTGCGCACGTTCTGCCAGAACCCGGGCGGCTTCGTGAGCCAGGAGAACTACGACGGCGGCCTGGCGGTGGTCAACGGCCATTCCTATAAAGAACGCAAGTCCGAAAACACCAACCTGGCCATTCTGTGCTCGCATAATTTCCGCGAGCCGTTCGACCAGCCGATCGCTTATGCGCAGAAAATCGGCGCGGTGGCGAACATGCTGGGCGCGGGTCGCATCCTGGTGCAGCGTTTCGGCGACATTTTGGACGGAAAGCGCACGTGGCAAGACGAGCTGAACCGCTCCAACGTGCGCCCGACGTTGCCCGATGCCGTGGCGGGCGATATCACGAGCACCATGCCGTATCGCACCATGACGTCGATCATGAACTTCATGTTGGCCGTCGACCAGGCCATTCCCGGATTCGCGGCGGGCGAGACGCTGCTGTATGCGCCCGAACTGAAGTTCTACAGCAATCGCGTGAAGATGGACGAGAAGTTCGACACGAACATCGAGAACCTGAATTGCCTGGGAGATTCAAGCGGATGGACGCGTGGCCTGATGATGGCGTCGGTCATGGGCTATTTGATGGGCGAGCGTCTGGCGCGCGAATCGTAGGACGGAATTTTTTTTCGACATTCTTGCAAGGAAACGCCGCGCTCGATCGTGTTCAGGGCGAAGGGAAAGAAAAACCGCCGCCGCGCTTTCGAACGAAGCGAATCGAGACGTCGGGCGCGGGCGGCGCATCGGAAAAGAGGTCGAGATGAAAAACACGGTCGATACCCCTAAGAAGGTCCAGCCTGCAAAGACGGCGCTTGCGGTTTTGGCCGCGGCGGCGCTGGCGTTTTCGCTGGCTGCGGCTCCTGCGTTCGCCCAGGGTCCGCGCGGCGGCGCAGGTTGCGAGTCGCCTTGTCTGCGCGCGTGCGCGGCAGCTGCGAACAAGAGCTTCGCCGACATGAGCGCGGCGGTGAAGAACGCATACTGCAAGGCTGCTTCGTGCGAAGGATTCGCCGACGCTGACGCCGACGGCGTATGCGACAACTTCGGCACGCATGCCGGTTGCGGACAGGGCTCCAACGGCGCGTTCGGTCGCGGCGGCGGGATGGAGCAGGGCGCCGTCGACGCCGGCGCCGACGGCGTGTGCGACAATCGCCAGAACAGCGCCAGATGCGGCTACGGCCACGGCCGCGGTGACGGCGCGGGCTTCGGTCGCGGTTGCGGCTACGGACACGGCGTCTGATAGGCCGGGTGGCCAGTTGGTTTCCAATCGGGGGAAAGAGGGCGGCGCGTGCGCGATGCGCGAGACATCGAAGAGACTGTTGAGATCTACGGCGATGCCGTCTGGCGCGCGTGCCTGACGTACGTGCCCGCGCATGACGCCGAAGATGTGTTTCAGGACGTGTTCGCCAAATACGCCCAGCGCGACGATCCGTTTCGCGAACAGGAGCACGTCAAGGCGTGGCTTCTGCGCGTGGCGATCAACGGCTGCAAGGACCTGCTGCGTTCCCGCGCTCGGGCGAACGTGTCGCTGGACGCCGAAATGGAACGTCGGGGCGATACGTTCGCATGCGAGGGCAAGGAGCGGGCTTCCGAGGTGCGCGAGGTACTCGACGCCTTGAATCGCTTGAGCGATCCGCCCAAAACCCCGCTGTATCTTTTCGCGTGCGAAGGCTATACCGTGCCCGAGATCGCGCGCATGGTCGGCGCGCCCGAAGGCACGGTGTATTCCTGGATTACGCGCGGCCGCAAGCAGTTGAAGGAGGCGCTGTCATGAGCGATGTCGACGACCGTCTGCGCGAAGCCTACGCCACGCTGCACGCGCCCGACGCGTTGAAAGCCGCCACCGTCGCGCGGATCGAGCGGCAGCGCGGCAACGAATTCGATGCATCTGATGCATCCGATGCCCAGGCGTTCGCGCCCCTGTTCGCTGAAGTCGATGCCGCCGTGGAGCAGCCGCCTCGCAACGGCCGCGTCTCGGCCGAGGTCTTCGCGCCTTCGCGCCGCCGCGCGTCGCGTGCGCGCATGTCGTTTTCGCGCAAGGTCGCCTTGACCGCGGCCGCTTGTGCCGCCTTCGCTGCGATCGGCGTGGGCGGCTTCGCGTACGCCATGGCCCCCGTGGCGCGCGTGGGGATCGACGTGAACCCGTCGTTCGAGCTGTCCGTGAGCCGCTTCGACCGCGTGGTGGGCGCCAGCGCCGTCAACGACGACGCCGCGGCAGTGCTCGACCGAGTCGATGTGGACGGCATGGCATGCGAGGAGGCCATGCGGGTCCTGGCCGACGCATGCGAAGGCTATATCGGCGAAGATGCGGTGGTGGAAGTGGGCGTGGCGTGCAAGGACGAGGCACGTTGCGAAGCCATCGAGGCGGCCGCGTTGCGCAGCTTCGAGCGCGCCGGGGCGGAGGTGCACTGCGGGCGCTTGAGCGACGAGCAGCGCCGAGCCGCAGCGGAGGCGGGCATGGGCCTTGGCCGCTACCGCGTCTGCGAGACGCTGCTCGCCCAGGGCGTGGACATTTCCCAAGAAGACGCCGCGGCCATGCCGATGGCCGAACTGCGTGCGCTTGCCGTCCAGGCGGGGGTCGATACGTGCGATTCCGCCTGCGCGGGACACGCGTTCGGCCAGGGCGCTTCATGCGGCGAGGGCTGGGGACGCGCCGGCGAAGGCGCCCGTCCGATGCACGGCGAAGGCCACGGCCGCCAGGGCGCGTGACGCGTGCCGTCAGGCCCTATTCGACGATTGCCCGGGTGCATTGCGCGCGGGCGATTTTGCTTTTCCCGCCCGTCCTGCGCATTGCCGCCGTTCGAGAAATCGGTAACAATTGTGTGACAGGGGTCGCCCGCTCCTTTTCACGCGACCTCTGCAAGTAGAATCAGCTTTCTGTACAAATGTTGATTATCTTGGCAAAGGAGGAGCGAGTGGGCAACATCCTGCGCGTGTTCGTGCGCGACGTGAAACGTATTGCGAAAACGCCTGCGGCCTGGCTTGTAGCGCTGTTTCTCATCGTGCTGCCTTCCCTGTATACCTGGTTCAACGTCATCGGCTTCTGGGACCCTTACGACAATACGGGCAACCTGCGCGTATGCGTGGTGAACGAAGATGCGGGCGCGAGCGACGAAACGTTGGGAGACCTCGATCTTGGAGCCCAGGTAATCGAGCAGCTCGAGCAGAACAAGCAGTTGGGGTGGCGTTTCGTCGATCGCGACGAGGCCATGCGTGAAGTGGAGGCGGGCGAAGCCTATGCCGCATTCGTCATTCCCGAAGACTTCAGCTCTGATGTGGCCACGCTTCTTTCAGGCGATTTTCAGCAGCCCGAACTTGAATACTATGTGAATGAAAAGGCGGGCCCGGTCGCGCCGAAGATCACCGACACGGGAGCCACCACGCTCGACAACACCATCAACGACACGTTCGTTTCCACGATCAGTTCGACGGTCGTCTATACGATCGACCAGGCTATGAAAGAAGCCGACGCCGATTTCGACGCCACACGCGGCAACGCTGTCGTGCGTCTGGGCGAAGCGGCCGACGATATCGCCTTGGCTTGCGATTCGCTGAGCAATTTGGCCACGGCGGCCGATGAAGCCGTCAGTAAGGCGGGCGATGCCAAGAAGGCACTGGAAGACGTGAAGGCGCAAGTCGTGCTTTTAGGCAAGGGCCTGGGCCAGGTGTCCGAGCTTGCGGGCGATGTGAATCGCGGCATCGTGACGTTTTCCGGCTCTATCGGCGGCGTGCTCGACCACGGTTCGACGCTTCTTTCCCAGGCGTCGTCGAAGACCACCGAGGCCATCGGCCAAACCACGTCGGGTATCGTGGCTGCCACGGGGCATGTGGACGCCGCTGTGGCCAGCGCCCAGGCGGTGGTCGATGAAAACGCCCGTATCATCGCTTTGTTGCGCGAGATTCAGCAGTCCCTTCCCGTAGACGACCCTTCCATGGGCGCTATCGACGCCGTTGTGACGTCGCTCGAGGAGCGCAATGCCGACGCGAACGCTACGCTCGGCGCCCTGCGCGACCTTTCGTCCGGCGTGTCGGGAACCGCGTCGTCGGTGGGCGGTGCGGCCGGTTCCGTGAACACGGCTGTGCAGCAAACCCTGACCAATGTGGACGGCTATCGTGCTACGCTCTCCGACACCGCCATCCCTCAGGCTAGCGACGGCTTGACGCGCGTCGTGGCCGCTACGGGCGGTTTCGGTTCGGCGGTTTCCAATCAAACGATTCTGGTCGACCAGGGTATCGGCGTGCTCGACCAGTTGAAAACCACGCTTTCGTCGTCGGCCGACGCTCTGGCCCAGACCGATTCGCTTCTTGCCGACCTGCAGGCCGATTTCGAAACCGTGAAGACCGATGTGGCGGCGCTCGGCTCGTCCGGCGCGGTCTCGGCGCTGTTCGACGGCGAGCAGATCGACGCGTCCAAGGTGGCCGAATTCATGCAGTCGCCCACCCAGGTGCAGACCGAGAACCTTTATCCGCTGAACTCGTACGGCTCGGCCATGGCTCCGCTGTTCATTAATCTAACGTTGTGGATCGGCGTGTTCATGCTGCTGGTGATCATGCGCAACGAGGTGGACGACGAGGGCATTCCCGACCTTGCGATCGCCCAGCGCTTCCTGGGCCGCGAGCTGCTGCTGGCGGTCATGGTGGTGCTGCAATCGATCGTGTGCTGCGCGGGATGCCTGGTCATAGGCGTGCAAGTGGTCAACGTGCCCGCGTTCTTCCTGACTGCTGCGATCTGTTCGCTGGCGTATCTGGCCGTTCAGTACACGCTGGCCACCACGCTGCAGCATATCGGCAAGGCGATCTGCGTGATTTTGGTGTTCGTGCAGATTCCCGGCGCAACGGGCCTGTATCCGATCGAGATGACGCCGAGTTTCTTTCAGGCGGTCTACCCGGTCTTCCCGTTCACCTACGGCATCAACGCTATCCGCGAAACCACGTGCGGTTTCTACGATGGCGCGTGGTTGCAGAGCATCGGCATGCTGCTGTTGTTCCTGACGGTGTTTTTGCTGGCGGGCTTGATCGCGCGCCCGTATCTGGCGAATTTGAACCATCTGTTCGCGCATCAGATCGAAGAGAGCGACATCATCAACGGCGAGCCCGTGCAGCTGCCTGAGCGCCGCTACCGCATGGCGCAGCTCATCCGCGTGCTTTCCGACCGTGAAGAATACCGTAGCGCCATCGCCAACCGCGCGGCCCGCTTCATGAGGCTGTATCCGAAGTTCAAGCGCAGCGCGGTGGTCGTGGGCATCTTGGTGCCCGTGGTGGTGACGCTCGTGTTCGCCATCACCGAGACCGAGAAGGTGGTCATGCTCACGGCGTGGCTCGTGTGGATCGTGGCGATCATCGCGTTTCTGGTGGTCGTGGAGTATCTGCGTGACAGCCTCGAGCGCCAAGTGTCGCTCGAGGCCATGAGCGACGAAGAGGTGCGTTCGCTTTACGCCAGCCGTAACGAGGTGTGCGGATCGTGCGGGCACGAGGGGCATGTCGCTTACGGTTGCGGAGCCCGGGTGCGTGCCTCCGCCTATGCGGGAGAGCGACATGCGTCCGGTGAGGAAAGGAGCCGACGATGAAGAATATCTGGCGCCTTTTCACGGGCGACTTGAAGCGTCTCGGCCATAACGTGATCACGGTGATCATCGTGCTGGGCCTGGTGGCCATTCCGTCGCTGTTCTCGTGGTACAACCTGATCGCGTGCTGGAACGTGTTCGATAACACGGGCAACCTCAAGGTTGCCGTGGCTAATTCCGACGAGGGCTACAAAAGCGATCTGGTGCCGTTGGAAATCAACGTGGGCGAGCAGGTGGTTTCGGCGCTGCGCGCCAATGACCAGTTGAAATGGACGATCACCGACGAAGAGGACGCTATCGACGGTGCCCGTTCGGGCCGCTATTACGCGGCGGTGGTGATTCCTTCCAGTTTCAGCTGCGACATGATGACGTTTTATTCCGATGATGTTGATCACGCAAAGATCGCCTACTACACGAACGAGAAGAAAAACGCCATTGCGCCTAAGGTGACCGACCAGGGTGCCGATGGCGTGTCGGCCCAGGTGAATACTGTGTTCGCGGAGACGCTTTCGGAGATTGCGCTTGGAATTGCGAGTACGCTTGCCGATTATGCGCAGGATTCCGACATGGGCGGAAAGATAGGAGACCTTGCCGCGCACGTCGACGACGTGGGGTCCACTATGGACAAGGCGTCTTCGGTGCTGACCATGTATTCGTCGGTCCTGGGTTCGGCACAAAGGCTGGTCGATGATTCGGCGGCCTTGCTCGGCCAGGTCAAAAACGAGGCAGACGGCGTGAAGGGCTCGGTGTCCGACATCAAGGCGGCGGCAGGCGATGTCGGTGACGCCGTGGGCTCGTCGGCGTCGGCGCTTTCGACGGCTATCGAGCAGAGCGCCGCAAGTTACGGCGCGGTAGCCGATTCGGTGGATGCCGCATTCGATTCTGCATCGTCTCTGGCGTCGACGTCGGCCTCGCAACTGAGGGCGGCGGCTTCCAAAGTGGATGGCCAGATCGGCGGTTATCGTGATGTCGTGGCGCAGTTGGAGGCGCTTAAGTCCCTTTTGCCCGACCATGCGCAGTCCGCCGTCGACACCATGACGGCGCGCCTGAATGCTTCGATTACGCTGCAGGAACAGCTGCGCGATTCCTTGAATTCGGCCGCGGCCGACATTGAGGCGGGCGGTGCGGACGCGCAGACGAAGCGCGATGAGATCAAAGGCCTCGCGCAGCAGGCTAAGGATGCCCTGGACGGCGCGAAGGCCGATTACAACACTCAGCTCAAGCCCGATATCGAGGCTTTGGCGGGAACTGTCGACGAGGCGAGCACGACGTTCGCGTCCACCGCGGCCACGCTCGACGCCGTCGCATCCGATTTGACGGGGGCGGCGGGCTCGGTGTCGTCGGGCGTCGCCGACGCGCGGCAGAAGATCGACGCCGCTGCATTCGATTTGGCCTCGTCGGCGCAGCGTATGCACGACGCGGCCGGTCGCATCGCCGAAGCTGCGGCAAGCGGCGATGTCGAGGCCCTGCGCGCGGCGATCGGCTCGGATCCCTCCGCGTTGGCGAAGGCGGTCTCTGCGCCGGTGAAGCTCGACAGGCATGCGGTATATCCGGTCGACAACTTCGGGTCGGCTATGACGCCTCTGTACACGACTCTCGCTTTGTGGATCGGCGCGCTGCTGGTCATGGTGACGCTCAAGGTGACGCCTTCGAAGCGTATTCTCGACCAGATGGGCCATGTGCCCGCATGGCAGCAGTTCATCGGCCGCTTCGGCGTGGTGGCGCTGATTTCGCTCATGCAGAGCACGTGTGTGAGCGTGGGCAATATGGTGTTTTTAGGCGTTCAGACCGTGAATCCGTTCCTCTATCTGTTGTGCTATTGGATTTCGGGGTTGGTGTTCGCATTCATCATCTACACGCTGGTGGTGTCGTTCGCCAACTTCGGCAAGGCCATCTCGGTGTTCCTGCTGATCGTCCAAGTGTCGGGCGGCGGAGGCAGCTATCCGCTGCAATCGCTTCCCGAGTTCGTGCAGGTGCTGAGCCCGTATCTGCCTGTCACGCATGCGGTCAACGCCATGCGTGCGGCCATGTTCGGCGTGTACGACGGCGATTTCTGGACCGAGATAGGCATCCTGCTGCTGTTCACGGTGCCGTTCATCGTGTTGGGCCTGGTGCTTCGCACGCCGCTGATCAAGGTGGTGTCGAAGTTCGTCGAGATGGTGGAAAGCTCGAAGGTCATGTAGCGCCGCGCTGCCGTGTCGGCGGCGCTCGGCGCGACGCTTTAAGCCGTTGCATCCGACGGGTGCGCTCCGCGAGGGGGTGCACCCATTTTTTGTGCCCGGAGGCGGCGTGCCGTGCCGCGATGCCTGCGGGTTTCCGGTTTCGTAGGGAAAGGACGGA
>JARIED010000006.1 GCA_029266945.1 Slackia sp. | reverse complement strand
GAGATCATCTATCAGATCGCCACGCATTACATCCTGGGTTACGACAACGAGGTCGGGGGAGGATGCAATGCCAACTTCGTAAAGGCCGATTCGGCCGAACTTGCCAAAGAGGGCAAGCTTGCCGAATTCGTCGAAGAGGCGTTCGGCGCCAAGCTTGGAGACTGCTAGGCGCTGGTGCCCTTGGAACGCGCGGCGCCTGCGGCATCGACCGCAGGCGCCGCGTGGGTTGTCGACCGAGGCTTCTCCACTCGGACCGCGAAGCCATTATGGTGCCGATTGACCAGTGCTAAGAAAGGGGGCGATGCCCCCTTTCTTTTGATGAAGTTCACACCGAACCGATCATGCGCGGTTCGCTTTCGCGATGATTGAAAATCGTCGGAGAGGTTTGCTAGTCATCCTGTCCGTCGGGGTTCTCAGCGCCCGTGGCTTCGGCGGCCTTTGCCAGAGCCTTGGGGGTGGGAGGGTAGTCCCACTCGATTTCGTAGCCCTTGACGATGAGCATGACGGCGGCGGTGCGGGCTGCGGCGTTCGCCGAACCGTAGATTACCTTTTCCTCCTCGTCCTCGTGGTTTACGTCGTAGTGAGCCTGGTCGCGGTAGAGCAGCAAGCGCCTTGGACAAACGAATTGCGAAATAAAGTTTTCGGTTGAATGCGAAATGATTTTTCGACTCAAGAAGGGCAGGCTTCCTTGCGTGCCGTTTCGATGCGCGCGTCGAGGTGGCAAGGGTCTGCGTGCAGGGCTTGCGGTAAACGAAAGGAACCCCGCGGGTGCGGGGTTCCTTCGCGTTGGGGCCGATGCGGGGCGGGCCTATTCGACCGTCGCATCCACCCAGATGGTGGCGGCGGTGATGCCGCCGGTCTTTTTCGAAATGACGGGCTCGGGCCCCAGGCGGCTGAACACGCCGGTGAAGCGGCCGTTGTATAGGTACAGGCCCGACAGGTTGGTGTAGGGCTGCGCCTCGGCCGTGCAGTCGGCCTCTTCGCCGCGCAGGGGAATGGCCTGCGTGCGGTGCGGGGTGCAGTAGTGCTGCACGATGAATGGGGCGCCCGCCGCGCCGTTCGCGTATGTGTCGATGATCCGCGCCCATTCCTCGTCCGAGAAATCGAGGCCCGCGTACACGTCTTTGCTGCCGTAGGCGTCCACGGGCTTGATGATCCATGCCGCGCGCTCGCGCTTCACGGCGTCAAGATCCACCTCGTCGCTGTTCAAAAACGCCGTGAACGGCACGGTGGCCTTCACGAAGGCGTTCTCCTCGTCGGTCAGAAGCGCCTTGGTTTCGGGTTTGAACAGCACCTGGAAGATCTGCTTGTCGTGCACCAGGTGACCGGCGAAGCTGCCGATCAGCGCCACCTTGCGGGCGCGCACGGCTTCGATCAAAGGCTGCGACGCTTCCCAATTGTCGATGATGTCGTTGGTCACGCTGCGGCGCCAGATCGCATCGATCGGCGCATTGTCGCGGCCGTAGAACGCCTTGCGGCCAATCAGGCGGCCGTCTTCGAAGGTCAGGTCGCGCACGTCGTAGACCGAGCACTCCACGCCGCGTTCGGCGAACAGCTTCGCGAAGATCTTGAACTCTTCGGTAATGGCGTTTTCCAGAAAGTCCACGATGGCGATGCGCGGATGCTCCACCTTGAACGCATAGGTGTCGTAGATCGAGAGGAACTCGTCCACCCAGCCGCCGAACAGCGCCGCGTCGCACGTGGTCAGGTCGTGCTCGCGCGCGAAGGCCTGGTAGGCGGGGCAGTTCTGCATGCCGGCCGTGATTTCGCGGTTCTCGTTCATGCCGCTGGAGCCGTCGGCGTTGAACTCGCAGAATTTCGCCGTCATGGCGTCTTCGTCCAGGAACATGTCCACGCGGGCGAAGGGCAGCACCGCGTCGTAATCGCGCGGCAGCAGGATCAGGTCGACCAGGCGCTCGTCCATGTCGTAGACGTGGCGGTATGCGGGGTTGTTCAGATACTCGTTCATCACCTTCACTAGAATGCGGTGGGTGGTTTCCGAGGCGTTTTTGAAGTAGTCGTAGGTTTCCTGGTCGAAGAAGCGCGGCGCATACGATGAGTTCACCACGGTGCCGTGATAGATCGCCGTGGAGTGCTCCATGTGCTCGCGCGCGGCGTGCTTGCCGGCCGCGTCGCCCTGAAGGGCGTCCACGTGCGCCAGGTATTCGTCGGTGTAGGCTTTGTTGAGGGTCATGGCTGCTCCTCTCTGGAGGGTCGGGGTTCGTCCCACGCCCGGGCTTTGCCGGCCGCAGGTGCGGGGCGTGATGCGCGATCTGCTTGCGCCGTGTTGCAGGGTGCGCAGCGGCGAAAGCGTGCGGTCGCGTTGCGGGTTGCGTGCGGCGGCGAAGCTCGAAGGGTTCGGCGCTACGAAACGGCGGGTTCTTTGGCCGCGACGCCCGGGCCTTCGGGCAGAAGCTCGGCCAGGCTTGCGCTCACGAGCTCGATCGACGCCGTGGGGCAGGCCGCCACGCATGCGCCGCAGCCTATGCAGTAGCGCGCGTCATAGGCCAGGCTGCCGTTTTCGGGGTCGGCCATGCGCGCGCCCGTGGGGCATGCTTTCGTGCAGTCCAGGCACTCCACGCACGTGGCGCGGTTCGTGGCGCTCACCGTGACGTCGATGCTCGCGGCCGCTTCGGGCTTGGCCACGATCGTTTCCAGCAGCATACGGCGGCGCGGCTGCATGGTGCGCTTGCTGCGGCCGTTTTCGGCGAACTCGTTGATCACGTCGCCTTCGGTCAGGTTCAGCATGTCCTGCATGCGCTTGCGTTCCTTCTTGCGGTACGCGTCTTTGAGCGTGTCCGAGTTCTTCAGGCGGCGCTTGCCGGAAAGAATGTCGATCGCGTCGTTTTTCGCGCTGTCGAACGCCTCGCGGCGGCCGAATTCGTCGCGTGCAATCGAGGCGGCGTCTTCTTCGAGTTCGGGGATTTCGCGGTCGAAGCGCACGGCGCCGCCGCTCCAGGCCTCGGCCATTTCCACCGCGCGGGTGAACAGCAGCTCGCCGCGGCCGGCCGCGCGCGGGCAATCGTCGCAGTATTTCAGGTCGCAGGCTATGCATAGGGGCGCGTTTTGAGCCAGCAGCAGCGCCCACAGCTCGGGCGGCATGCATGCCAGGCACGGCAGCACCGTGACGTTTTTGGCGGGCGTGAATCCGGGAAAAACATTCTCTTTGCAGGTCAGATACACTATTTCGCCGCGCATGGCCACGCGTCGCAGATGCTCGTACAAGCGCAGCGTGGTGGTGGTCGACGACGTGAACGCGTCGCAGACGCCCATGCACACGCCGCACTGCGTGCAGGCCTGCTCGTCGATCGCGGGCAGGCCGGTTTCGGCGTCGAACGAAATGGCAGAGGCGGGGCAGGCTATGCGGCAGCGCTCGCAGGACGCGCCGTGCGGGCGCACGCAATGCGTATCGACGGTGATCATCTTCATGAGGCGGTTCCTTATCGGATGCGTGTCGGGTTCGGGCGCCGGCGCTTGAAGCGCCGCGACGCCTGCGGGAAATGAAAAACCCCGCCGCAGCTCGGGCCGCGGCGGGGCGGGCGAGGCGCCGCGTTAGGCGGAAAACACCTCGGCTAGAACGGAGTCGATGCGGGCGATCACGTCGGCGCGGTCAAGAAGCTCGATGCTCTCGAACAGCGGCGGCGAAACCATGTTGCCGCACACGGCCACGCGCAAAGGCTGGAACATGTTCTTCGGCTTGATGTCCATGGGCTCGCACAGCGCGCGGCAGGCTTCCTGCAGCGCGTCGCATTCCCAGGCGCGGCTTTCGTCGGCCAGGATGTCGCGGCATGCGCGCAGGGCCTCGTCGGCGCGGGCGCCTTCCTTCTTCAGCACCTTGTTGACGCTCTTCTCGTCGAGCGTGACGTTGGCGCCCCAGAACATGTAGGGCAGCTTCTCGGCGGCGTCGGTCAGGTGAGTCTCGCGCTCGGCCAGCAGCGGATACAGCGCTGCGTACCATTCGGGGCGCGCGTCGATATCCTCGGCGGCGGCGCCGGCTTCGATCAGCCAGGGGAGGGAAGCCTCCACCCATTCGTTCGCGTCCATGGCCTTGATGTACTGGCCGTTCATCCAGTCCAGCTTGGTCTCGTCGAACACGGCGTCTTTCTTGGTGATGCGGTCCAGGCCGAACTTCTCGCACAGCGTGGCGCGGTCGATGATGGTGGTTTCGCCGTCAAGGCTCCAGCCCAGAAGCGCCAGGAAGTTCACCATGGTGTCGGGCAGGTAGCCGCGCTCGGCGTATTCCTCGACGCTCGTGGCGCCGTGGCGCTTGGACAGCTTCTTGCCGTCGCCGCCCAAAATCATGGACAGGTGCGCGAAGGTGGGCGCAGGCAGGCCCAGCGCCTCGTAGATCAGGATCTGGCGCGGGGTGTTGGACAGGTGGTCGTCGCCGCGCACCACGTGGGTGATCTTCATGTTGGCGTCGTCGCACACCACGGCGAAGTTATAGGTGGGGGTGCCGTCGGTGCGCACCAAGATCATGTCGTCCATGACCTCGGCGGGGAAGCTCATGTGGCCGTACACCGCGTCGTCGAATTCGATCGGGCCGTGGTTCTCGGGAACCTTCAGGCGCCACACGTGCGGCTCGCCGGCCTCGATGCGGGCCTGAGCCTCTTCGACGGGCGTGTTGCGGCAGGTGCGGTCGTAGCCCGCATAGCCGCCTTCGCTTTTCTCGGCGGCCTCGCGCTTGGCGTCCAGCTCCTCCTTGGTGCAGAAGCACGGATACACGGCGCCGCGCTCCTTCAGCGTTTCCAGCGCGGCGGTGTAGGTGTCGAAGCGTTCGGTCTGCTTGTACGGGCCGTATTCGCCGCCGACCTCGGGGCCTTCGTCCCAATCAAGGCCGAGCCAGCGCATGGCGCGCAAGATGATCTGCGTGTTCTCCTCGGTGGAGCGCTCGGGGTCGGTGTCCTCGATGCGCAGGATGAACTTGCCGCCCATGGCGCGGGCGAACGCCCAGTTGTAGATGGCGGTGCGGGCGCCGCCGATGTGCAGCTTGCCGGTGGGCGAAGGCGCGAAGCGGACGCGTACGGTGTCGGTCATGCCGAGTTCCTTTCTTCTGATGCGAGAAGGTATGCGGTCGACGTGCGGGGCGCGCGAAGGCGCTTGCCCGCACGGGTGCGAAACGTGGGTTCGGTCGTGCGCGCGCCGTTATGCGAAGCGCTTGCGCAGCAACCTCCCTATGATAAAGCAAACGGCGCAGGCCGCAACTGTGACGGCCAGCCATACGGCGCCCATGCCCAACCAGAAGGCGGGCGGATACATGCAGATGAGAAGCGAGTTCCACGCGAACGTCCAGGTTCCGTCGGCGAAGAACAGCGAATGGAACGCCGCGAAAAACCCGTCGAAATCCACGACGACCCAGGCGGCTAGCACGGTGAACGCGGCAACCACCGCGATCGCGGCGTGGCGCAGCACGGCGCCGAACTCCTTCTTGCCGCAGCGCACATATACGTGGGCGCCCGCCGCGATGCAGGCCGCGGCCACGGCCGCGAGCGCCCAGCGTATGCCGACCAGCACGTTGTAGACGTCGTCCAGGTGGTCGAGCGCGTCATCGGTCAGGGTGTAGCGCTCGCCTAGCTTTTGAAGAGCCGCGGCTTTGTCGGCGCTTTGGGCCACGGCGGGCGAGACGTCGGATGCCGCCTGCGCGATCGCATCAAGCGTGGCGGCGCGGTCGGCTCCGTCCACCGTGTAGTCGCGCGTGAGCGCGGCTAGCCCCACGAGGGCCTCCTTGCCGTAGGGCGAGTCGGCGTCGTTGCTCGTGGTCTGCGCGAGGAAGAGGGTGGTGGGGCGCGCGCAGCACGCGAAAAGCCCCGCGGTTGCAAGCAGCACGGCAAGCGTGGCCGCGGCGACGATGCGGGCGATCATGTTCAGCGTTTTCAAGGAATCCTCCTGTTCGACTTCGTGCGCCTATTATGCCGCATGCGCGCCCGCCGCCCGCGCCCTGGCTCTCGATGCGGCGATTTCGTGGAAGGCGCGTTGCCTGTTGCCGACGGCATGCTTTCGCGCTATTCTTTCGTGGTTTGAGGGCTGTGGCGCACGCGCCGCACCCTATTTTGTAACAGCCGTTTATCCAGAGTCGGGGGAGAGGGTTGGCTTGCCGATCCCGACACCAACCTGGCGCAATCAGCCAAGGTGGTCCTGCCAACAACGATGAAGGAGGAATCGTGACCGATACCCATTCCAGCTACGTCTTCACGTCCGAGTCCGTGACCGAAGGCCATCCCGACAAGATCTGCGACCAGATCTCCGACGCCATTCTCGACGCCATCCTTTCCAAGGAAATCGCGTTGGCCGAGGAAGGCTACATCGCGCCGTCCGGCCAGCCTGCCGACCCGACCCAGCTGCGTTGCGCATGCGAGACGCTCGTCACCACCGGCATGGTGGTCGTGGCGGGCGAAATCCGCACGCAGGCTTACGTCGACGTGCAGGAAATCGTGCGTGGCGTGCTGTCCGACATCGGATACGACCGCGCCAAATACGGCTTCGATGCCAGCACCTGCGGCGTGATGAACGCGATCCACGAGCAGAGCCCCGACATCGCCCAGGGCGTCGACGAGTCCTGGGAGGCCCAGCACGGCGCCGATGTGGAAGCCGATCCTTACGAGAGCATCGGCGCGGGCGACCAGGGCATGATGTTCGGCTATGCGTGCAACGAAACGTCCACGCTCATGCCTATGCCGATCTATCTGGCGCATCGTCTGTCCGAGCGTCTGACCGAGGTTCGCAAGAACAAAATCCTGCCGTACCTGCGTCCCGACGGCAAGACCCAGGTGTCCGTGCGCTATGAAAACGGCGTTCCCGCCGCAGTGGAAACGGTGGTCGTCTCCACGCAGCACTCCGAAGATGTCGATAACGACACGCTTCGCCGCGACGTCATCGAGCAGGTGATCAAGCCGGTCATGGAGGCCGAAGGCGTCGTGCCCGACGAAAACGCGGGCATCCACATCAATCCCACCGGCCGCTTCGTCGTGGGCGGCCCCATGGGCGACGCGGGCCTTACCGGTCGCAAGATCATCGTCGACACCTACGGCGGCATGGGCCGTCACGGCGGCGGCGCCTTCTCCGGCAAGGACTGCACGAAGGTCGACCGTTCCGGCGCTTATGCTGCGCGCTGGGTGGCCAAAAACGTCGTGGCCGCAGGTCTGGCCGACCGCTGCGAGGTTCAGATCGCCTACGCCATCGGCATGGCGCACCCCGTTTCGGTTTTGGTGGAGACCTTCGGCACCAACAAGGTGGCAATCGAAGACATCGAGCGCGCGGTCGAAGAGGTGTTCGACCTTCGTCCGGGAGCGATTATCGACGCGCTCGACCTGCGCCGCCCGATTTATCGCCTGACCAGCAACTACGGCCACTTCGGCCGCGAGCTTCCCGAATTCACGTGGGAGCGCACCGACCGCGCCGCCGCCCTGCGCGCGGCCTGCGGCCTGTAAGAGGGCGAACCCCGCATTGCCGAAGCGGCGCGAACGGCCGTTTCCATGCAAGAGTTTCGAGGCGTTCTTCGACGGCGACGTCGGAGGACGCCTTTATTTTGTACGTTTTTTGCAGGTGGCGGTCTTTTATGGGGTCGAAAACGGTGTGTTGCAGCTCGGCGCGTCTATCGTGAATCGCGCGACCAGGCGTTTTACTGAAGCATCGCGGGCCGCCGGCGCGAAATCGGCTGGAAAAAGACCGCCAACTGCAAATATCATGCAGACAATCGTCCAATCATGACGGCGGCGGCGAGGGAAGGAGCTGCAGGGCATATGCGGACCGTTGCGGTGGTGCTTGATATCCAGACCCAGGCGCTCGACACAACCTACACCTACGCCGTTCCCGACGATATGGACGGCGTGCAGGTGGGCTGCGCCGTGCTGGTCGAGTTCGGCCGCCGCCGCGCGGTGGGTTACGTCATGGCCGAAGAAGGCGATGCCGATTCCTTCCTCGACGAACCCGCCGACGTTCCCGTAAGCGTTCCCGGCCGCATGTGCTTCGTGGATGACATGCGTGGCGAAGGGGCTCCTCGTGAAAAGAAACAGGAGCTCAAGGCCGTCTTGTCCGTGCTGTCCGCGCCGTATTTCGACGAAGACGGAGCGGCGCTTATCGAATACATCGCTCATGCCTATCTGGCGCCGCTGAGTTCGTGCGTGCATCTTCTGACGCCCGCGGGCCGCACGCCGAAGGTGGTCAAGCGCGAAGACTGCTGGGAGCTGCAAAAGCCCGCCCGCCGCCGCAAGGCGAAAAACGCCGATGCGGATGCGCCCCTCGCGACCGACGCCGAGCTTGCCCGCCGCGCGCACGCCCTCGAAACGTTCGAACTGACCGAAGGGCAGCGCCGTGCCTTCGATACGGTACGCGCCTGCGTCGAACGCGGCTGCGGCGATGTCGTGCTGATCGACGGCGTGACAGGCTCGGGCAAGACCGAGGTGTATCTGCGCGCTATCCGTCGCAGCCTCGAGCTGGGGCGCGGCGCCATTGTGCTCGTGCCTGAAATCGCCCTCACGCCGCAGACGGTTTCGCGCTTCGAAAGTCGCTTCGGCGCCACGGTCGCCGTCATGCATTCCCGCATGACGCAGGCCGAGCGCTTCGACCAGTGGGAGGCTGTGCGCCGCGGCGAGAGGCGCGTCGTGGTGGGCGCGCGCAGCGCCCTATTCTGTCCGATGCCTTCGCTGGGCGTCATCGTGATCGACGAAGAGCACGAAAGCACGTACAAGCAGGAAAGCGCCCCGCGCTACCATGCGCGCGACGTGGCCGCCTGGATGGCGAAGCGCCACGGCGCCGCGCTCGTGCTGGGCAGCGCGACCCCGTCGATCGAGACGCTGTGCCGCTGCAAGGCCGACCCTTCCTGGCATCGCGTGGCGCTTCCCGAACGCGCTAACGGCAAACCCATGCCCGAGGTGCGCGTGATCGACATGGCGCGCGAATTCGGCAGCGGTTCGCGCTCGATGTTCGCGCGCGAGCTGGTGTCCGACCTGCATGCCGCGCTCGATGCGGGCCGCAAGGCGGTGCTGCTTTTGAATCAGCGCGGCTTCGCGAGCTTCGTGCTTTGCCGCGATTGCGGCTTCGTGCCCGAATGCCCCACCTGTTCGGTGTCTTTGACCTATCACGAGCGCGGCAACATGCTGGCGTGCCATCATTGCGGCCGCCGCATGCCCGCCCCGCCGGCGTGCCCTGCCTGCGGAAGCCCGTACCTGAAGAAGTTCGGCGCCGGCACCCAGCGCGTCGAGGCGGAGCTTCGCAATCTGCTGGTCGACCGCCCCGAGGTGAGGATCGTGCGCATGGACGCTGATACCACCGCCACGCGCGACGCTCATGCGCGCCTGCTCGACGAGTTCGCGCGTCCGGGCGCGGCGGTGCTTTTGGGCACCCAGATGATCGCGAAGGGCCTCGATTTCGACGACGTGGTTCTGGTGGGCGTGATCGATGCCGACACCCAGCTGCGCCTGCCCGACTTCCGCAGCGCCGAGCGTACGTTCGACCTGGTCGAACAGGTGGCGGGCCGCGCCGGACGCGGCGCGTTCGAAGGCCGCGTGCTCGTGCAGACCTACATGCCCGAAAGCTGCGCGATCCAGGCGGCGGCGGCATACGACCGCAGGCGCTTCCTTGTCGACGAGCTGCCCAAGCGCAAGCTGCTGGGCTATCCGCCCTACGTGCGCCTGGTCAACATTTTGGTCTGGGGCGATAAGGTCGAAGAGGTGCGCGAGGTCGCGATCGGTCTGTCCGAGCAGGTCGAGAAGACGATCCGCGACGTGGCGGGCGAGGACTGGACGAGCCTCGGCGCCGCGCCCTGCGCGATCGACAAGCTGCGCGGCAACCATCGCTGGCATATTCTGATCAAAACGCCCGTCGACGCCGATATCGCCGCCGCCATCGCGCCGGCGATCAGGGGGAGGCGCGCGCACAAGCGCGTCAACGTGGCCTGCGACGTCGACCCTCTCAGCCTGCTGTAGAAGGGCTGAGGCCCGCGTTCGCGCAGCGGCTTTCAGGCGCATACGGTGCGCAGCGTCCGTTCGGCGCCCCGTTGTGTGGAGCAATTTCGGTTTTGCGACCCACGCGGCCCCTGATGGGGCCGCCGGCGGGCATGGGACGGCGCGCTTTCCGGTATACTCGCGGCTGAAAAATTGCGGTTTGACAATACGGATAGAGGTTTGAATCATGGCATTCGATACGCTCAAGGTGGTCACGTACCCCGACACCACGCTGCGCCAGGTGTGCGAGATGTGCGACCCCAACGATAAAACGCTCAAGAAGCTTGCTCGCCAGATGGCGAAAACCATGTATAAGAACAACGGCTGCGGCCTTGCGGCCCCCCAGGTCGGCGTGCTCAAGCGCATCATCGTGGTGGATTGCGACCAGGAGGACGGCGAGCAGAATCCCATCGTCATGGTGAACCCGGTGCTGGTGGAGACCCGCGGCCGCGAAGTGGTCGACGAGGAAGGCTGCCTTTCGTGTCCCGGCATCTCGGTGCCTATCCGTCGCAAAGAATACGCCGTCGTGCGCTATCTCGACCTTGACGGCGCAGAATGGATGATCGAAGGCGACGGCCTTTTGGGTCGCTGCCTGCAGCATGAGATCGACCACCTCGACGGCAAGACCCTCTTCGAATCCTGCGACCTCTCCGCGCGCATCCAGGCGCTGCACGATTACGAGGAAGCCAAGGCCGCGGGCGCCAAGCCGGGCGAGACCCGCATCTAGCAGTCGAGTCGGCGCTGATTTCGCATCAGGCCGGAAAGGTGATGCGCATGCGTATCGTTTTCATGGGAACGCCCGATTTCGCGGCGAATATCCTTCGTGAATTGAAAGAGCAGCACGACATCGTGGCCGTCTACACGCGCCCCGATGCCGTGCGCGGCCGCGGCAAGATGCTCGAGCCTTCGCCTGTCAAAAAGGTCGCGCTCGAGGCGGGCATCCCCGTGTTCGAGCCGCGCACCTTGCGCGACGAAGACGAACTGGCCCGTCTGCGCGGCTTTCAGCCCGACGCCATCTGTGTCGCGGCCTACGGCAAGATCTTGCCCCAGGAGGTGCTCGACATTCCCGAGCACGGCTGCCTGAACGTGCATGCATCGCTTCTGCCGAGGTATCGCGGCGCCGCTCCGATCGAGCGCGCGATCCTGGCGGGCGAGCGCGAGGCCGGCGTGTGCATCATGCGCATGGAGGCGGGCCTCGACACAGGCGACTACTGCATCAGCAGGTCGTGCGAAATCGGCGACATGAACTGCGCCGCGCTGACCGGCGAGCTGGCCGACCTGGGCGCCCGCGCGCTGCTTTCGGCGCTGTATGCGATCGAAGAGGGCGCGGTGCGCTGGACGGTGCAAGACGACGCCGAGGCCACGTACGCCGAAAAGATCGGCAAGGGCGAGCTCAACATCGACCCCGCCGACACGGCAGATGTCAATCTGCGCCGCGTGCACGCGTCGGGTGCGGCGCATCCGTGCCGCTGCGCGATCGCGGGCAAAAACGTCACGGTCCTCGAGGTCGAACGTCCTCAGGACGGCGAGGGCGAGGACCTTGCGGCCCCCGGCGCGGTCACGTTTCGCGCCAAGCGCCTGTTCGTCGGCTGTGCGGACGGCGCGCTGGAAATCGTCACGGTGAAGCCGGACGGCAAGAAGGAAATGAACGCGGCGGCATTCGCCAGCGGCGTGCAGAATATCAAATCAGGCACTATGGTATGGGAGCGTATCTAATATGACCGACCAGCATCAAGGCGGGTATCGAGGAGCAGCGGGACGCGGCGGCAACGGCGGCGGCCCCCGTCGCGGCGCCGCAGGCAGGCCTGCGGGCAGCCGTGACGGACGTTCTTCCGGCGGCTACAAGAAATACGACGGCAAGAAGTCTTCGGGCGATTCGCGCGGCGGCTACCGCGGCGGCAAGCCCGGCGAGGGCAAGCCGTACGGTTCCGGCAGGCCTTCGTACAACGGACGTCGTGACGACCGCGATTTCCGCGACGGCGATTCGCGCGGCGGCAAGCCGTACAAGAAGTTCGACGGCCAGAAGTCCGACCGTCAGGGCGGCTACCGCGGCAAACCGGGCAACAAGTCCTTCGGCGACAAGCGCCAGGGCGGCTATCGCGGCTCCAAGGACAGCGCGCGCGGCGGCCAGCGCGGCCCGAAGAAGTTCGACCGCCGCGATGATCGTCGCGACGACCGCCGTTTCGACCGCCGCGATGATCGTCGCGACGACCGCCGTTTCGAGCGCCGCGATGACGAGCGTCGCACGCAGACGCCGGCCGCGCCCGAGCGCCCCGCTGCGATGACCAGCCCGCGCGCATCCTCGCGCTTCGGCGCCCCCGCGCCCGCTCCCGCGGCCGAGCATGACGCCCGTTCCGCGCGCGACGATCGCGAGCAGCGCCCTCGTCGCGACGACCGTCATCAGGGCGATGCCCGCCGCGGTTCGCGCGACGGCGGTCCCCGCGGCGTACGCGGCGGCCGTCCTCAGCCCGTCAAGCTTTCGCCGGGTCGTGCGGCGGCATGCGAAATCGGCCGCATCGTGCGCGAGCGCGAGGCCTTCGTCTCCGAAGTGACCCCTTCGGTCATCGCCAAGCATGAGGGCATCTCGCCTGAGGATGCGGCGTTCGCCACCAAGATCGCCCGCGGCGTCACTTCGACGCTCGGCACGCTCGACGAGTTCATCGACCGCAACCTGCGTTCGCCCGAAGACATCCAGGACGACGTGCGCGACGCGCTGCGCGTGAGCGCCTACGAGCTGCTGTTCCTTGGCAAGGACGCCTACGCGGCGGTCGACCAGGGCGTCGAGCTGGTGCGTTCGGTCCAGCCCAAGGCATCGGGCCTGGCCAACTCCGTGCTGCGCAAGATGTCTACGAGCGCGAAGAAGTTCCCTTACGGCAACCCCGACCTGAGCCTTCAGGTACTCGCTCGCTCCCAGGCGTTCCCGCTGTGGTTCGCCAAGCGCCTCATGAACGAGATGGGCCTCAAGCAGGCCACCGATTTCATGCGTGCCAGCAATGCCGACGCGCCGGTGTTCATCGCCGTGAATCCGATCAAGGCCGACGAGGCCGAGGTCGTCGAGGTGTTCGACCAGGCGGGCAGCCTGATGGAGCCTTCCGCCACGGTTCTCGGATGCTATCTGGTGAAAGACGCCCGCGTGCTGCGCAAGCCCGCGGTGCGTGCGCTGTTCGAAAACGGCAGCGTCTGCGTGTCCGACGAGTCCGCCCAGGCCATCGCGGCTCTGGCGTGCCCCGAAGGCGACGTGGAGGCGTTCCTGGAAATCGGCGCGGGCCGCGGCACCAAGACCATCCTGGTGCAGGGCAACGCGGTGCGCAGGTTCGGCCGCACCATTCCCATGGTGTCGGTTGACGACCATGCGTTCAAGGGCGAGCTTCTGGCTAAGCGCACGGCGGCTTACGGCATTCAGTCGGTGCGCCCGTTGACGGCCGACGCCCGCAAGCTGTCCGAGAAGCTTCCCGAGGCGTCCTTCGATGCCGTTCTGGTGGACGCTCCTTGCTCGGGCGCGGGCACCATGCGCCGCCACCCCGAGATTCGCTGGCGCCTGACGGCCGAGCAAATCGAAGAGATGGCCGCGATCGAATACGACCTGCTTGCCGAGGCGGCCAAGATGGTCAAGCCGGGCGGCACGCTGACGTATGCCACCTGCACGGTGTTCGAGACCGAGAACTCCCAGGTAGTCGACCGCTTCCGCCGCACGAAGTTCGGCGAGGCGTTCGAAATCGAAGAGACGATCGCCACCACTCTGAGCGCCTCGGGCGCCGACGCCCACTACGCGGTGCGCATGAAGCGCGTTCGCTAAACGCCGTGTCCGTATAGGTCCATAACGAAAGAAAAAGCCGGAAAGGAAGTATCCTTTCCGGCTTTTTCTTTGCGCGTATTCGCCGCGTACTTTAGTCGAGGCGGGCGATGCTCGCGGCACCCGCCTTCGCCATGCTGCGTCTTTCGTGATGCCGCGGCGCGCGCCGTCGTGCCCGCTAATGCAGCGAAGACGGGTCGACGCCTTCCAATTCCAGCAGGTAGCGTTTGATCTTCGGTCCTGCGGCGTATCCCATCAGCTTGCCGCCCGTGCCGATCACGCGGTGGCACGGCACGATGATGGGCACGGGGTTTTTGTTGTTGGCCATGCCCACGGCGCGAAACGCGCGCGGCTTGCCGATCGCTTCGGCGATATCGGCATAGGTAAGCGTCTGTCCGTAGGGAATCGAGCGCAGGGTGTTCCACACTTCGAGTTGGAACGGCGTTCCCTGCAGGTCGACTGGCACGTCGAAGGCGGTACGCTTGCCTGCGAAATACTCTTGGAGCTGCGTGGCCGCCGTGTTGGTGAGCGCGCTCGGACGACGCGGTGCATCGACGAGGATGTCGCCGAAGGCGATGCGCGCGATGCCGCGGTCGCTGGCAACGATGGTGAGCCTGCCCGGTGGCATTGCGTAGACGAAACGGTTCATAGCCGCCTTTCTTCCGGGTTCTGCGATGCGCTTACGTACGCATGCGACGCTCCTATTATGGCACGAGCGGCAGCCCTGCGGCGCGGGTTCGTCGGTCGGCCGCTTCGGCGAACGGCGGACGCCCGTCCTTGGGAAACTGCGCAGGATTCGTGCAGGCTTTCGGGCACCCTTCGATGCATGCGCTAGAATTGGAGCCGTCAAACAGACCCCGTATGCCCACGAAAGGAATCCGATGTTCACCCAACCCCGCATCGCACCCTCCATCCTGTCGGCCGACTTCATGAACATGGAGCGCGACATCCGCGTGATCGAGGAAGGGGGAGCGGGCTTCGTCCATGTGGACGTCATGGACGGCCACTTCGTTCCCAACCTGACGCTCGGCGTTCCTTTCGTCAAGCAGCTCAAGCGCATCACCGACCTGCCGCTCGATGTGCATCTGATGATCTCGAACCCGCTCAACCAGCTTCCGTGGTTCCTCGAGCACGAGCCCGCGATCGTGTCGGTGCACGCCGAATCCCTCGACGAACCCACCGGCGAATTCGATCGCGCGATCGACATGATCCACGAAGCCGGCGCAAAGGCATGTCTGGCTCTTAAGCCCGACATGCGTGCCAGCGTGGTGGAGCCCTATATCAATAAGCTCGACATGGTGCTCGTGATGAGCGTCTATCCTGGCTTCTCTGGCCAGAAATACATCGAAGGCACCGAGAAGAAGGTGGCCCGCGTGGTTGAAATCGCTCGTGCCGCGCAGGCCAGCCCCTTGATCGAGGTCGATGGCGGCTTGGGTGCCAACGACGCCACGCGCGCCGTGGCCGCCGCGGGCGCCGACGTGTTCGTCGCGGGCAATGCCGTGTTCGGCGCCGCCGATCGCGCCGCGGCCATCGCCGCCATGGTGCAGACCGCCGACGAGGCCCGCATCGCCGCGATCGCGTAACGTCATGGAGCGCATCTATCTCGACAACGCTGCCACTACGCCTCTGTCCGCCTGCGCCGCGCAGGCCATGGCCCCGTATATGCAGGCGGGCATTCAGGCGCCCTTCGGCAACGCGAATTCGGTTCACGGCGTGGGCCGCGAGGCGTTTTCGGCGCTCGAAGACGCCCGCATGCGCGTATCCCGCGCGATCGGCGCGAGTCGCCCCGACGAGGTGGTGTTTACATCGGGCGCCACCGAGGCCGACAACGCCGCTTTGCTGGGCATGGCGCTCGGTCAGCGCGAACGCCGCAGGTTGAAGGGCCGCGCGGGCGGCCACGTGGTCATCTCGCGTGTCGAACACGATGCCGTGCTGCATTGCGCCGCCGCTCTCAAGCGCCTCGGGTTCGAGGTGTCCTTTGCCGAAAACGACGCCGCAGGCCGCGTGTCGCCCGAAGCGCTCGAAGCCGCAATGCGCGAGGACACGCTTCTCGTGAGCATCATGGCGGTTAACAACGAAGTGGGCACCGTCATGGACACCGCCGCTTTGGCGGCCGTGGCGCACAAGCATGATGCGCTGTTCCACGCGGATGCCGTGCAGGCGCTCGGCAAAATCGCTTTCGACGCGCAGGCGCTCGGCGTGGATGCCGCCTCGTTTTCGGCGCACAAGGTGGGCGGCCCCAAAGGCGTGGGCGTCCTGTATTTGAAAACTCGCACGCCCTTCGAGCCTTTGCTCGTGGGCGGCGGCCAGGAGCGCGGCCTGCGCAGCGGCACCCAAAACGTCGCGGGCATTGCGGGATGCGCCGCCGCGATCGAGCATGCCGTGCGCGAGCAGGCCGCCTTCGCGCAGCGCACGCGCGCATGGCGCGACGAGCTCTACGAAAGGCTTTGCGCGCATCCGTCCGTGCATGCGGCGGTCGAGGTGGCGCGCGGCGACGAGACGTTCGCGCCCCATATCGTGAGCGTGTGCGTGCGCGGCATGGAAAGCCAGACCGCCATCCTGCAGCTCGACATGCGCGGCATATGCGTTTCGGGCGGGTCTGCGTGTTCGTCGAATTCGTTGGATCCTTCGCATGTTCTGGCCGCCATGGGCGTGCCGCGCAACCTGGCCCAGGGGCTTTTGCGCATTTCATTCGGCGAATATACCGAACGCGCCCATATCGATACGTTCGTCTCGGCGTTCGAGGAGGTTGTCTTATGACCGATCTTGTGACGATGCACACCCATTCGACATTTTGCGGCCACGCGAAAGACCCGCTGTCCGAGGTGGTCGACGCTGCGCGCGAGGCGGGCGTGCGCGTCATGGCCGCCACCGAGCATTACCCGGTAGGCGACAAGATCGACCCTACGGGCCATTCGAGCATGCGCGCCGAGCTTCTGGAGGATTATTGCACCGCCGTTCTCGCCGAGCGCGAGCGCGTGTCCGATATGGAGATTCTTCTGGGATGCGAGCTCGATTGGCTCGGCGATGACGAAGAGCGCGGCCTGCGCCCCGAAGACTTCGATCGTTTCGACATCGTGCTCGGATCGGTCCACTTCGTCGACGGATGGCTTATCAACGGCAGCCGCCACGCGCAGCGCTGGGAAAGCGCCGATGTGGACGCGGCGTGGTTGCGCTACATCGAGCTGTGGTGCGACGCCGCGACGAGCGACGCCCCCTTCACCGTGATGTCGCATCCCGACGTGGTGAAGAAGTTCGCGCATTATCCGTCGTTCGACCTGGCTCCGCATTACGAGCGCATGGCCGAGGCCGCGGCGGCGGGCGGGCGCATGGTCGAGGTCAATACGTCGGGTTTGTTCGCGCCCTGCGAGCAGATGTATCCGGCGCCCGAGCTTCTGAGCGCGTTCGCGCGCGCCGGGGTGCCGTGCACGGTGGGGACCGATGCGCATAAAGCCGCCCATGCGGCGCGCGGTGTGCAGGAGGCATACGACCTGATGCGTGCCGCTGGATATCGCAAGCTCGCCGTGCCAGGGTATGGCCGCGAGGTGCGTTTCTGGGATCTGTAGGCGGCCTGTGCCGCATGGCTGCACGCAAGCGCGCGGCCGACCGAAGGAGGTTTTCATGGACGAGCCGTTCCAGGAGGGCGCGCAGGCGTCCGAATCGCAGCTGAGAGCCGTCGCGAGCGGGCCTTTGGCCTCGCGGCGCACCGAGCGTCCCGAAACGATTGGACAGCTCGTGCAAGGGCTTTCGGCGCTTTTCCCTCCGTCCGACGCGGAGCCGTGGGACAGGACGGGCCTTTCGGTGGGCGATGCGTCCGCGACGCTTCGCGGCGTCGCTACGGCGCTCGACCCGACGGTCGACGCCATCTGCCGCGCCCAGGCGGCGGGCGCGAACGTGCTGCTGACGCACCATCCCGCATATCTCGAGCCGCCCGCGCCGATCGGACCTCGCGCGAGCGGTGCGAAGGCGGCGGGGCAGGCGGTCTATGAGGCCGCGGTCCGCGGCGTCGCCTTGGTGAACTACCATACCGCGCTCGATGTGAGCGCCGCCGCGCAGGGGATGCTTCCCGGCATGCTCTCGCTCGAGCGCACGGGCGTGCTCGATCCGCTTGCGCGCGATGCGCGCCTCGGATACGGCCAGGTGTGCGTGCCGCAGGCTTCCGACGGCGCTTTGACGCTCGAGGAGCTCGCGCTGCGCTGCACCGCGGTGTTCGGCCGCGTGCCGCGCATGTGGGGCGACCCCGACATGCCGGTCGAAACCGTCGCCACATGGACGGGTTCGGCGGGCCCTGCCGCCGACTTGTGCATCGAACAAGGAATCGACGTGCTCGTCTGCGGCGAAGTGAAGTATCATACGGCCCTCGACGCGGCATCGGCGGGACTCGCTCTGATCGAGCTCGGCCACGACGTGTCGGAACTGCCGTTCGCGGCGGTTCTCGCCGAGGCGGCGGCAAGCCTCGGCGTGCCGCGCGAATCGATAACCTGCCTCGCGCAGGATCGCAACTGGAGCAACCCCGAAAGCAGGAGGGTATAGCATGCAGGCCACATCGGACCAGATCATCGGCCTTACGAAGCTGCAGCACGTCGACCTGTCGATCGCGCAGCTCGAGCGCCGCATCGACGCGCTGCCGCAGAAGAAGAGCATCGCCGAGGCGCGCGAGAAGCGTTCCGCCATCCAGCAGAAGCGCCGCGCTCTGCTGGGCGCGCGCAAAGACGCCGAAACCCAGATCGCGTCGCTGCGCGAGCAGGAACAGGTCCAGGTCGAAAAACTCGAGGCCGCCCAGCGCGCCATCGAGGAGGCGGCGGGCGACTACCGCGTCGCGACGGCCTGCAGCGCCGAGCTCGAAGAGCTTTCGCAGGCCCAGGCCGAAATCGCGGAGCAGATCGCGTCGATTGCGGCGCGTCTGGCCGACATCGAAGGCATGGAGCCGCAGGTCGACACCATGCTCTCCCGCTTGGACGAGCGTGAGGCCGCGTTGGTCGAGGAGTACCGCCGCGAAGGGGGAGCGCTTCTGGCCAAGATCGGCGAGTTCAAAGGCGAGCGCGCGCAGCTGGCCGCCGCGGTGGGAACCGATATCATGGCCGTCTACGACCGCATTGCTCGCGCCAAGCAGGGCGTGGCCCTGGCGCATCTGGTCGACGGCGCGTGCAACACGTGCAGGGCGAAGCTCGATCCGAGCAAGGTTCTGGCGTTGCGCAGCGAATATCCGCTGTCCCAGTGCCCGCACTGCGGCCGCCTCATGGTGGTCGACAAGCGCTATGCGGGGTAAAAAGAGTATTGTCACAGGTATTTCTGCATGCTATAGTAGTCAAGCTTTACGCTTGCATCCAGATGAAATCTGATAGTAATGGAGTGAATGATTATGTCTAAGGTTTGCGAAATTTGCGGTAAGGCCCCTCAGGCGGGTCGTTCCATCAGCCACTCTCACCGCGTCACTAACCGTATGTTCCGTCCGAACATCCAGAAGGTGACCGTCGTCGAGAAGAACGGCACGGTGCACAAGAAGAACGTCTGCACCAAATGCATGAAGGCCGGCAAGGTTACCCGCGCGTAAATAAGCCACGCTATGTGCAAAAGCCCGCTTATGCGGGCTTTTTTGTGTTCGTTTTCGCATAGAACCGCTGGAAAAGGGCGGTATCGCGGTCGGATGTCCCTCGCAAGGGCTATACTTTACGGTTGCATTAGCAGTCGTGAGAAAGGAATGAGTTCATGACGCAGCAGGTTTCCGGCAATCTTCACGTTTCCAACGACGTTCTCGCCGATCTGGCCGGCAACGCCGCCCTCGGCTGCTACGGCATCGTGGGCATGGCGGCTCCTACCGTTTCCGACGGCATCGCGAACATCCTGCCCGTCAATCGTCTTCGTCGCGGCGTCGTCGTCGCGGCCAAAGAGGATGGCGTGCATGTCGATCTGTACGTGGTGGTGGAGTACGGCACCAATATCAACGCCGTGTCCCAGAATCTCATCGACAACGTCACCTATATGCTGACCGAGCATGCCCAGGTGCCCGTCGCACGCGTCGAAGTGCACGTTCAGGGCATCAAGGTGCGCAAGTAGCGCAGGTTCCAAGGAGATATAGACATCTATGAGCAAGCATACGACCAACGACGTCCTCAATGCCGTTGCGGCCGCCACTAAGGCGTTGTCCGAACGCAAAGAGGAAGTGAATCGCCTCAACGTGTTCCCCGTTCCCGACGGAGACACGGGCACCAACATGTCTTTGACCATGCAGATGGTGGTCGACAACCTCGCCAAGCTCGAAATCGGCGCCACTAACGTCGAGATCCGCAAGGCCATCACCACTGGCGCGCTCATGGGCGCCCGCGGCAATTCGGGCGTCATCACCTCCCAGATCTTGCGCGGCCTGTGCGAGGGCTATGAGGGCCACGAGGAGTTCGACACCGCTGCGCTCGATTCCTGCTTCGCTCGCGCGGTCGAGGTCGCATTCCAGGCCGTGCGCAAGCCGGTCAAGGGCACGATTCTCACGGTCGTCGAAGACGCCGCCGTCGCGGCGAAGAAGGCTCGCAAGAAGAAGCTCTCCCTCGAGGAGGCCCTCGACGCCGTGGTGGCCGAGGCCTACGCTTCCGTGCAGCGCACCCCCGATTACCTTCCCGTTCTCAAGGAGAACAACGTCGTCGACGCCGGCGGCTTCGGCCTGGCCATCCTGATCGACTCCTTCGCCGCGTCTTTGACCGGCAAGGACGGCTTCGTGGGCGACGCCATGGCGTTCGCGCGCCCGGCTCCCAAGGTCGAAATCGAGCAGATCAACGACTGGGAGGGCTCCGCGTATCGTTACTGCACTGAGTTCCTCGTCCATTCCGACTCGATCGACGTCGACGAGGCGAAGGACTTCCTGCCCACGATGGGCGATTGCGACCTCATGGTGGGCATGCACCCCAACTTCAAGGTACATGTGCACTCCAACCGTCCTGACCAGGTTCTGGGATGGTTCCTGACGCATGACGCGCAGATTTCCGAGGTGCATATCCACAACATGCAGCTTCAGAGCGAGGAGCGCACCGAGAAGCTTGAAAGCGAGAAGGCCGAGGCCCGCAAGCCTCTGGGCGTGGTCGCGGTGGCTCCCGGCGCCGGCAATGCCAAGATTCTCGAGTCGCTCGGCGTCGACGTGGTCGTCTCCGGCGGCCAGACCATGAACCCCTCTACGGCAGACATCCTGGAGGCGGTCAACAAGGTCAACGCCGACGCGGTGCTGATCCTGCCTAACAACAAGAACATCATCATGGCATCCCAGGCTTGCGTCGACGTGTCCGAGAAGCCCTGCGCCGTGGTTCCCACTAAGAGCGTTCCGCAGGCGTTCTCCGCGCTGTTCGGCTTCGATCCCGAGGCTTCCCTCGAAGACAACGTCGAGTCCATGACCGACTCATTCTCCGAGGTGAAGACCGGCGAGGTCACGCGCGCCATCAAGGATGCAAAAGACGCCCACGGCAACCCGATCAAGGACGGTGACGTCATCGGCATCGCCGACGGCTCCATCGAAAGCGTCGGCAGCGATGTCGCCGACGTGGTCATGGCGCTGCTCGAGGTCATGGGCGCCGACGAGGCCGACACCATGACCGTTCTCGCAGGCGAGCAGATGAGCGACGAAGAGCTCGACGCCCTGGTTGCGCGCATCGAAGAAGCCTACGAGGATATCGAGGTCGACCCGCATCGCGGCGATCAGGCGCTCTATCCCGTGGTGTTCTCCCTCGAATAACGACAGGCCGCATCGATATGATCGATCGACTCGCCGCCGCTCTGCGGCCTGATTCTCCCGTGACGCAGCTCGCGGGCATCAGCGCCGCCAGGGCGGCGGCGCTTTCGCGTTTGGGCGTGCAAACCGTGCGCGACCTGCTGACGTATTTCCCTCGTCGCTATATAGACATGTCGCGGCTGCAGACCATCGCTTCGGCGCCCATCGGGCAGCCTGCGACGGTGGTGGCGCGCGTGCACGAAGTGAAGATCAAGCGTCCCAAGCCCCGCTTCGAATTGGCTGAGGTGACGCTCGTCGACGGCACGGGCGCCATGATCGTCACGTTCTTCAGACAGCCGTGGCTTGCGAAGTCGCTTCCTGCGGGCACGCGGGTGAGCGTCGCGGGCACGATGGAGTTCAACTATGGCTTCAAGCGTATGACCTCGCCGTTTCTCGACAAGCTCGACGCCGACGACGATCCGTCCGCGGGCAGGATCGTGCCCGTCTATGGGGCGACGGAGGGGTTGCCGGGCGCAACGATACGTCGCCTGGCCGCGGCCGCTTTGGACTCGTGCGCCTGTATGCACGACCCTCTGCCGCACGAGCTGCGCGTGCGATACCGGCTCATGTCGCGTCATTGCGCCCTGCGCGCCGTGCATTTCCCCTCGTCGATGGCCGAGCGCGCCCAGGCGCGGCGCCGTCTTGCCTACGAAGAGGTGCTGCTGCTCGAGGTGCAGCTGATGCGCCGTCAGAAGCAGGCGTTCGAGGGGCGTACGCCGTTCGCGCACCGCGTCGACGGGTCGTGCTTCGATCGCCTGTTCGGCGTGCTGCCCTTCGAGCTCACGAGCGATCAGATGCTTGCCGTCGAAGAGGTCAGATGCGACATGGCCTCGCCCGAGCGCATGAATAGGATGCTGCTCGGCGACGTCGGCACGGGCAAGACCATGGTCGCCGCGTTCGCCTTGGCGGTGGCCGCCGACAGCGGCACGCAGGCGCTCATGATGGCGCCGACCGACGTCTTGGCCCGCCAGCACGCCGCAAAGCTTGGGCCCTTGCTCGACGCGGCGGGCATACGCTGGGAACTTCTGACCGGTTCGAGCTCGGCGGGCGAGCGTTCCCGCGTTCTGGAGGGTCTCGCTTCGGGCGAGGTGTCGGCGGCGTTCGGCACGCATGCCCTGCTCGAAGACGACGTCGTGTGCAAGCGATGCACGCTCGTCATCGTCGACGAGGAGCAGCGCTTCGGCGTCGGCCAGCGCGACAAGCTCGTCTCCAAAGGCGAGGCGCCCGATTTCCTTTCCATGACCGCCACGCCCATTCCGCGTACGCTCGCGCTTGCTCTGCACGGCACGATGTCGTTGAGCTATCTGCGCGAAGCGCCCGCGAACGCTGCGGGCCGCAGGACCGAGGTGGTCGGTTTCAGGGAGCGCGGCCGGGCCTACGACGCGGCGCTTGCCGCCTGCGCGCGCGGCGAGCAGGTCTATGTGGTGTGTCCGCTGGTGGGTAGGAAGAAGCCTTCCGATGCCGAAGAGCCGCGGCAGGGTCGCGGGAAAGATCGCGTCGATGCGGCCGAAGACGGTCCGTCGTATATCGAATCCGACGACGACATGCGCGGCGACGATCCGAAGGCCGCCGAGGCCGAAGCGGCGTTCTTGCAAGCCAAGACCTTTGCGGCCTATAAAGTAGGTTTGCTGCACGGCCGCATGAAACCCGCCGAGAAGCGCGCCGTCATGGACAGCTTCGCCGCGGGCGAGATCGACGTGCTGGTGAGCACCACGGTGATCGAGGTGGGCATCGACGTGGCCAACGCCACGGTGATGATCGTCGAAGATGCCGAGCGCTTCGGCCTCGCGCAGCTGCATCAGCTGCGCGGGCGCGTGGGACGCGCGAGCCTACCGGGCGAGGTGTATTTGGTGGCAGCAACGTCGGATGCCGTCGCGACCGAGCGCCTGACGGCGATGGAGCGCACCGATGACGGCTTCGAGCTGGCAGAATACGATCTGTCGCTGCGCCGCGAGGGCGACATCCTCGGCAACAGGCAGCACGGCGCCGGCATGCTCAAGCTGGTCGATATGGCGCGTGACGCCGCGCTTATTGAGGCGGCCCATGCCGATGCGCGCCGTCTGGTCGAATCCGAGGCACGCGATGGAGCGAGCGACGAATTGAAACTGCTGTACCGCGAGGCCGAAGCGGCCTTCATGCGGCAAGACGAGGGGCGGGGGCGTCCCTCGGGGAAAACCCAGGTGCGTTCGCGCCGATAGGAGGATGCACGATGCGCGTTATCGCTGGTTTGTACAAAGGAAGGCCGCTTGCGGCCCCGAAGGGCTCGTCCACGCGCCCGACGACCGACCGCGTTAAGGAATCCCTGATAAGCACGATCGTTTCGGCTTACGGGCCGCTCGAGGGCGCCCGCGTCCTCGACGCGTTTGCGGGAAGCGGCGCCTTGGGCATCGAGTGCCTGTCGCGCGGCGCGGCGTCGGCCCATTTCTTCGAGCGCGACAAGGCCGCCTTGGCGGCGCTGCGCTCTAATGTCGACATGCTGGGGCTTCCCGTCGATCGCGCGCGGATTTTTCGCGCCGACGTGATGAAGAATCCGCCTCTTGCCGGCGGATCCGCCTATGACATCGTGTTTCTCGATCCTCCGTACGCGTTTTCGGCCGACGAGGTGTATGGTCTGGTGGCCGCCCTGCGCGACGGCGGGCGCTTGTCCGACGACGTCGTCATCAGCTACGAGCACGACGCGTCGTGCGACCTGGGCGCGTTTTTCGCCGACAAGGGCGTGCGAGCGGATATACTTGCCAGCAAACGATTCTCGAAAACGGTCATCGACCTTTTCCGCCTCTCGTAAATTCCCACGGTTCGCAAGGAGGACCATCTTATGAAGAAAGCTCTCGTGCCCGGCACGTTCGACCCGATTACCAACGGGCACCTCGACGTCATCGGCCGCGCGTCCCAGATGTTCGACGAAATCGTCGTGGGCGTCGCCGCTTCCGCGAAGAAGGGCCCGCTGTTCTCGCTCGACGAGCGCGTCGCGTTCGCCCGCGAGGCCACGGCTGCGCTCGGCAACGTCACGGTCGAGCCGTTCGACGACCTGCTCGTGCATTTCGCCGCCGAAATCAACGCCAACGTGGTGGTGAAGGGCTTGCGCGCCATCACCGACTTCGAATATGAGTTCCAGATGACGGCCGCGAACTATCGCCTCAACAGCGATATCGAGACCATGTTCATCATGTCTCCTCCGCAGTACATGTATCTTTCCAGCTCGATCGTGCGCGAGGTCGCCTCGTTCAACGGCGAGGTCGGCGAGCTCGTGCCGCCGTGTGTCGAAGCGGCGCTGCGTGCCCGTTTCGCCCACTAAGGGGCGTTCGAAGGTATTCCGGGTCCGCTCGGCCGCATGCGCGCGACCGAGCGAAACGGCACGTGCGAAGGGGCATGCGGTGTGGAGATAGCATCGATGCCGCTTTTTCGTGCTAAAATAATCCGATATTGCACACGGGTCGTCTCTTCGTCCCGTCATCTTGGCAAAAAACCAGGGCCTCGCCCTGTAACAACGCAGCTTCAACGCAGCACGCACGAAAGGGACTACTCATGGACGAAACAGGAGTTCTTGGACTTATCGAGGAGCTTTCCATTCTCCTCGAGGACTCCAAGCCGGTTTTCGGCAAAGGAAATCTTCGTCAGGTCGATATCGCAGCGGCTTTTGAAATCATGGACGAGATTCGCGACACGTTCCCGGGCGAGTTCGCCCAGGCCCGCCAGATCGTCCGCGAGCGCCAGAGCCTCATCGACGACGCCGAGGCCGAAAGCGCCCGCCTGATCGAAGACGCCCGCAGCCAGGCTATGACCATCGCTTCCGAACAGGAAATCGTTCGCATCGCCCAGCAGCAGGCCGACACGATCATGGCCGATGCCCGCGAGCTTGAGCGCCAGACGCGCGCAGGCGCCGAGGATTACGCCGACGAGGTCTTCGGCCACGTCGAGCAGAGCCTCGACACGCTCATCACGAGCGTGCGCCGTTGCCGCGACCGCCTCAACAACCAGGGCATCGGACGCTAATGGAACGTCTTATCATCGAAGTTCCTGCAGAGCTTTTCTCGACTGCGGAAAGCACGGTGCGCGAAGGCGTTTTCGACCCGGGTCCGTTTTCGTGCGGTCCGGACGAATTCGTCGCATGCGCGCCGTTTTCCTACAGCGTCGTGCTGTCCAACGTCGGCGGTGCGATTCTGGTGACGGGAACGGTCACGGGCGAGGCGAGCGCCTCGTGCGCCCGCTGCCTCGACGATATGACGGTCTCGATCTCGGGCGAGGTCGAGGGCTACTTCATCATCGAAGGGGAGGGGCAGGCCCCCGAAGACATGGACGAGGACGAATTCGACGTCCTTCCCGAGTCGCATGAAATCGATTTGGAAACGCTGCTCATGGCGGCCATCCTGGTCGATCTACCGCTCGTTCCTCTGTGCGACGAGGACTGCAAGGGAATCTGCGCACAGTGCGGAGCGAACCTCAACGAGGGCGCGTGCGATTGCGCCGCTTCCGTCGAAGAGGACGATTGCGTAGGCAAGAACAATCCGTTCGCCGCGCTTAAGGATCTATCGTTCGATTAACGGCTCGAAATCGAACGTTTTTCTCTGTGAGCCCGAATTCGAGTATTGCGCAAACAGGGTTGTTTTGCTATTATCTCGTTTCGTCTGATTTTATAGATATGACCGTTTCGATCGAAAGTATCGGTCGAGGGGATAAGGAGATGGAAAACCATGGCAGTGCCTAAGCAAAAGACTGGTCGTGCTCGTACCCACTCTCGTCGCAGCGCTAACAGCGTCCTCGCTATGCCCGCTCGTTCTACGTGCCCGCAGTGCGGCGAGGTCAAGCTGCCCCACCGTGTGTGCGGCAACTGCGGCTACTACGGTAAGCGCGAGGTCCTCGAGACCGAGTAACAGGAGCATCACAAGTTCCACCATTAACACTATTGCCGGCTCACGAGTCGGCAATTCGTGTATAAAGGGTTCCATATGCCCCGCGTTTCGGGGGCATCAAAGCAAGAATCGAAAGGAATCTCATGTCGTTTGACGATACCGTGACCATCGCCGTAGATGCTATGGGCGGCGACCATGCTCCCGGCGTCGTGCTTGAAGGCGTGGCCTCTGCTCTCGAGAAAGACGAGAAGCTCGAGGTCATCTTGGTCGGCCCTGCGGATGTCGTAGAGCCGTTCGCGAGCTCTCATGCGCGCTGCGTTGCCCAGCCCGCTTCCGAGGTTATCGCGATGGACGAGCATCCGGCGCAAGCCGTTCGAAAAAAGAAGGACTCTTCGATCGTGGTGGGCTGCCGCGCCGTCAAGGAAGGCCGGGCCCAGGGCTTTTTCTCCGCAGGTTCTACGGGAGCCTGCCTTGCGGGGGCGACGCTCGGCATCGGTCGCATCAAGGGAGTCCAGCGTCCTGCGCTGTGTAGCGTGATTCCTTCTCCCGTCGCGCCTGTGGTTATGACGGACATCGGGGCGAATGCGGATTGCAAGCCCGAATACCTGGTGCAATTCGCTCGGATGGCCGCCATCTATGCTGAGAAGATCGTCGGGATCAAGAATCCGCGCATCGCGCTTCTCAACATCGGCGAAGAGGATACCAAAGGCTCGCAGTTCGCTCAGCAGACGTTCGCCCTCATGAAGGAGAACGTGCCGGGCTTCGCGGGCAATGCCGAAGGCAACGACATCATCAACGCCGCCTACGACGTCATCGTGACCGACGGATTCACGGGCAACGTCACCCTTAAGACCATCGAGGGAACCTCCAAAGCGCTGTTCAGCGCGCTCAAGGACGTCATGACGTCGTCTTTGAAGGCCAAGGTGGGCGGTCTGGCCCTGAAGAAGGACCTCAAAGAGCTCAAAGACAGCATCAATGCCGACACCTACGGCGGCGCGCCGCTGCTCGGCGTTGCGGGCGTCTGTCTGGTCGGTCACGGCTCCAGCAATGCGACCGCTATCGAAAACGGCGTGCTCGCGTCGGCCGACATGGTGCGCAAAGACGTTGCAGGCCTTATCGCCGAGGCGGTGGGTAAGTAGATGACGCACACCGAAGAACAGCAGAGCAAGATCGAGGCCGCGCAGCGCATCGTCGGATACGAGTTCCGCGACCCCGCCATCCTTCTTGCCGCCATCACCCATCCTTCCGCAACCGAGGGCATGCCCGTCAAGTTCAGCTACGAGCGCCTCGAGTTCCTCGGCGACAGCATTCTGGGCGCCATCGTCGCCAACGCGGCGTTCCACGAATACCCCGACCTCGACGAGGGCGGTCTGACGCGCATCAAAGTGGCGCTCGTTTCGGGCGCGAGTCTGTCGTCGGTCGCCGAGAAGCTCGGCTTCGCCGACGTCATCGTGTTCGGCTCCTCCGAGCGCGGCACGGGTCGCCGCGGTCTTCATTCGGCTCTCGAGAACGTCTACGAGGCCATCGTGGCCGCGCTGTTCTTGGACGCCGGCATCGAAGGCGCGCAGGAATTCGTAGGTCGCACGCTCATTCCGCGCATGTCGATCGACATGGCGCGCGAACCGGAAAACCCGAAGAGCGCCTTGCAGGAAAAGCTGCAAGAAGAAGGCATCACGCCCACGTACAAGCTCGTGGAAACGCAGGGTCCGCCGCATGACCGCACGTTCGTGTCCCAGGTCTTCGCCGGCATGAAGGCGCTTGCGAGCGGCATGGGCCGCACGAAGAAAGAGGCCGAGAGCCAGGCCGCCAAGACCGCGCTCGACTCGCTCGGCTTCAGCAAGACGTCGAAGGCCGACAAGGCGAAAGCCAAGCAGGAGAAGAAGCAGGCTCGCGCCGAGAAAAAGATTAAAGGCTAGGAATGCACCTCAAATCGCTTGTCCTCAAGGGGTTCAAATCGTTTGCCGACCGCTCCGTGGTATCGCTCGAACCAGGCATCACGGCTGTGGTCGGCCCGAACGGATCGGGAAAATCGAATATCTCCGATGCGGTGCTTTGGGTCCTCGGCGAGCGTAATGCGAAGAACCTGCGCGGCCAGGCGATGGAAGACGTCATCTTCGCGGGGTCTTCGGCGCGCAAGAGCGTCGGCGTGGCCGAAGTCGACCTGGTGCTCGACAACGCCGACGGCACGCTGCCGGTCGATTTTTCCGAAGTGTCGCTGACGCGGCGCATGTACCGCAGCGGCGAAAGCGAATACCTGATCAACGGCTCGCCGGCGCGTCGCATGGATTTCATGGACATCCTGCACGATACGGGCCTGGGAACGGGCGCGCATTCCATCATCGGGCAGGGCAATCTCGATGCGATTCTGGCGAGCAGGCCCGAAGACCGCCGCACCTTGATCGAAGAGGCCGCAGGCGTTCTTAAGCATAAGCAGCGCAAGGAGCGCTCCGAGCGCAAACTCGCAGCGATGGACGCCCATCTGGCGCGCGTCAAAGACGTCGCCGCCGAAGTCGAGCGCCAGCTCAAGCCGCTTGCCCGCAAGGCCGCTCGCGTTCAGGCCTACGAATCCGTTTCCAAAGAACTCGCCGAGCTCGAGCTGATGCTCGCCGTGGACGACCTGCGCGTCTTGCGGGTGCGCTGGGACGACACGCTGCTGCGTGAGCGCGAGGCGGCCGCCGCGATCGACATGGCGCGCCTTTCCGCCGACGAGGCCTCGGCGAAGCTCGAAAATCTCCAGGCGCTCCTGCAGGAGAAGGGCCTCTATGTGAGCGACCTGACCGCGCAGCGCGGCCGTGTCCATATGGCGCTCGAGCGCCTCGAATCAAACGACATGCTTCTTCGCGAAAAGGCGCGCGGGATCCGCGAGCGCCTCGCCTCGGCGCGCGAGACGTTCGCGGGCAGCGCGCGGCGCATCGAGCGCATCGAGCGCGAAGTGTCCGAGCTTCGCGAGAAGGCGGGCGATATCGCGGCGCGTCGTGATGCGCTGGCGTCGGCAATCGACGAGCTCGCGCGCGGCCATGCGCAGGCGGGCGCCGAGCGCGCTCGCGCGGATGGGCTTCTTTCCGAAATCCAGGCCGGCATGCGCGTCTGCGAACGCGAGCTCGATGCCGCCCTCGCGCGCAGGGCCGAGTTGCAAGACGGCCTTGCCGGACGCCTGTCTTCCAAGGAATTGCTCGAGTCGAAAAAAGCGGAGCTGTCCGCCGAGCTCGAATCGGAGCGCGCCGAGGCTCAGCGCCTCGAGTGCGATGCGGCCTGCGCCGCGGCGCGTCTGGCCGAGCTGAAGGGCAGAAGCGAAGCCGCCTCCGCCGCGGTCGGCGCCTCCGCCGCGCGCGCCTCCGCCGCGCGCGATGCGTGCGAGAGCGCACGCCGCGCCGCGCAGAAGACCGAGGGACGCATCGCGGCGCTCGTCGAGCTGCGTCGAAACCTTGCGGGCCGCGATGAGGCTTCGGCCTGGATGCGCGCCCATGCGAAGGATTTCGATGCGCAGACGTTTTCCGTCTCGTCGCGTATCAAGGTTCCGCAGGAGCTCGAGGCGCTCGTCGAGCAGCTTCTCGCCGACGATTTGGCCGCCTTGTGCGTGACGAGCCCTGAACGGGCCTGCGCGATCGCCGCGGCGCTTTCGGATGCCCGCGTCGAAGGCGCCGCCAGCGTGCTGATCGCATCCGATGCCTGCGAGCGGCCTGTCGTGGACGGACGCCTGCTCGACCGGATCGAATATCCCGCGACGCTTTCCGCGGCGATGGAGTCGCTGCTCGGAGATGTGATGCTGGTCCCGTCGTTCGACGAGGCGGCCGTCCATGCCGCGCAAGGCGATCCGAGGCTTCGCTTCGCTACGCCCGACGGATTCGTCGTGCGTCCGGGTGCGAAGGTGTCGTTCGGTTCGGGTGCCGACGCCCGCACGGGCCTGCTTGCCCGCGAGCGCGAGCTCGCCGAGCTGCAGACCGTTTTCGACGAGGACGAACGTGTCCTGCGCGCCGCCGAAAACGACCTTGCCGAGGCCGAGCGCGCGCTGGAGGCGGCGAAGGCCGAAAGCCTCGAGCTTTCCCAGGCGTACGCTCGAAGCGAAGGCGAGGCCGAAAGCGCTCGCGCCGATCTTGCCCGTGCGAGGGCGCGCATCGCCTCGAACGAGTCCGTGTTGCGCGCGGTCGCGGACGATTTGTCCGATGCGCTCGAGAAGCTTGCGGCCGTCCGGCCCGAAATGGACCGGTTGGCCGATACGGCGCAGGCATGTCGCGAACGGCGCGCGCAGCTCGAGGAGCGCAGGGCCGTTGCTTCGGCCGCTCGCGAGGCGGCCTTTCGAGATGAAAGCCGCCTGCAGGCGGAGCTTTCCGGGGCGAGGCTCGAGCATGCCACGGTCGTCGAGCGCTCGAAATCGCTCGAACGCGAATGCCGCGAGCGCCAGGCCGACCTCGACCGCGCGTCGAAGGCGCGCGAGCGGGCGGCCGGTCGGATACGCGTGCTCGAGCGGGCCGAGCGGCGTATCGATCCTCTGCACGGCGCGTTCGCGGCGCTGCGCGAAAGCGCGCGGGCGCGGGTGGACGACCTTGCGGGCAAGGCCGCCGTCGCCCAGAGCAGTTCGAGCGAGCTTTCCGATGCGATCGAGGGCGCCCGCGTCGATTCCGCCAAGGCCCAAGAGCGCCTCGAAGAAGCGCGCGCCGCGCTGGGCGAGGTGCGTGTCGGCAAGGGCAAGCTCGAGGTGCAGGTGGAAGCCGCCGTCGCCGCGATCGTGCGCGATCGCGGAGTGCCGATCGAGAAGGCGATTGAAATCGCCCCGCCCGACGACCGCGCCGCCGCCGAAGAACAGGCCGCCAGGCTGGCCAAGCGCCTGAAATCCATCGGTTCGATCGATCCGTCGGTCGCCGAGGAATACGAAGCCGCCAAAGAGCGCTATGATTTCCTTTCGTCGCAGATCGAGGATGTCGAAGCGGCCCGCCGCGCCTTGCGGCGCATCGTGTCCGCCATCGACGCGCGTATGAAAGAGCAGTTCGACGTCACGTTCGGACGTGTCGACGAAAACTTCAGGCGCATCTTCGCGCAGCTGTTCCCAGGCGGTTCGGGCTCGCTCGAGCTGGTTGCGCTCGACGACGCTGGGCGCCTCGGCGTCGAGGTCCATGCGCAGCCGCGCGGCAAGAAGATCGCCAAGATGACGCTTATGAGCGGCGGAGAGAAATCGCTCGTCGCCATCGCTCTGCTCTTCGCGGTATACAGCATCAGGCACACGCCCTTCTATATTCTCGACGAGGTGGAGGCGGCGCTCGATGACAGCAACCTGCGGCGCCTGCTCGCGTATCTCGATACGCTGCGTCACGAGACGCAGCTGATCATGATCACGCACCAGCGGCGCACGATGGAGATGGCGGATGTGCTCTACGGCGTCTCCATGCAGGCCGATGGCGTGACCAAGGTGGTCTCGCAACGCCTCGACAAGGCGTCTCGCACGAAACGATAGGGGCGGCGTGCCCGCGCTTCCCCTCTAACGGATATTGGAAAGGAGACCCTCATGGGATTCTTCAGCCGCATCAGCGAAGGCTTGGCGCGTTCGCGCGAAAAGTTCACCGAGCAGATGAACGTCTTGCTCGACCGCGGTCCCGATCTTGACGAGGAGTTCTGGGAGGGCCTCGAAGAGACGCTCATCCTGGCCGACATCGGCGGCGCCGCCGCCAGCGACATCGTCGAGGACCTGCGCGACAAGGCGACGCGCAAGGCCTTGCCCGACGCCTATGCCGTGCTCGACATGCTCAACGACCGCATGGCCGAGGCGTTTTGCGCCGGCGGCGAAGAGGTCTTCGGCGGCCAGCCCGCTTGCGTGCTCTTCGTCGGCATCAACGGCGCAGGAAAGACCACGACGGTCGGCAAACTGGCCAAGGAGGCCACCGATGCGGGCCGCACCGTCTTGCTGGGCAGCGCCGACACGTTCCGCGCCGCCGCGATCGAGCAGCTCGAGGAATGGGCGCGCCGCGCCGATGTGGAAATCTGCACGCGCGAGCGCGGCAGCGATCCGGCCAGCGTGTGCTACGACACGATCGAGCGCGCCGAGCAGAAAAACGCCGACCTGGTGCTGATCGATACGGCGGGCCGCCTACATACGTCGGCCGACCTGATGCGCGAGCTCGAAAAGGTCGTCAACGTGGTGCGCAAGCGCTCGAAGCTCCCCGTGTACACGGTTCTCGTGATCGACGCCACCACCGGCCAGAACGGCTTGGCCCAGGCGCGCGAGTTCGACCGCGCTCTCAAACTCGACGGCGTGATCGTGACCAAGCTCGACGGCACGGCCAAGGGCGGCATCGCGCTGGCTGTCAGCCACGAGCTCGAACTGCCCGTGCTCAGGGTCGGCGTGGGCGAGGGCCTGGGCGATCTCAAAGATTTCGACGCGCATGATTTCGCCCGCGCGTTCGTGGGCGATTTCGACGAGCGTTCCTAGGGGCTTTTCCGCCCGTATTCGACCGCCTGGTCTCGCGGTCCCGGATTCATCGCGTAATCCGGGACTTTTTTTCTCCCGGCGGGGCGGGGTGCTGCATAATAGACGGGATTCACGAAAATAAGCCTGCTCGATGTCTCAAAGGAGCTCTTTTCCATGTTCGATAATCTTTCCGACCGCTTGCAGGGGATCTTCTCGGGCCTGCGCTCGAAGGGCCGCCTGACCGAGGACGACATCAACGCGGCCATGCACGAGATCCGCATGGCGCTGCTTGAAGCCGACGTCAACTTCAAGGTCGTCAAGGAATTCGTCGCGGCCACCAAGGCGCGCTGTCTCGAGGCCGAGATCCTTGATTCGCTCACGCCTGCGCAAAACGTGGTGAAGGTGGTTCTCGACGAGCTCACCGCGTTGCTCGGCCAGTCCGATTCGAAACTCGTGCTCACCAGCCGTATTCCCAACGTCATCATGCTCGTCGGCCTGCAAGGCTCGGGCAAGACCACGGCGTCGGCCAAGCTGGCCTACTTGCTGAAGAGCAAGGGCCACAGCCCGCTTCTCGTGGCTTGCGACGTGTACCGTCCCGCCGCCGCCGACCAGCTGCAGACGCTCGGCGACGAGATGGGCGTGAAGGTGTATCGCGGCGACGGCCAGGACCCGGTGCGCATCGCCGAGGAAGGCGTGCGCTTCGCAATCGACAACCTGCGCGACGTGGTGGTCGTCGACACGGCGGGCCGCCTGCACGTCGACGACGCCATGATGGACGAGGCCGCCGCGATCAAGGCGGCCGTCAAGCCTGACCAGATCCTCATGGTGGTCGACGCCATGACCGGCCAGGACGTGGTCAACGTCGCCCAGGCCTTCGCCGAGAAGGTCGAATTCGACGGCGTGATCATGTCCAAGATGGACGGCGACGCCCGCGGCGGCGGCGCGCTTTCGCTCAAGCAGGTTACGGGCAAGCCGATCAAGTTCATCAGCGCAGGCGAAAAGCCTGACAGCCTCGAGGAGTTCCATCCCGACCGCATGGCCAAGCGCATCCTGGGCATGGGCGACGTCGTCTCGCTGATCGAGCACGCTTCGAAGGTGCAGGCCGAAGAAATCGAGGCCGAGACCACGGCCCGCATGGCCAAGGCCCAGATCAACCTCAACGACTTCCTTGAGATCAAGAAGCAGGTCAAAAAGATGGGCGGCATCAGCAAGCTGGTCAGCGCCCTGCCCGGCGGCGATAAGGCCATGGCTTCCGGCCAGGTCGACGAAGGCGCCCTCGACCGCATGGAGACGGTGATCTTCTCCATGACGAAGTACGAGCGCGAGCATCCCGAAGTGCTCAACGGCAGCCGCCGCGCCCGCATCGCCGCAGGCTCCGGCACCACGGCGCAGGAGGTCAACCAGGTGATGAAGCAGTTCCACGAGACGCGCAAGATGCTCAAGAAGGCCATGCCCGCCGCCGAGGCCATGCAGAACGGCCGCGGCAAGAAGGGCAAGAAAGGCAAGAAGGGCCGCAAGCCGCGTCTGGGCATCCCCGGCATGGGCGGCATGAAGATGTCGGACCTGAAGAAGCTTCAGGACATGATGGGCAATATGGACCTCTAGGTCGAATCCGTCGGCCCCGCGAGAACGCGGGGCC
>JARIED010000030.1 GCA_029266945.1 Slackia sp. | reverse complement strand
CGGGCACGCTCCCGCCGCCAGGGGCGAGGCGTCCGTCTCGTCGGCTCCCGCGGTCGTCAACATCAACACTGCAGACGCTTCCGAGCTCGATGCGCTTGCCGGGGTCGGTCCCGCCACAGCCCAGGCGATCGTCGACGAGCGCGAAGCTAACGGGCCGTTCTCATCGGTCGAAGACATCATGCGCGTCAGCGGCATAGGCGAGAAGAAGTTCGCCAAGCTGCGGGAAAGCATCTGCGTGTAATGAGGCTGCTCGACGAAGGCGCGTACGAGCGCCGCGGCGGTGCAATCGGACCCGCGCGTCGCCCGTCCGCTCCGCTCGCGTTTTTCTGCGCCCTTGCGGCGTGGGCCGTCGCCGCGGCCCTGTTTTTCGTCTCGTACGATCCCGAGCTTCCGCTTCCCGAGGGGCTTGCGCCGGGCGTGTGGACCTTCGAGCTCGTCGAAGATGCGCACGAGGGGGAGTTCGGCTACAGCGCACCCGCTCGTGCGACGTGCGGCGAGGCGAGCTGCGACGTCAGGGTGCTGTATCGCGGAGAGGTGCGCTACATGGCGCACGAACGCTTCGAGGCATATGCGACCTTCGATGTTTTTTCCGAGGCGAACAGGATGCGTTTCGCCCAGCAAGGCCTTGCGGCCGACGCGTATGTCGAAGGAGAGCTCGTCCGGATGCCGTGCGGCGCGCTCGGCCCTTTAGTCGAGCTGCGTCGTTGGGCGTCGGGGCTTTTCGACGGCATGCAGACCCGCGGCGCCGCGCTCGTGCGGGCGCTCGTGACGGGCGACCGGGTCGATTTGGACCGCGGCGGAATGTATGACGACATGAAGGCGATCGGGCTCGCCCACATGGTGGCGGTGTCGGGGTCGCATCTGGCGGTGGTCGCGGCGCTTGCGGGCGGCGTCATGAAGCGTCTCGGAGTCCCCAAGCGCTCGTGCACGCTGCTGATGTGCGCTTTTTACGCGGTCTATGCCGTGTTCACGGGGTTGTCGGCCCCCGTTATCCGTGCGGCGGCGATGTCGTGCATCGTGGTGTTGTCGTTTTGGGCGCGCAGGCGCTCGTCGGCGCTCGCGGCGCTGTCGGTGTGCGTATGCGTGCTTATAGCTCTGAATCCGTATAACGCGCTGTCGCTTTCGTTTTTCCTGTCCGCCGCCTCGACGTTCGGCGTGATCGTGCTCACGCCCTTGTTCGCGTCGTGGCTCGATCGCGCGTGCGCGGGACGATGCGCGCCGGCATGCGAGGCGTTCGCCTTGACTGCGGCCGCAAGCCTCCCGATTGCGCCCGCCACCGTGGCCGTGTTCTCGCGCATCACGCTCATCGCGCCGCTTGCGAATCTCGCGGCCGCGCCCGTGTTCTCGCTCCTGTTGGCGGGAGGCTTGGCGGCGTTGCCCTTATGCGCCGCGCTTCCTTGGGCGCAAGGCGTCGTCTTGGGCGCGCTGTCGTTTCCTGCCGAGCTTCTCTGCGCAGGCGCCGCCTTCGCGGCCGACCTGCCGTATTCGTCGCTTCCCGCGACGGGCGATATCGTATCCGCGGGGGCGATCGTCGCATGCGCCGTGGCGGTGCTCTGGGCGTCGTGGCCCATGCCGCGCGCGCGGACGCTGCGCATTGCGCTTTGCGCCGCGCCCGTCGTTTTATGCGCATGGCTCGCTTTCGCTCCGTTCGCGGCGAAAGACGAGGTGATTATGCTCGATGTGGGGCAAGGGGATGCGCTCCTCGTGCGAAGCGAAGGGAAGTCGCTGCTGGTCGATACGGGAAACCAGGAGCAGAGGCTTCTGGCGGCCCTTGCCCGCAACGGCGTGTCGTCGATAGGCGGCGTACTCGTGTCCCATCACGACGACGACCATTGCGGATGCCTCGAAATGCTTGCGCCCTACCTCGCGGGCGACGTGCTGCTCGCCGACGGCGCCTTCTCATGTGGGTGCGACGATTGCCGTGCGCTCGTGGACACGGCGCGCGATGTCGCGGGTTCCGGGCATGCGAGGGGCCTGCGTGCGGGCGACGCGGTCCGGGTCGGAAAGTTCTCGTGCACGGCGGTGTGGCCGTACGGGTTCGAGGAAGAGGGCGGAAACGCCGACAGCCTGTGCCTGCTCGTGAGCTATGACGAGCAGGGCGACGGCGAACCCGAGGCGAGCGTCCTTCTGACCGGCGACGCCGAGGCGCGCCAGATACGCGAGATGCTCGATCGCGCGGGCATCGGGCGCGTCGATGTGCTGAAGGCGGGGCATCACGGCAGCAAGGCAGGTGTCGACGAGGGTTTTTCGCGCAGGGTCGGATCGAAGATCGCGCTCGTGAGCGTTGGCGAGAGCAATCGCTACGGCCACCCGTCGGCCGAGGCGCTCGAGGAATTCGCCCGCGGCGGCATGGATGTTTTCAGGACGGACGAGCAGGGGGACGTGACGTGCCGTTTCGAAGGTGACGCGATAGAGGTATTCGTACAGAAAGAATGACGGTCGGGCTCTCGTCGCCGCGATGCGCTACACTGGGCCCATGGCTGGAAAAGACGCACTGCTCAGTGCATACCTCATCAACGGAGAAGACGAACTCAAGCGCGAAACCGTGCTCAAGCGTCTGCGCGCCCGTATCGCCAAGCTCGGCGACATCGATTTCAACTGCGATTCGTTCGACGGAGAAACCGCTTCGGGCGGCGATATCGTCTCGGCGTGCAACACCATGCCGTTCGCAAGCGATGTGCGCCTCGTCGTCGTTTCTTCGGCCGACACGCTCAAAAAGGCGGACGCCGAAGCCGTCACGGCGTATCTCGCGTCGCCTTCGCCGACTACGGTCTTGTGTCTCGTCGCCCGCAAGCTCGCTAAGAACACCCGACTCTACAAAGCGGTCGCTTCCGTGGGCTCGCGTGCGGTGATCGATTGCGCGCCCGTCAAGAAATACGAGCTCGCGCGCAATGTGCGCGGCATGGCCGTGACGCACGGCATCACGATGGACGACGCCGCCGCGCAGCGCCTGGTCGACCTGGTGGGCGAGAACACGGTCCGCATCGACGCCGAGCTGAGAAAGCTCGCCGTTGCGCATGGGCCGGACGGCAGGCCGCTCGGCCCCGCCGAGGTCGACGCCATGGTGGCGCGCACGGCCGAGGTGAAGCCGTGGGAATTCACGGACGCCTTCGCGGCCCGCGACATCGCGAAATGCGTGAGCCTGCTGCCGAAGATGGAATCGACCTCTCCTTATGCGCTGATCGGCATGTGCACGACGCGCGTTCGCGAGCTGATATGCGCCCATGCGCTCGCCGCGCGCGGGCAAAGCGGCGCGAAGCCCCTCGCCGCGCATCTGAAGGTCCCCGAGTGGCGCGTGAAGAATCACGGCACGTGGGCGCGCCGGTGGAAGGCCGCCGAGCTGAGGGCGGCGTTGTCATCGGCGCGCGATTGCGAGCAGGCCATGAAAAGCGGCGCCGAAGCCGACGAAGCGTTTCTCGAATGGATGCTGGAGGTGCTGCGTTCCTGATGCTGCGTCGGGCATTCGATATGGGATACGAAGGAACGCATTTTTCCCTTGACGAGCGCCTGATAGCCCCGTATAATTCAATGTCGCTTTTGCGTGATGCGGGCCTTGTCCACATGCCCGTCGCGCCTGGATCGTCGCATTCGACGAAGGGGCGTACCTGCGCTTAAGCATGCGGCACCGATGCCGCGAAGGCGAAGGCTTTCAACGAGACGCCTCGCTTCCATCACCCCAATGAAAACTGGAGGAAAAACTGTGGCAAACATCAAAAGTCAGAAAAAGCGTATCCTGACCGCCGAGAAGGCCCGCCAGCGCAATCGCGCCGTCAAGTCCGAGCTCAAGACCGCCGTCCGCCGCGTGCGCGAGGCTGTCGAGGCCAAGGATGGCGTGAAGGCTTACGTCGCCGCTCAGGAGGCTTGCCGTCTGCTCGACAAGGCCGCTTCCAAGGGCATCATTCACAAGAACCAGGCTGCCAATCGTAAGAGCGGCGTCATGGCTCTCGCCAACACCGTCGTGACCGCCGAGGACATCGCGGCCGCCCCCAAGCGCGAGAAGAAGATGCCCGTCGCTAAGGACGGCGGCAAGAAGGCCGCTAAGAAGGCCGCTAAGAAGGCCGCTTACGAGGCTGCCGCCAAGGAGAAGGCCGTCCGTCGCGAGGCTACCCTGAAGGCCGAGGCTGCCGCTCATGAGGCCAAGGCTAAGGCTGAGGCTGAGGCCGAGGCTGCCGCTGAAGAGGCCGCTGAATAAAGCAACTCGCGGTTTTACCGCACATTCAAGGGGAAAGAGGCTCCGATTCGTCGGAGCCTCTCTTTGTATAGGCTCGCATCGCTTCGAAATCCACGGATGCCGGGCCGGTTCCTCTCATGCGCGTTTTCCTGTTTTTCGGGGCGCCGTGCATGCAATCGGCTAGGATAAGGCCGACAAGATAGGAGACACGATGAATTACCACAACGTCAAATTCGCTGCCGCCTACGGAACGTCTTCCCAGCTTCCCGTGTCGACGCGTCCCGAAATCGCATTCGTCGGACGTTCGAACGTCGGCAAGTCTTCGCTGCTCAATAAGCTTTTCAACCGCAAGAAGCTCGCGAAGGTGTCTTCGAAGCCGGGCAAGACCTCCACGATCAATTTCTTCGACGCCGAAGGCGCTCATTTCGTCGACCTGCCGGGATACGGCTATGCGCAGGTGTCGAAGTCCGAAAAAGTGCGCTGGGCCGAGATGATCAACGGCTATTTCGAGCAGGACCGCGACTTCAGGCTCGTGGTCTCGCTGATCGATATCCGCCATCCTGCAACGAAGCTCGATGTGCAGATGATCGACTTTCTCAAAGAGGCCGAGCTTCCCTTCATGGTGGTGCTCACCAAGGCGGACAAGCTGAGCAAGACCCAGATGCTTCGCCAGGTCGCGGCGCTGCGCAAGCAGCTCGTCTTCGGCCCCGAGGTCGAGGTCGTGCCGTGTTCGTCAGAAAACGGCACCGGCATCGATGACCTTAAGAAGGTCATCGAACGCTATTTGGCGCAGGCGTAGCCTTTCGGCCGCCGAGTCGTCGCGCCCGAGGGCGTCGAGCGATACAATACACGGCGACAAACACGCCTTCGAGGCTATGTATCGGATAACGGAACGCGCGTGAGCGCGGTATCGAGGAACGAACAGGACATCATGGCAACCGATCCCCGCTTTATCAGGAATTTCAGCATCATCGCTCATATCGACCACGGCAAATCGACGCTTTCCGACCGTGTTCTCGAGCTGACCGGCACGGTTTCTTCGCGCGATATGACCGAGCAGCTGCTCGACAGCATGGATATCGAACGCGAGCGCGGCATCACGATCAAGAGCCAGGCCGTCCGCGTGGATTACACGGCCGACGACGGTCAGGTCTATCAGTTCAACCTGATCGACACGCCGGGCCATGTCGACTTCACTTACGAGGTGAGCCGAAGCCTTGCGGCGTGCGAGGGCGCCGTGCTGGTCGTCGACGCGACGCAGGGCGTCGAAGCCCAGACCGTGGCGAACGCTATGATGGCGATGAACGCCGACCTCGAGATCATCCCCCTCATTAACAAGATCGACCTTCCGGCCGCCGAACCCGAGCGCGTCAAGGGCGAGATCGAAGACGGCCTCGCCATTCCTGCCGAAGACGCCATTCTGGCGAGCGGCAAGACGGGCGAGGGCATCCCCGATTTGCTCGAAGCCGTGGTGCATATGATTCCCGCGCCTGAAGGCGACCCGAACGCGCCGCTGCGCGCGCTGATCTTCGACTCTTATTTCGACGTATACCGCGGCGTGGTTGCGTTGGTGCGCGTGGTCGACGGATCGATCAAGAAGGGCGATATGGTCCGTCTGGTCAATGCGGGAACCGAACTCCAGGTTGAAGAGGTCGGCGCCCGCCGTCCTGCTGAAATCGCCCTGCCCGAGCTCTCGGTCGGCGAGGTCGGCTACCTGGTCACGGGTCTCAAAGATGTTTCCCTGGTCCGCGTGGGCGATACGATCACGGCGAAGACGGGCGGCGTCACCGAGCCGTTGCCCGGCTATCGAGAGGCGAAACCCATGGTGTATACGGGTCTGTTCCCGATCGACGGCGATCAGTACGAGGCGCTCAAAGAGGCGCTCGAGAAACTTTCCCTCAACGACCCGGCGCTTATTTGGGAGCCTGAGAACAGCCATGCGCTGGGCTTCGGCTTCCGCGTGGGCTTTTTGGGCTTGCTGCATATGGAGGTCATCAAGGAGCGTCTCGAGCGCGAGTTCGGCCTCGACCTGATCGCGACGGCGCCGAGTGTCGAATACCATGTCTACAAGACCAACAAGGACATGGTGAGCCTGCATTCGCCGCAGGATATGCCCGACCCGTCCGAAATCGATCATGTCGAAGAGCCTTATCTCAAGGCCACCATCATGATCCCGCCCGATTACGTGGGCGCCGTGATGGACCTCACGGTGGCGCATCGCGGCACGTTCAAGACCATGAACTACCTGTCCGCCACCACGGTCGAGATGATCTGGGAAATTCCGTCGTCCGAGCTGATCCTCGATTACTTCGATCAGCTCAAGAGCCGCACGAAGGGCTATGCGAGCCTCGATTACGAGTACCTCGGCTACAAGCCGGGCGCTCTTCAGAAGCTCGATATCCTGCTTTCCGGCAAGCCGATCGACGCGCTGTCCTTCATCGTTCATAAGGACAAGGCTTACGACCGCGGCCGCGTGCTGTGCGAGAAGCTCAAAGAGATTATCCCGCAGCAGATGTTCGAGGTACCCATCCAGGCCGCCGTCGGCGGCCGCGTGTTGTCGCGCCAGACGGTCCGCGCGAAGCGCAAGGACGTGCTTGCCAAGTGTTACGGCGGCGACATCTCGCGTAAGCGCAAGCTACTCGAGAAGCAGAAGGCCGGCAAGAAGCGCATGAAGGCCATCGGCAACGTCGAGGTTCCGCAGGAAGCCTTCATGGCCATCCTTAAAGTGGACGAATAGGGTGTGTACGAAGGCTGCTGCTGTGATGGATTTTTCACTCTGTCTTTTACTCGGGATATTATAGGCATTGTTTATCTGGCGACGGCTCCGTTTGGCGGGGCCGTCTTTTCGTGAGGGGGAGCAATGATCGATCGAAAAGTAACGGCCATTTATTTTACAGGGGCAGGAACGACAAAGGAGGTCGTTTCGAGGGTGTGCGACGGTTTAGGCGGATTCGAGTCATCGTTCGATATCACACCTTGCGATGCGGTTGTCGATCTTCGGTTCGGTCCTGATGACGTCGTCGTGATAGGGGTTCCTTCGTATGGCGGTCGTGTGCCCGCTCCGGCGGTCGAAAAAATCGCCTCGTGCTACGGAGGCGGCGCATTTGCCGTTTTGGTGGCGACGTATGGGAACCGTGATATCGACGATACGTTGATCGAGCTTTCCGATATTGCCGAGCAGGCGGGCTTTCGTGTCGTCGCGGCTGCCGCCTTCGTCGCGCATCATAGCCTGATGGTCGATGTCGCCGTCGGAAGGCCTGATGGCGAAGATTGCGCCGACATCGATACGTTCGCTTCGTCTGTTGTCGCGAAGATGAATGCCGCCGACGATCCGTCGACGCTTTCGCGCCCTGCCGTTCCCGGCAGTCGTCCTTATAGGGAGTTCAAAGGCGTTCCGTTCTCCCCGAAAGCGAATGGCGGGTGCACGTCGTGCGGGGTCTGCGCCCGCGTCTGTCCGACCGGCGCCATTCCCGAAGAGAATCCTTCGGCGACCGACACGTCGCGATGCATTTCATGCATGCGATGCGTGCATGCATGCCGCCTGAAGGGACGAAGCATCAAGGGGATGAAATACAGGATCGCGAAATTCGTGTTCGCTCGCAAATTCAAGGCGCGCCAAGGCTCGCGCATGTATCTTTAACGTTGAAGCAACCACGCCCGGCGGCCATTCCGCTGGGCGCTGTTCGCAGCGCGCGGCATCCTTGTACGATGCCGCGCACGGTTCCATACGAGGGAGGACGGCAATGCCACACGACCCTTATAAAGCGCTCTATATCCATCTTCCGTTCTGCAAACATCGTTGTGCTTATTGCGATTTCGCCACGCGCGCGGTCGAGCGCGACAGCCCCGAAATCGGCGAGTATATCGAGCGGCTCATCCTGGACATCCGCCGCAATGCGAAAGAGGGCGAGCTCTCGGCGATCGAAACGGTGTACCTCGGCGGCGGCACGCCTTCGTACATCGGCTCGAAGCATCTTTCCAACCTGCTGTACACGCTGGGCGTATCCATGGACCTGACGCCCGAGGTGGAGTGCTCCATGGAGGCGAATCCCGAAAGCATCACGCCCGAACTGATTCGCGACATCTACGCGCTTGGCGTGAACCGCCTGTCCATCGGCGTGCAAAGCTTCGACGACGGCCTGCTTCGCACGCTCGACCGCGTCCATGACGGCGCGCGCGCCGAAGAGGCCGTCCACATGGCGCAGGAGCGCTTTGAGAACGTGTCCGTCGATTTGATGTGCGGCATCTCGGGCCAGACGCCCGAGATGTTCCTCGAAAGCTTGAACAAGGCGGTCGATTTGGGCGTGACGCATGTCAGCGTCTATCCGCTCACCATCGAGGAGCACACGCCGTTTCAGAAGATGGTCGACAAGGGGCAGATCGACGATGTGGACGAGGAGCAGGAGGCCCTCATGATGTCCATGGCGCCCAATGTGTTGGCGCCCGCAGGCTTCCATCGTTACGAGGTGGCAAGCTACGCCAAGGAAGGCTACGAGTGCAAGCACAACATAGCCTACTGGACGGGCGTGCCGTATCTCGGCCTCGGCTTGTCGGCCGTCACGATGACGCAAAACGACGCGCGCCGCATGCGCGTTCAGGACGGCGAAGTGGTCGACGACCTCGATCGCCGTCAGATGGCCGCTGAAGACCTCATGATGAAGATGCGCATGTGCCGCGGCGTCTCCGAGGAAGAGGTGCTCGAGGCGGCGCTGCTGCTTCCGACGGTGCAGGAGACGTTCAGGGGCTTGGTGCGCGACAATCTGGTCGAGCGTAAGGACGGACGTTTCGTGCCGACGTTCGGCGGTTGGCTTCTTGGCAACGAGCTGTATGGGAGGATCTATGAGCTGGCTCCGTAAGTTCGCGTCGAACGCGTCGGCGGGTGGCGGGCATGCCGACGTCCCCGTGCTGCTTGCGCCCATGGCGGGCGTGAACGACCTCGCCTTCAGACAGCTGTGCGTCGAGTGTGGCGTCGATTTGACCTATACCGAGATGGTGTCGTCGAAGGCCCTTTCGTTTGCCAACGAGAAGACGCGCCATCTGCTCGACCGAGCGCCCAACGAGAAGCGCGTCGCCGTGCAGCTGTTCGGCCACGAGCCTCATACCATGGCGCGCGAGGCCGCCTGGGTCGAAGAACAGATGGGCGATGCGCTCGCCTACATCGACATCAACATGGGTTGCCCTGCGCGCAAGATCGTGAAGAAAGGCGACGGCAGCGCCTTGCTGACGACGCCCGATACGGCGTGCGATATCGTACGCCAGGTGTCTGCCGCGGTCGAGCATCCCGTGACCGTGAAGTTTCGAAAGGGCTATCACGAAGGGGAGGACGTCGCCGTCGAGTTCGCGCGAAGGGTCGAAGACGCGGGAGCCGCCGCGGTGGCAGTGCACGGCCGCACGGCCGCCCAGTTCTACAGCGGCGTCGCCGACTGGGGCGTCGTGGCTCGCGTGAAGCAGGCCGTCGCCATTCCCGTTATCGGCAACGGCGACGTGCGCAGCGGCTCGGATGCCGTAGCGCTCGTCGAGCGTACCGGGTGCGATGCGGTGATGATCGGTCGAGCCGCCCAGGGCGATCCGTGGCTTTTCGCGCGCGCGAAGGCCTCCTTGCAGGGTGGGGAAGAGCCTGCTTCTCCGACGGTCGAAGAGCGCGTCGCTATGGCTCACCGACACGCCGAAATCCTTTCGCATCGCATGGGAAACAATCTCGTGTATATGCGCAAGCACGTCATGTGGTATCTGCACGGCATCCCCGGCGCCGCCCATGCGCGCGGCGAATTGAATCGTTGCGTGACTCTGCCCGATTTCGACCGGGTTCTCGAGGGTTTGCTCGCGGACCGCTCGCGCATCGAAGCGGAAGAGGCCGCGTATCTGGCCCAAGGGTCATAACGGAGCTGTGGTTCCCTGTGATGCCCCGAAGGCCTTATCGCGGTGGTGCGGTCTGCGACATTGCGATATATTTCCCGTATGAACCATTTTGGACTTATCGAAAATGAAATGGTAATTCATATCGATAAGTCCAAAAATAATTTGAACCTATCGATATACTTAAAATGGCAATATTGACAGGTTCAAAAAAGCTATGTAGGCCGCATCGGTCTTGTTTTTCGAAATGCGACGGAACTTCGAAGCCGATTGCATTCGTCGCGTCGGATCGCACGAGGCGACGTTTCAGGCCCTTGCCGCTTCGTGCGGCGAGGGCCGTTTCTTTTGCCCCTGCGATGCCGATCTTTTCCCGCGCACGACGCTGCGGAGAAATCCCCTCAATGACGGGTTCGTGACGTTTGCACGACGTGTTAGCACTCGTGTTTCAAGGCTGCTAGAATCACCTTCATATCGGATTCATGCAAAGAACGGCAGACCTCGCGATGCGAAGGAGGACGAGATTCGTGTTGTCTGATCGCAGGCAAAGAGTGCTTCAGGCGCTCATCGAGGAATACATCGCCAATGCACAGCCCGTCGGCTCGCGTACGCTCGTCGACCGCTATCGCCTAGGCGTATCCCCGGCCACGGTGCGCAACGAGCTGTCGGTGCTCGAGGACGAAGGCTACCTGACGTCTCCCCACACTTCGGCGGGCCGCATTCCCACCGATGCAGGCTATCGCGCTTTCGTCGACGATCTCCTCGAAGAGGAGTACGGCGACGGGACCGAAGGGACCGCATTCGACGAGCTGCGCGATGCGGCTTCGAAGATGGACGACCTCATGGAGAAGACCTCTGCGGCCCTCACTCGTCTGACCGACTGCCTGTCGGTCGTCTTGGCCCCTTCGCTTCTGGGCACCGCCGTCAAGCAGGTGTCGCTCGTGTCGTTCACGCCCTACCGCGCGCTCATGGTGGTCGTTACCGACGACGGCCAGGTGCTCGACCGCCACGTTGAGTTCGCCGAAGAGGTTTCGCCCGATGATCTCGCATCCGTCCAGAACGCCTTGAACGATGTTCTTTCGGGAAGGCCGATGTCGGAGGTCCGCGGCATGGCCGCGCAGCGTACTTCCGACGCCTTGGCGAGCCCTCTCGGACGTATCGTGGTCGACGAGCTGGTCGAATGCCTCAACGCGGGGGAGTCGGACCGCGCTTACAGGCTCGGCATCTCATCGCTTCTGAACAAGCCCGAGTTCAGCAACGCCGCCGCCGCGCTTCCCGTGCTCCAGGTGCTCGAAGACGATACCGTGCTTATGCACCTGTTCGACGACGTGGCGGAATCGGGCAACGCCCTGGAGGTGCGCATCGGCAGCGAGAACGGCGCGAGCCAGCTCTCCGGCGTGTCGGTCATAGCCGCGCAGTACGGCCCGTCCGATTCTTCGGGCATCGTGGCGGTCATCGGCCCCACGCGCATGGATTATTCGAAAGTCATCAACGCCGTCCGCGCCGCACGAAGCGCGCTGCGCGACCTGTAAATACGAGGAAGGTAACCAATCGTTATGGCAAAAGACCTCTACGCTATTCTCGGCGTATCGAAAACCGCCACCGACGACGAAATCAAGAAGGCGTTCCGTCGCAAGGCGCGCGAACTTCATCCCGATGTCAACAAGGCTCCCGACGCCGAGGACCGTTTCAAAGAGCTTAACGAGGCCTACGACGTGCTTTCTGATTCCACGAAGCGCGCCCAGTACGACCGTTTCGGCACCATTCCTGGCGCCGCGAGCGGCGCAGGCGGGGCGGGCGGCTATCAGTACGTCGATTTCGACGACCTGTTCGGCGGCGGCTTCGGCATGGGCGATCTGTTCTCGAGCTTCTTCGGCGGCGCCGCGGGCGGCCGCGCCAACGTGCGCAAGGAAGGCCGCGATATGGGAGTCGGTCTGCGCCTGACGCTCGAAGAGGTCGCTGCTGGAGCTAAGAAGGAAATCGTCTACGACCGCCTGGCTCCGTGCGAGGCGTGCGGCGGCAGCGGCATGGGCGAGGGCGGCCACGAGGTCGACTGCCCCGAATGCGAGGGCCGCGGCCGCGTGGTCACGGTGCAGCACACCTTCCTCGGCGATATGCAGACAGCCAGCACCTGCCGCAACTGCGGCGGCACGGGCAAGGTCATCGAGAACCCGTGCGAGGAGTGCGAGGGCCAGGGCCGCATTCCCGACCGCCAGCATGTGACGGTCGAAGTTCCCGCAGGCATCCGCGAGGGCCAGCAGCTGCGCGTGAGCGGCTTCGGCGAGGCGGGCATGCACGGCGCTAAGGCGGGCGACCTGATCGTCACCTGCCGCATCCAGCCGCACGAGTTCTTCGAGCGTGAAGGCGACAACCTGCATGCGCGTGCCAACGTGAGCTTCATCCAGGCCACGCTGGGCGCCGAAATCGAAATCGACGGCATTTTCGAGGACGAGAAGGTGCAGGTGCGCATTCCCGAGGGTTGCCAGAACGAGCAGATCGTGCGCGTGAAGGGCATGGGCATGCCGCGCCTGAACTCCGATTCGCGCGGCGACATGTACGTGCATATCAACGTCCTTATTCCGAAGAAGGTCACCAAGAAGCAGCGCGAGCTGCTCGAGAAGGTGGCGCAGGAGTTCGGCGAAGAGGTCTCCGATGCGCGCAGCCCGCTGCAGAAGCTGCGCGACGCGTTCAACTAAGCCGATCGAAAACGAGCATGCATGCGCGGCGGCCGGAAGGCCGCCGCTTCGCGTTTCGCTATAAGGCTTTTATGCTGATTCGAGCGCGCCGCCCGCGCGCGGCCCTTACGGGGCCGTTTTCGCTTATATTCGTACGCATCGATGTTTCCGTTGAAAGGCTCCGATGGTGTCCGATACCGAACCCCGCCGTTCCCAGACGTTTCATGTGGTCAATTTGGGCTGCAAGGTCAACCGCGTCGAAAGCGACGACTTCACCGCAGCTCTGCTCGCCCGCGGAGGCGAAGCGGTCGACGAAGAATCCGCAGACCTGGTCATCGTGAACACATGCACCGTCACCGGCGAAGCCGAGAAGAAGACCCGCAAGGCGGTGCGCGGCGCGCTGCGTGCGAACGATCGCGCCCGCGTCATCGTCACCGGATGCGCCGCCGCCATCTCGCCCGAGGTGTTCGAGGCGATGGATGCCCGCGTCCAGGTGGTGCCGAAGGGCTCCATGATGGGGCTGCTCGCTCCCGAGGGGTCTTCCTTCGAACCTCACGGCGCCGCGCCTTTGCTGCGCGTCGGCGACGAATTCCCCACGCGCGTGGGCATCAAGGTGCAAGACGGCTGCAACAACGCCTGCACGTACTGCATCGTTCATGTGGCTCGCGGCCGCGCTTGGTCGAGGCCTGCCGACGAAATCGTTTCCGAGGCGGTCCGCCTGGCTCAGGCGGGCGTGCGCGAAATCGTCCTGACGGGCATCAATCTCGGTTCCTATGCGTTCGAGGGCATGACGCTTGCGGGACTTTTGCGACGCCTGCTCGAAGCGACCGACGATGGCGTGCGATTCCGCATTTCGTCGGTCGAGCCGCGCGACGTCCACGACGACCTGATCGAGCTGATGGCGCGATCCGACGGCCGCATCTGCAGGCATCTGCATCTGCCGCTGCAGTCGGGCTCTCCCAAGGTTCTCAAGGAAATGGCGCGCCCTTACAAGGCGGCGTATTTCGAGGACCTGGTCGACAGGCTCTACGAGGCCATGCCGATGTTGTCCCTTTCCACCGACGTCATCGTCGGCTTTCCGGGCGAGACCGAAGAGGATTTCCAGGCCACGGTGTCGATGGCCGAGCACTGCCGTTTTTCCAAGATGCATATCTTCCGGTATTCGATGCGCGAGGGAACGCCCGCGGCTTGCCGCGCCGACCAGGTCGACCCTGCCGTGAAGGCCGAGCGCGCCAAGCGCATCGAAAGCGTCGCGCAGCGCCTTCGCGACGAAGACCTCGCGCGTCGCGCAGGAACGGTCGAGCTCGCGTTGGTCGAGACGAACGGCGTGGCGACCACCGAAAGCTATCATGAAGTGCGCGTGTCCGAAGATGCGTGCGTGGGCGAGTTGACGGAGTTCAGGCTATGAGCGAGAAGACCGGGGCCGATCTGAAACGGGAAAACGCGCTGGTCAAGTCGTTCGGATACGCGGTTCAAGGCGTGCGTTTCGCCTCGTCCGAGCGAAACTTCAAGGTGGATTGCCTCGCGGCGGCGGCGGCCGTGCTTCTGTGCGTGCTTTTGCAGGTGCCCGTATGGGGGTTTGCGGCCGTGGTCATGTGCGTCGGCATCCAGCTCGCTCTTGAAACGGTGAACACTGCGATTGAGGCGGTGGTCGATCTGGCTTCGCCCGAAATACACCCGCTGGCCAAGCGCGCGAAAGACTGCGCGGCGGGTGCTGCGCTCATCACGGCCTGCATGAGCGTCGTCGTGGGGCTTGCCGTCTACGTGCCTGCGGCATTGAAACTTTTCGACATTGTTTGATTACGGGGCTGACCGGCGCGTCGCGGGCGCGGCGGGCGGAAGCCCATTCGGAAGGGGAGCTATGTCTTTGCATCATTTCTTTCTCGACGGACAGGTCCTTGAATTGGAAGCCGAACCGTGCTTCGCCTTGCGCCTGAGCCCCGAAGACGCCAAACATGCCCGCGTGCTCAGGCTCGAGCCGGGCGAGCATCTCAGCGTCGTCGACGCCGCGCAGGATTATTTCGAGTGCGAGGTCGTTTCGACGGACGGCGACATCGTGGTGCGCATCGTCCAGAAGCTCGACGCCCTCGAAGACGGTCCGACCGTCGTGCTGGCGCAGGGTCTTGCCAAAGGCGACAAGATGGACGATATCGTGCGCCATGCTACCGAAGTGGGCGTGAGCGCCTTCGTGCCGCTTGCGTGCTCGCGCAGCGTGGTGAAGCTCGATGCGAAGAAGACCGCCGCGAAAACGCAGCGCTGGCAGGCGATCGCCCGTTCCGCGGCCATGCAGGCGGGAAGGGCGGCCGTGCCCGAGGTGTCGGAGCCTGTAAGCGTCGCCCAGGCGGCCGACCTGTTCGCCGAGGCGACGGCCGTGCTCGTATGCTGGGAAGAATGTCCTGCCACTTCGACTATCGCGTCCGCGCTCGGCTCCGCCTTCGAGGAATGCGGCGTACGCGATGTCCGAGATGCCCGTATCGTGGTAGTCGTCGGTCCCGAGGGAGGGCTTTCTGCTTCCGAAGTGGAGACGCTTACGGCCGGCCGCCGCGCGTGGCCGGTGACTCTCGGCTCTTCGATCCTTCGCACGGAGACGGCGGGCGTTGTTGCTCCGGCGCTCGTTCTGTACGAGTGCGGCGGCATGGGCAGCGGGCGTGGAACATGCCGCGCTTAGACGGTCTTGAAGTCGCGCGTCCCGTACGGCAGGCGCCCCCCTGGATCGCGCAGGGTCGCTTGCGGCATCATGAGAATGGAAAGAGAGAGGTAGTCGATGCATATCGCTGTTGAAATCGAACACGGTGCGGATATCGCCGAAGGAGTCGATATCGAGGGAATCTCCCGGTACGTGCTGGCGCAGGAAGGCCAGCCGGAAAACACCGAGGTGTCCATCACGTTGACCACGAACGAGGAAGTGCATCGCCTGAACAGGGAATTCCGCGGCATCGATCGTCCGACCGACGTGCTTTCGTTCGAATGCGACGGCTACGATGACGATTTCGACGAGGGCGATGCGTTCGAGGACGCGGGCGTTCCCGATGAGGAGCCGTATCTGCTCGGCGACATCGTGATTGCCTCCGACGTGGCTCGCGAGCAGACCGCCCAGTTCGGCACTACGCCTCAGCAGGAGCTCGCGGTGCTGCTGGTCCACGGCCTTTTGCACCTGTGCGGCTGGGACCATGTGCATTCCGACGAGGAAGCGGAGGAGATGGAGGCGCGCGAGCGCGAGATGCTCGCGGGCGTCGGTCTGGCGGGCATCCGATAGGCGGTCGGCGCTCGTCGGAAGGGGTCCGTCGCCGAATTCTGAGAAATCAGTGAACGACGTGCGTGTTTGTGCTATACTTCTGCGTCGGCTTCTTAAGCGCGCCGTGTTACGTCGGAGCAAACGGGACCGTTCAGGAACCGCAGCGTTTCCATCCGACCTCTTTTACGGTGCCAGGCAGTCCAGGGTCTTCAAAGGCCCGGCCGAACAGGGCATTGCATGCGATGCCCGCGCACTGCGCATACGCCGGACCCGAAAGAGCGCTTAAGCAGCAGGTCGTATCAAGACTCATAGAAGGAAACGAAACATGGACATCATCCGCGCAATCGAACAGCAGCAGATCAAGGAAGTCGCTCCGTTCAACGTCGGCGACACCGTCAAGGTTCACTATCGCATCAAAGAGGGTAACCGCGAGCGTATCCAGGTGTTCCAGGGCGACGTCATCCGCCGTCACGGCCACTCCTGCCGCGAGACCTTCACGGTCCGCAAGATCAGCTTCTCCGTGGGTGTCGAGCGTACCTTCCCGGTTCATTCTCCCAAGATCGAGAAGATCGAGGTCGTTCGTCACGGCGCCGTCCGTCGCGCAAAGCTCTACTATCTGCGCAACAAGGTCGGCAAGGCTGCGAAAATCAAGGAAAAGGCTTTCTAAGTCGACTACCTGCAAAAGCCCGCTTCGGCGGGCTTTTGTTTTATCGGAATCGATTCGGGCGAAGGGAACGGCATGAAACAGACGTTGGCGGATATTAGGGCGGCGTTGCGCGAGGCCGACAGGGAAGGATTCGAGGCCCTTGCGCGCAGCTTGGAAGGCGACGAGCGGAAAGGCGTGCAGCAGGCGCTCGCCGCCGCCCGGCGCAGACTCGATTCCGAAGACGCCGAACGTGCGCGTCTCGATGAGATGTATGCGTTTCAGGCGCGTCTGGCCGCCGGGGGGGTCGCCGTCGGCCTCGACGAGGTGGGGCGCGGTCCGGTTGCGGGCCCCCTTACGGTTGCGGCAGTGGTTTTGCCCGACGACGTGCGCATCGAGGGTCTGAACGACTCCAAACAGATTCGCCCCGAGAAGCGCGAGCAGATCGCCGTCGAAGTGAAGGATAAGGCCGCAGCCTGGGCGATCGAGCATATCGAGCCCTCGTTTATCGACGAGCACGGCATGGCTTCGGCGTTGCGGACCGCTTTCACGCGTGCGATCGCGGCGGTCGAAGCCCAGGGCGCGCATATCGATTGCGTGCTGCTTGACGGCAATGCGATGGGCCTCGACCCGCGCGAGCGCAACGTGGTCAAAGGCGACGCGAAATGCGCGTCGATCGCCGCCGCTTCGATCATTGCGAAGGTCGAGCGCGACTCGTTGATGCGCACGTATGCGGAAACGCATCCCGAATACGGGTTCGAGAGCAATAAGGGATACGCGAGCGCCGAGCATATTGTCGCGATCGAACGTTACGGGCTCAGCCCGGTGCACCGCGCGTCGTTTTGTCGCGCTTGGACGCAGGACGCGCTTTTCTAACATCGCGCCTGCCTTCGGGTCGCGTTTCGGAGGGCTCCTGCGGGATGCGTCGCACATGTTCGCCGCGCCTGCGCCGGAAGGGGCGGGCCGTTGCGCCGGAGTCGGGCCGGAAACCCGATAAAAGGGCGCCAGGGGCGTTTTCTATGCTGGTCTTCCGATGAAAGGAGGCGGCATGGAACGAGAAGAGAACCGCAGGGCCGCGACGAAGGAACGGATCGCAAGGCAGGATACGGCAGGCGGTGCGACGCCGCAGGAACCCGCATGCGGCGTCGTCGACGCGAACGAGGAGGCCGATCGCCCCCGTGAGGACGAGACCGCCTCGATGACCCCGCACGAGCTGGGCGTGCGGGGCGAAGAGGCGGCGTGCGCCTTTCTCGAGCGAAGGGGCTATGGAATCCTCGAACGCAATTGGACGTGCCCTGCGGGCGAGGCGGATATCGTGGCGAAAGACGAGGACGGCACGATGGTGTTCGTCGAGGTCAAAACGCGCTCGAGCTTGGAGGCGGGCTTTCCTTCCGAGGCGGTCACGCCGCACAAGCGCGCCCGCTACGAGCGTATCGCGGGATATTTCTTGTCGGAATACGAAGGCGCGGAATGCCGCGTTCGATTCGACGTCATCTCCATTCTGGTGCTCGGCAATAGCCGTGCGCTCATCAGGCATTATGTGAACGCGTTCTCATCGGGGCGATAGCCCATGCATCTGCAATACGTGCTGAAGACGGCCTGCATACGCGGCGTCCGAGCCGTTCCCGTCGAAGTGGAAGTGGTCGTTTCGAGGGGGCTTCCCGGCATGACGATCGTCGGCATGCCGGATGCGGCGGTCAGGGAATCGCAGGAGCGGGTGCGTGCGGCCATCAGGGCCTGCGGGTTTACGATGCCGGCCGAAAAGGTGGTGGTGAACCTCGCTCCCAGTTCTCTTCGCAAGGCGGGGTCGGGGTTCGACCTTCCGATCGCGGCGGCTATCCTCGCCGCCACGGGGCAGGTGGATGCCTCGAAGCTCCGAGCGTATCTCTGGGTCGGAGAGCTTTCGCTCGAAGGCAGGGTCCGCCCCGTCCCCGGCACTCTTTCGTACGCCTGCTGCGCCCGTGAAGAAGGGCTTGACCTGGCCGTTTCGAAAAATGCTGCCGACGGGGCGCAGCTTTCGGGCGTAGAGCAGCGCGGGGTGCGCACGCTCGGCGACCTGCGTCGCTGCGACCTTGCGCCCCTCGGTTTCCCTGCGGGTTCCGCCCGAAGCGACGCGTCTGACTTCGGGTCGATTTGCGGCCACGAGGCGGCGAAGCGGGCGCTGCAGATCGTCGCGGCGGGCGACCACGGCATTTTGATGACGGGTCCTCCCGGGTCGGGGAAGAGCATGCTCGCGGCGGCCCTGCCGTCGATTCTGCCTCCGCTCGACGAGGCCGAGCGAATCGAGTCGGCGCGGGTGCATTCGGTCGCGGGCGAGCCGGTCGAAAGCGTCCTTTCGGGCGTGCGCCCATTTCGCAAGGTCCATCATTCGACCAGCATGGCGGGTCTGATAGGAGGCGGAACGCCCGTGCATCCTGGAGAGATTTCCCTCGCGCATAACGGGGTGCTCTTCCTCGACGAGCTGCCCGAGTTCTCGCCTGCAGTGCTTCAGGCGCTGCGTCAGCCCATGGAACAGGGGCGGGTCGTGATCACGAGGGCAGACGGAAGCGTCGAACTGCCGTCGCGCTTCATGCTGGTGGCGGCGGCCAATCCGTGTCCGTGCGGTCATTACGGAGATCCCGATATCGCCTGTCGCTGCACCGATTCGCAGGTGGCGCGCTATCAGGGGCGGGTCGGCGGCCCTTTGCTCGACCGAATCGACTTGCATGTGGACGTGTGGCGTTGCGATCCCGCTTCAGTCATCGAAGGCGAACGTTCGGCCTGTGCGACGTCGGACGTTTTGCGTGAAGGCGTGCTCGCGGCGCGCGAGTTCGCAAGCTGGAGACGCGCCGCGCTCGGCGACGGCAAGGCGCGCGGGACCGGCGATCTGCTGAAGGCATGCCGTCTCGACGAGCGGGCGAAAGGCCTTCTGGAGTCAGCGGCGCGTTCGATGGGCATGTCCGGGCGCGGCATAGCCCGCGTGCTCTCGGTGGCGCGCACTATCGCCGATTTGGAACAATGCCGCGATGTCGAGGAGAAGCATCTGGTCGAGGCGATCGGTTTCAGGGTGAGGAGGGGGTCGTGATGGCGGATACGGGACGCGGCAGGTCCGTGAAGGGTCCGCGCTGGGAGATAGCGCGCGGGACGCGGGGATATCCGCCCGTGTTCGAATGTCTCGACGATCCCCCCGAAACGCTGTACGTGGTGGGCGATCCCGACGCGTTGAGCGAGGGACTCGCCGTGGTGGGGGCGCGCAAGGCGACGCCGTACGGCAGGGCGGCTGCGCGCCTGTTCGCGGGATGCGCCGCCCGCCGAGGGGTCTCGGTGGTTTCGGGCGGCGCGCGCGGTTGCGATGCCGCCGCGCACGAAGCCGCGCTCGAGCAGGGAGGGCGCACCGTCGCGTTTCTCGGAGGCGGTTGCGACATGGTGTATCCCGTATGCAACGCGGGCCTTTTCGACCGCATCGCCGCATCGGGCGGCGCGGTGGTCTCCGAGCATCCATGGGGCTTCCCGCCGAAACCCTACACCTTCAGGGCGCGGAACAGGTTGATTGCAGGCCTTGCTCGAGCGACGCTCGTCGTCGAAGCGGGCGTCGCGAGCGGTACGTTTTCGACGGCCGACGAAGCGCTGCGTGCCAACAGGGACGTGCTCGTGGTGCCGGGGTCGATCTTTTCCGAAACATCGCGCGGCGCGAACATGCTGATCGGGCAGGGGGCCATGCCGGTGATCGACGAAGAGTCGTTTTGCGAGATGCTCGACCGCATGTTTCCCGAAACGGCCTCGACGCATTGCGCATATGCTTCCGCATCGGCGAGGGGCGTGGTGAGCGGCCAGGGGGTCTTGCCGCTGCCGGGGCCGCTCGAAACCGACGTGGCCGCGGCGCTCGCCGCCGATCCGATGCGCCTCGAACAGATGGCCGCCGCCTTCGTCGACGGCGACGAGCCGCTTTTCGGGGGCATGAGCGAGCTGATGGCGTGCGTCGGCCGCCTGGAAGCGATCGGCGCGATCGAACGGTATCCCGACGGAAGGTTCGGTGCAGTGAAGCGGGCCTGAACGCGGGCGGTTTCTATGGAAACGGTATGGTCGCGGATGCGTCCGGCCCGAAGAGTGCGGGCATCCGCATCCGAGCCGGTAGAATCACGGCCATGGATAAGACAGTAGATATCATCGGCGCGGGCCTTGCGGGAAGCGAGGCTGCTTTGCAGCTCGCCTCCCGCGGCGTCCGCGTCCGCCTTCATGAAATGCGGCCCGTCGTCCAGACGGCCGTCCATCACGGTTCCGATTGCGCCGAGCTGGTCTGTTCGAATTCGCTTAAAAGCACCAAGCCCGAAAGCGCCGCAGGCATGCTCAAGGCCGAACTTGCTGGTCTCGGGTCGTTCCTGATCGAGCAGGCAGGCCTCAATCGCGTCGACGCCGGCGGGGCCCTCGCCGTCGACCGCGACGCCTTCTCGGCTGCGGTCACGCGTCTCGTGCGCGAGCATCCCTCGATCGAATATATCGTCGGCGAGATCGACCGGCCTTCGACGGATGCCGACGCGGTCGTTCTGGCCACCGGCCCTTTGACCTCGGATGCGCTGGCGTCGTGGGTCGCTGAGCGTGCAGGGTCCGATAACCTTGCCTTCTTCGACGCCGCGGCCCCGATCGTCATGGCGGATTCGCTTGACGAGACCGTGCTGTTCCGTCAGTCGCGCTACGAGGACCAGGCGGTGGGCGACTATCTCAACGCGCCGTTCACCAAGGAGAGCTACGACGCCTTCATCGACGAGCTGCTTGCGGCGGACCGCGTCATCAAGAAGGACTTCGAGACGGGCGACCTGTTCCAGGCATGCCAGCCGATCGAGGAAATCGCGCGCAAGGGCCACGACGCGCCGCGTTTCGGAACGTGCAAGCCGGTCGGATTGACCGATCCCGCTACGGGCAGGAGGCCTTGGGCCGCCGTGCAGCTGCGCGCCGAAAACGCCGACCTGACTGCGTACAACCTCGTTGGATTCCAGACCAATCTGACGTTTCCGGAGCAACGCCGGGTGTTCCGCATGATTCCTGGCCTCGAAAACGCCGAGTTCGCCCGCTACGGCGTGATGCATCGCAATACGTTCATCTGCGCCCCTGAGCTGCTCGACCGAACGCTTTATTTCGAGAAGGCGTCCGATGGGGTCCCGGTCTATGTGGCCGGCCAGCTTTCGGGCACAGAGGGCTACTGCGAGGCCATCATGTCGGGTCTTGTGGCGGCTCTGTCCGTCTACGCGCGCCTGAGCGGCGTCGAGATACCCGTTATGCCGCGTGCCATGGCCTTCGGCGCCCTGCTCGATTACGCGACCGACCCGAACACCGAGGGCTATCAGCCCATGCATGTGAATTTCGGCATCATGGAGCCGTTCGAGCAGCGCATCCGCAACAAGCAGGAGCGCTATGCCGCCTACGCTCGTCGCGGAGCGGAAGCGCTCGAATTGTATCGCAGCGCCCTGCAGGAAGCAGGCCTGCTCTGATCGTGGACGATGTGCAGCGCATATCGCAGGCGCCGATCGACGAGCGCTTCGTTGCCTGCGTCGGACGATTCCTCGATGCTCTGGCGCTGCAGCGCGACGCATCGGAGCATACGGTGCGAGGGTATCGCTGCGACCTGCTCGATTACAGGCGTTGGGCGGTGCGAAAAGGCGTCGATCCTCTGTTTGCGGACCATCGCGTCATGCGTCGTTACCTGGCCGAGCTCGATGCGGCCGGCTGCTCACGGCGCACGACCAACCGCCGCCTTTCGGCCATGCGTTCGTTCTTCCGCTGGCTCGAGGCGAACGGGGTGCCGTGCGACGATTCGGTCGTGTCCATTCAGGGCCCCAAGGCCGAAAAGGGCTTGCCGCGGGTGATGAGCGCCGCCGACATGCGGCGTCTGCTTTCTGTCTATGCGGGTCGCGACGACGAGCGCGGCATGCGCGATCAGGCGCTGCTCGAGCTTCTGTATGCGTGCGGCGTGCGCGTGTCCGAGGCCGCGAACCTCGGCGTGGGCGGCGTCGATTTCGCGAGGGCGCAGGTCAAGGTGTTCGGCAAGGGCCGCAAAGAGAGGATCGTTCCGCTGCATGATGCGGCCTGCCGCGCGTTGCGCCGCTATCGCGACGAGGCGCGGCCCGTTCTCGAGTGCGCGGGCCCTTCGCCGTATTTCTTCTTGTCCGCGCGCGGCGCGAAGATGAGCGCCGATGCCATCCGCGCGGTGTTCAAGAAGGCGCTTGCGGCCGCGGGCCTCGACCCGTCGCTTTCGCCGCACGCCGTGCGCCACACGTTCGCCACGGACCTTCTCGAAGGAGGAGCCGACCTGCGTAGCGTTCAGGAAATGCTCGGCCATGCGAGCCTGTCCACCACTCAGATCTATACGCACGTCTCGCCGACGAGGCTGAAAAACGAGCATGCCCGCGCGCATCCGCGCGGGTAGCTCGATGTGGCGAAACCGGGCAGAATGGCGAATACGTCATCGGATGTATGGCGCAGCGCGCCGCGACGGCTTAGCATGAAACGATGAATGATTTCGAAAAACAATCCCATGCATTCTCCGAGCTCGGCGGCAAGGCGAGCAGGTCGGCTCGCGCATTCGCCTCGTCGCTGATCGGCGAGCCGGTGCGCGAGCGCGAGGGGGAGCCTGCGGGCCCCTTCGAGCTTTCGGACATGCGCCCGCGCGATTGGGGCATCGACGCCCTGGTCGCTTTGACCGCATTCGTGTTCGGATGCGTGCAGCTGATCCTCGCCTCCACGTCGGTGTTCTACGTGGACGGTCCGTTCAGGGAGATGGCGGGCCTGGTCAACATCGTTCCCAACGGATACGCCTACGCGGCGCTCGCGTTCACGACGTTTCCCCTGGTGCTGCGCCGCGCCGCCCCGTGGCCGACGCTCGCGATCGTGTCGGCGTGCTTCTTCTTCTCGAGCGGGTTCATGTCCGGATACGCGTTGTCGGCCGTCGGGCCGATCGTCTCGGCCTTCACGGTGGCAAGCGAGCTGAGCGGGCGTCATGCCGTCGGCGCAGGCATCGTCACAGCCGTCGTGATGCTCGTGGCGCCGACACCTCTGCCGAGCGAGACGCTCGCCACCATCATGCGCGTGCAAAACGCCGTGTTCGCGGCCGCCGCGGTGTCGTTCGGGTTCGCGGTGCGGACCTATCGGGCCTATGCGCGCGAAACCGAGCGCAGGCTCGACGAAGCCGAACGCAGCCGCGAAGAGCTTGCCGCGCGCCGCGTTGCCGAAGAACGCGTGCGGATCGCCCGCGACGTCCATGACATCACGGCGCATTCCCTGTCGGCGGTCACGATCCAGGCCGCCGCCGCCGAACGCCTGGTCGATCTCGATTCGGTCGCGGCGAAAGAGGCGATCTGCGATATCAGGACCGTTTCGAAGGGCGCGCTCGACGAGATACGCTCCATGATCGGCGTGCTGCGTGGCGACGAGGCGGCGCAGACGGCGCCCGCGGAGGGGACGGAGCGCCTCGATGACGTGGTGTCCTACCTCGAGCGCGCAGGTCTCGACGTCTCCTGCTCGACGCGCGGCTACGAGAAGGAAAAGGTTCCCGCGTTCGTCGACATGGCCCTTTTCGCCCTCGTGCGCGAGGCGGCCACTAATACGGTGCGCCATGCGCACGCGTCCCGCGTCGACATTACGCTGCGCTCGACCGGCGCGTCGGCGTCTTTATCCTACGTCGATGACGGCGTGGGCTTTTCCCAGGCCGACCGCGATGAGGCGGAAGGCCACGGACTGCAGGGCATGGCCGAGCGCATCGAGGCGCTCGGCGGCCGATTCCGGGCCGCAGGAGATGGCGGATGCGCGCTTTCCGCCGAGATTCCCTTGGAAGGAGTTCGCGATGCTCGATAGCAAAGCACCTGCCGCGCCGATCCGCGTGGCTATAGCCGACGACCAGGACCTCGTACGCAAGGGCTTTCGTCTCATCCTCTCTTCGTTTCCCGGCATCGAGGTGGTGGGCGAGGCGGTCGACGGCTCCGATGCCGTCGCGCTGGCGCGCAGGATGCGGCCCGACGTTTTGCTGATGGATATCCGCATGCCGCGCAAAAACGGCATCGAAGCGACGAAGATTCTGGCATCGGATCCGGAGACGTCCCAGGTGGCCGTGCTGATCTTGACTACGTTCGACATCGACGAATACGTCTACGACGCCCTTGCCGCGGGCGCGAGCGGATTCCTTCTCAAGGACGTCGAACCCGACGAGCTGGCCCGTGCCGTGCGCGTCGTCGCGGCGGGCGATGCGTTGATCGAGCCCTCCGTCACGCGCCGCCTGGTGGAGACCTATGCCGCTTCGCGGCGCAAGACCCGCTTCGACGGGTCGGCGGTCGAAGGCCTCACCGAGCGCGAGCGCGAGATCTTGAGCCTGGTCGGTCGCGGCATGAGCAACGACGATATAGCCGATGAGCTGGTCATATCGCCCGCTACGGTGCGTACGCACGTCGGGCGCGTCATGGCGAAGCTCGACGCCCACGACCGCGCCCAGCTGGTGGTCGCGGCCTACGAGAGCGGCTTGGTGAAGCCCGGAATGTAGATCGCGTTCGCGCCGCGGCTCTTTGGATGTATGGAGGATTCCGCGTACGTCCGTTCGAAATGCCTGTTCGCTGCAATAAACTGTCCTGCTGCACATAACGTATTCGAAGAGAGGTTCGACAAGTGGCAAGCGATTCCATCGTGATCAAGGGCGCTCGCGAGCACAATCTCAAAAACGTGAGCGTGACCATCCCGCGCGACAAGCTGGTGGTCATCACCGGTCTTTCGGGCAGCGGCAAATCGAGCCTGGCCTTCGACACCATCTATGCGGAAGGCCAGCGCCGGTATGTGGAAAGCCTGTCGGCGTATGCCCGCCAATTTCTCGGGCAGATGAACAAGCCCGACCTCGACAGCATCGACGGCCTTTCTCCCGCGGTCGCGATCGACCAGAAGACGACGTCGCGAAACCCCCGCTCCACGGTGGGAACGACCACGGAGATCTACGACTATCTGCGTCTGCTGTACGCCCGTATCGGCGTGGCGCATTGCCCCGAGTGCGGACGCGAAATCAAGAAGCGCACGACCGACCAGGTGACCGACGAGATTCTCGGCCTGGGCGAAGGCAAACGCGCGCTGATCTTGGCGCCGGTGGTGGTGGGCCGCAAGGGCGAGCACACGAAGGTTATCGCCGACCTGCAGAAAGAAGGCTTCTCGCGCCTGCGCATCGACGGCGAGGTCGTCAAGCTCGGAGGCGAGCCGGTGAAGCTCGATAAGAAGTTCAAACATACGATCGACGTGGTTGTCGACCGCGTGGTGCTCAAGGCGCAGGCTGCGAGCCGCGTCGCCGAATCGGTCGAGGTGGCGACCAAGCTCGCCGAGGGCCGCGTCGTCGTCCATATCGTCGACGACGAGGTCGCGGGCGACGACGCCCTTAAGACGACGCCCGGTTTCACGGGCGTTTCCTCGGCCGACCATTTCTTCTCGCTCGCCTTGGCGTGCCCCGAACACGGTCATTCGATGGATGAGCTGCAGCCGCGCGATTTCAGCTTCAACGCGCCCTACGGCGCCTGTCCCGACTGCGCGGGCCTTGGCAGCAGGGAGGAAGTCGACCCGAGCCTGCTCGTGCCCGACCCGTCGCTGTCGCTGAACGAGGGCGCAATCGCCCCGTTCGCGACTGGAAACTATTACCCGCAGGTCCTGCGCGCCGTCTGCGTGCATATGGGCGCCGACCCCGCCACCGCGTGGGAAGACCTGCCGAAAAAGGTCCGCGACGCGCTCTTGTTCGGCATCGAGAAAGAAAAGGTCCGTGTCGACTACGTGACCGTCGACGGCCGCGAGACCTATTGGAACATCGATTGGGAAGGCGCCTGCGAGGCGGTCCTCGGTCGCTACAAGGACGCGCAGTCCGATTCCCAGCGAGACAAATACGGCAAGTACTTCGCCACCATTCCGTGCGCGACCTGCGGCGGCAAGCGTCTGCGTCAGGAAATCCTGGCCGTTACGGTGGGCGGCAAGAACATCCACGAGGTTTGCGAGATGGCGGCGGTCGATTCGCTGGCGTTCTTCGACGCCCTCGAGCTGAGCGAGCGTGAGGCGACGATTGGCGCCGCGATCGTCAAAGAGATCCGCGCGCGTTTGAGGTTCTTAGTCGACGTGGGACTCGACTATCTGACGCTCGAGCGTGCGACGGCGTCGCTTTCGGGCGGCGAAGCGCAGCGCATTCGTCTGGCCACGCAGATCGGCGCGGGCCTGATGGGCGTACTCTATATTCTTGACGAGCCTTCGATCGGTCTGCATCAGCGCGATAACGAACGCCTGATCGCGACGCTCGAGCATCTGCGCGACCTGGGCAATACGGTGATCGTAGTCGAACATGACGAAGATACGATCCGCCACGCCGACTACGTCATCGACATGGGTCCTGGCGCGGGTGAGCGTGGCGGCGCGGTGGTCGCCGCAGGAGCGCCCGACCAGGTGGCCGCGGCCACGGGAAGTCTCACGGCCGATTACCTGTCTGGACGTCGCCGCATCGAAGTGCCCGCCGAGCGCCGCCGTCCCCGCAGGGGATCGGTCAAGCTCGCGGGCGCGTCCGAAAACAACCTGAAGAACGTCACGGTCGAGGTCGAGATCGGAACGCTTACCGTGGTGACGGGCGTATCGGGCTCCGGCAAGAGCTCGCTGATCACCGACACGCTCGCTCCCGCCTTGGCGAACCGCATCAACCGCGCGCACCATCGCACGGGCGCCTATCGCAAGCTTTCCGGCTACGAGGCGCTCGACAAGGTGATCGACATCGACCAGAGCCCCATCGGCCGCACGCCGCGTTCGAATCCTGCGACCTATATCGGGCTGTGGGACGACATCCGCGCCCTGTTCGCGAGCACTCAGGAGGCCAAGGCGCGCGGTTACGCGCCCGGCCGCTTCAGCTTCAACGTGAGCGGAGGCCGCTGCGAAGCGTGCAAGGGCGACGGCCAGATCAAAATCGAGATGCATTTCCTGCCGGATGTCTACGTGCCGTGCGAAGTGTGCGGGGGCAAGCGCTACAACCGCGAAACGCTCCAGGTCACCTATCGCGGCAAGAACGTCTACGACGTGCTCGACATGACGGTCGAGGAGGCCCTCGAGTTCTTCAAGAACATTCCCGGTCTGGCGCGCAAGCTTCAGACCCTGCACGACGTCGGTTTAGGCTACATCCGTCTGGGGCAGCCCGCCACCACGCTTTCGGGCGGAGAGGCCCAGCGCGTGAAGCTGGCCAGCGAGTTGCAGCGCCGCCAGACCGGCAAGACGTTCTACATTCTCGACGAGCCTACGACGGGCCTGCATATGGAAGACGTGCGCCAGCTGCTCGACGTGCTGCAGCGCCTGGTCGACAAGGGCAATACCGTCTTGGTGGTCGAGCATAACCTCGACGTGATCAAATGCGCCGACCGTGTGATCGACCTGGGTCCCGAGGGCGGTGCACGCGGCGGTTCGATTCTTGTGGCAGGCACGCCCGAGGAGGTGGCCGCCACGCCGGAAAGCCATACCGGCCGGTTCCTGCGCCCTCTTCTGGAGGCCGGACGATGAGGCGCCATGATGCAGGTGCCGCGACGCCTGGGGAAAACGGCGGCGCGTGCGCTCTGAGCGAAGGGGACGAGCCGTCGTTTTCATGCTCGGCCGAGGCGGCGCGTCTGCTCGACGCCCGTTCGGCCGCCGCATCGCGCGCGGCGAAGCAGCATAGGCGCGAACGCATCGCGCTCGCCGTGTTCGCCGTGCTGGTGGTGGCGGGCTTCATCCTGCTGACATCGTACATCTCGAACGCGGGCCGCGGGCTCAACGTCGCGGCCACGAGCATCGACGACGTCGCGGGGGATATGTCGGGATACGACGTCGTGCTGTTCGACGGAACGGTGCGCAAGGAGGATTCGTCGCAGGCGGACGAGAAGGCGGCGGATGCGCAGGGGAGGGACATCAAGCCGATCCTGATTCCCTCCGTGCCCGACAAGGCGTCTTCCGCCTCCGCGCAAGACGCGGTCGACGACGCATCCTCGCAGCCGCCGTATCCTATCGACGAGGCTTCCGACGGGGAGATGACGACGGAGGAGGCGCGGGCGATCTACGAGGGCAAAAAAGCTTCGGTCATCGAAATCGACTCTGGTTCGCTGCGTGAATTCGTGAGCGGTCGCATCATCATGAAGGACGGCCATACCTACGGGTTATTCAGCATCCCCGATTCCTTGACCGAAGGATTCTCCATGCCGACGACCACCACGACGAAGACGACAACTACGACGACCACCGCGCCGTCGGGCGGGTCGGGTTCGTTCGACGAGAAGACTACGACGCGCGTCAAGAGCGCCTACGGAAGCGTGTCCGAGCTGTTCGCCGCTGTCGACCCTGCGTCGATCGACCCGGCCTTGGTGAAGCATGTCGAAGACGTGCTGGCTCGCTTCAAGGCGGCACGCGTCGATACCGTGGTGGCGTTCACGTCCGACCCTACGCCGTTTTCTGCGATTTCGGGCGTGGATGCGGTGATTACGTTCAAGACCGACGATCGTTTCTCGATGAGCGAGGTCATCGGCGGCACGCTGTATTTCGACGCGCCCGAAGAGGGAAGCGTCGGCGTGCTCATGATCGCGCCCGGCAATGTGGCTTCAACGAAGGTCCTGACCGAGAAATAGGCTCGTCCGCCCGTTGGGCGAAATGCCGCCCGCTGCGGGCTCTCGCGCCCGTCGACGGGCGGCGTTTTCCATTTCCGCGCCGTATCTTTTCCCTCGCTTTCGGCGAAGGGGCGACGCGCGATGGTATCATGACGCATCTCGCTTATATCCGTTTCGCCCGATCGCCCGCCTATGCGCCGGCATTCGCGGCGAGGCGTTTCGCCCGCGGTTCGAAGCGGGCTTTTCGTCGGAGCGGGAATGGAGTCGGCGGCCCTGCGGGGCCTTGTCGGGAGGAGAATCATGGGCATTGCGGAGGGGTACGCGCGAGCATCGCTTCATGGGCGACTCGCCGCGCAGTGCAACGATACGGCGCGGCGTCTCGGTGCGACCGCGCGAGGGACGTGTCCGGTCGATATGACGCGCGCCCAGGTGGGCGTCGCGCATGCGCAAAGCTGCGGGAAGTGCGTTCCGTGTCGTATCGGGCTTGCGAGCGTTTCGAGCATGCTCGAGGACATCATCGACGGCAAAGCCGATGCGGACGCGCTTGTGCGCCTGCGTGCGCTCGCCGAGCATATCAGGGATACGTCCGATTGCGCCATCGGCTCTCAGGCCGCCGAGCAGGTGCTTGTCAGCATCGCCGCTTTCCACGACGATTTCGAACAACACATGGAGCACGGAAGCTGCCTGCGCAGTTCGTCTCAGGGCGTTCCATGCACGGTGTCGTGCCCTGCGCATGTCGACGTCCCAGGTTATATCGCGCTTACGGCCGCGGGCCGTTTCGACGACGCCGTCGAGCTGATCAGGAAGGACAATCCGTTTCCCTCGGCCTGCGCCTACGTGTGCGAGCATCCGTGCGAGCAGACGTGCCGCCGCGCTCTGGTCGACGACGCGATCAATATTCGCGGTATGAAACGCTATGCCGTCGACCATGAAACGCGCCCACGCGCCGTTTCGCGCCTCGAAGACACCGGCAAAAAGGTCGCGGTCGTCGGCTCGGGTCCGTCGGGCCTTTCGGCGGCGTATTATCTCGCGCGCCTCGGCCACGATGTCACGGTGTTCGAGCGCCTCGAGAAGCCGGGCGGCATGCTGCGTTACGGCATTCCGAACTACCGGTTCCCGAAAGATATCCTCGATGCCGAGATCGCCTCGATCGAAGCGGCGGGCGTGAGAATCGTCTGCGGCATCGACGTGGGATCGGACCTCGCTATCGAGGACGTGCGCCGCGACTATGACGCCGTGTACGTCGCGATCGGCGCCCATGGCGACAAGCGCGTCGGAATCGAAGGCGAAGATGTCGCAGGCGTCGTGTCGGCGGTCGAGATGTTGCGCGAGGTGGCGTCGGGCGCCCTTCCCGACTGGAAGGGCATGGACGTGTGCGTCATCGGCGGCGGCAACGTGGCCATGGATGCGGCGCGTACGGCCGTGCGTCTGGGCGCGAAAAGCGTCACTGTGGTGTATCGTCGCCGCTCGGCCGACATGACGGCTTTGCCCGAAGAAATCGAAGGTGCCGTGGCCGACGGCTGTCATATCGCCGATTTGATGGCCCCGCTTCGCATCGAGGCCGACGCCGATGGCCGCGTTCGCGCGTTGCAGGTCCAGCCGCAGGTCACAGGACCTGTTCGTAACAGTCGGCCCTCGCCTGTGCCCGCGCAGCGCCCCGCCGAGTCCATCGCGTGCCAAGCCGTGGTGGTCGCCATCGGGCAAGAGGTCCTTTCCGATCCGTTCGAGCGCGCGGGCCTTTCCTGCGAGCGCAAGACCCTCGTGGTCGACGACGGCTTGCGCTGCATCGATGTTGAGGGCGCGTACGCGGGCGGCGACTGCATGCGCGGCCCCGCCTCGGCGATCATCGCCATCGCGGACGGCAAGCGGGCGGCGCGCTCGATCGATGCCGACCTGGGTTTTCATCGTGCGCTTTCGCTCGATATCGAATTCGACCCCGTTCTGCAGCACGACCGCATGCCGTGGGGCCGCGCAGTGCTCGGAGAAAGGTCGGGCGAGCAACGTCGCCACGATTTCGACCTGGTGGAATACGGATTCTCCGAGCAGGAGATGCGCCAGGAGGCGGCGCGTTGCTTGAGTTGCGATCACTTTGGATGCGGAATCCTGCGCAAGGAAGGAAGGCTTGCATGGTAGAGGAGAACTCCATGGCGCGCGGCTGCGGCGAAACCGTCCGCGTCGTCATAGACGGCGTCGAAATGGAAGCGCCGCGCGCAGCGACGATTCTCGAGGCGGCCCGTCTTGCGGGCGTCGAGATTCCTACGCTGTGCTATCTGTGCGAGCTCAACGAAATAGGCGCCTGTCGCGTCTGCGTGGTCGAGGTCGAGGGAATCGACCGCCTCGTCGCCGCGTGCAACAGCCCTGTTTTCGACGGTATGGAAGTGCGCACCGACACGCAGAGGGTCCGTCTTGCGCGCCGCACCAATCTGCAGCTCATTCTTTCGCGTCACGATCGCCGTTGTCCGACCTGCTTCAGGAACGGCACGTGCCGTCTGCAGGCGCTGGCCGATCGTATGGCCATCCATGACGTGCCGTTTCCGACGAGCTTCGATACCGAGCCGGTCGATAAGCGCTTCCCGCTCGTCAAGGAGCCCGCGAAATGCATTTCGTGCCTCAGATGCGTCTCGGTGTGCGAAAAAAGCCAGGCGCTCGCGGTTTGGGCCCTCGTCGATTCCGGCTCGCGCAGCCGCGTCGACGCGGTGGCTGAAGACGACTGCTCGTATTGCGGGCAGTGCATTACGCATTGTCCCGTGGGCGCGCTGCACGAGCGAAGCGACATCGCACGCGTGTTCGATGCGATAAGCGATCCCGAAATCGTGACGATCGCGCAGATCGCGCCGTCGGTGCGCACATCGTGGCATGAAGGCCTGGACCTCGCCGCCGACGCGGCAACGCCGGCCCGCTTGGTGGCGGCGGTTCGAAAGCTAGGCTTCGATTACGTGTTCGATACCGATTTCGCGGCCGACATGACGATCATGGAAGAGGGTAGCGAACTGCTGCATCGTCTCGAGGCGGGCGTCGAAGGGCCGATGTTCACGTCGTGCTGTCCCGGGTGGGTGCGCTTTCTCAAAACGCGCTATCCCTGGATGCAGGACCGCCTCTCCACGACGAAGTCGCCCCAGCAGATTTTCGGTGCGCTCGCGAAAACATATTATGCGGGCCTGTTGGGTATCGACCCCTCCAAACTCTTCGTGGTATCCTACATGCCTTGTGTGGCGAAAAAGGCGGAACGGGCCTATCCCGGCATGGATTCGAACGAAGGCGTGCCCGATGTCGACGCGGCGCTGACGGTGCGCGAGCTGCAGCGTCAGATCAAATCCCGTTTCCTGAATGTCGCTTTGCTCGATGAAGAGGAATTCGACGCGCCGTTGGGCGCAGCTACCGGTGCGGGACATATTTTCGGCGTTACGGGCGGCGTGATGGAAGCCGCTTTGCGCTCGGCGTATTTCCTTGCAACGGGCTCGAACCCTCACCCCGATGCATTCGAAGATATCCGCTACGACGGAATCGAGCGCGGATGGCGCGAGAAGACGTTCGATTTGGCGGGACGTACGCTTCGCGTGGCTGCGGCGAGCGGCCTGGCGAATGCGGACGCGCTTTGCGGCGCTATCGATCGCGGCGAAGTTTCCTACGATTTCGTCGAGGTCATGGCGTGTCCTGGCGGTTGCGTCGGCGGCGGCGGGCAGCCTATCTGCGATGGCGAGGAACGTGCTGCCCGTCGCGGGTCGGTCCTGCGTCGCATCGATGCGCGAAGCGAGCTTCGTTTCAGCCATGAGAATCCTTCCGTGCGGGCCTGCTACGGCGATTTTCTCGGAGTTCCGCTTTCCGAGCTCGCCGAACGGCTGCTCCATAGCGATCACGGCGCCTGGTCTATGCCGTGCGCCGTGGGAGTCGACGGTCCTATGAAGAAGAAGTGACCTGGTCTCGATCGGTCAAGGGTTCGAGCTCGTTTCGACGGCTTCGGCAGAGCCGTTCGGCGCGATGGCGACAGGCGCGGGCGCTTTACGCCGCCCGCGCCTTTTTCGCGCATGTTTGCCCGACGGGTCCGCTTGTGCGGGCCTGTCTGGCAAGAGGGGTTTTTCTGCTGGACGTTGCGCCGCATCGTCGGCGGCGATTTTTCCCGAATATGCACGGCCCAGGCATTGATGCATTTCGATATATGCCTGTTGGTCAGGGAAAATGAGAAATATATTCCATGTGTCGCCTTGCATATGCATACGCTATGCGAAACGGTGGATATATGCGCCGAAAATAACGGAAAACCCCCTCGAAATACCTGCTCATGGGGAGTATGATGACCCCATCGGCAGGACGATGACCTGGAATACCTAAGGAGTGATAAC
>JARIED010000003.1 GCA_029266945.1 Slackia sp. | reverse complement strand
CGAGGTTCCCAGCCGCGCCTACGTGTCCGCGTTCGGCTTCAAGGGCTCCGACCAGCAGAAGCCCGCTGGCGTTCTGTCGGGCGGCGAGCGCAATCGCCTGAACCTCGCCTTGACGCTCAAGCAGGGCGGCAACCTGCTGCTGCTCGACGAGCCTACCAACGACCTCGACGTCGAGACGCTCGAGAGTCTGGAAGAGGCCCTGATGGAGTTCCCAGGCTGCGCCGTGGTGACGAGCCACGACCGTATGTTCCTCGACCGCATCGCCACGCACATCCTGGCATGGGAAGGCACCGACGAGAACCCCGGCAACTGGTTCTGGTTCGAGGGCAACTTCGACAGCTATCAGAAAAACCGCATCGAGCGTTTGGGCGAAGAGGCCGCCAAGCCGCATCGCATCCATCGCAAGCTGACGCGCGACTAGCGCGTCGCGGACAGGGCGCGCCGGCATACAGCCGGGCGCCCTTCTTCGCGCATGAAGGGCGCCTCCGCCGGTTTCGTGCGGCGGCGCCTTCGCAATAGAGCAGAGGCGTTTCATGCGCGCCTCTTTCGAGACACCGTTTGAAAGGTAGGAAATGGAAAACGAAGCAAAGGAGAAGGGCAACGTCAAAGCGTTGCTTCCCATCGGGGTCTTTCTGGTCCTGTATCTGGGCATCGGCATCGTGTTCGAGTACGTCATGGGCATCTCGATGGGCTTCTACAACATCCCCATCGTCGTCGTGTTCCTGATCGCGCTGCTCGTCGCGTGCTTCCAGAACCGCAAGCTTCCCTTCGACGAGAAACTTGCGGTTATGGGAAAAGGCATAGGCGATAAGACCATCGTCACGATGATCCTCATCTTCATGGCGGCCGGCATCTTCGTCGGCGTGGTCGGTCGCGACAGTGCCGAAAGCGTGGCGTACCTGCTGCTGTCGGTCATCCCTCCGCAATACGCGGTGGCGGTCCTGTTCGTGGTGAGCTGCTTCGTATCCGTCTCGATGGGCACTTCGGTCGGCACCATCACGCTGATCGCCCCGATCGCCGTGGCCGTGTCGGCCGCTTCCGGCTTCGATCTGCCGCTGTGCATTGCCGCGGTCATGGGCGGCGCCATGTTCGGCGACAATCTGTCGTTCATCTCCGACACCACCATCGCGGCCTGTCAGGGCCAGGGCTGCAAGATGCAGGACAAGTTCCGCGAGAACTTCAAGATCGCGCTTCCCGCGGCCATCGTCACGCTGATCTTGATCCTGGTCCTTTCCATGGGCGCCGACCTCAACGGCAGCATCTCCCATGATTACGACCTGATCCAGCTCATTCCGTACGTGATCGTCCTCATCGGCGGCATCGTCGGCATCAACGTCTTCATCGTGCTTTTGCTCGGCATCCTTTCCGGCACGGTCGTCATGGTCGCCACGGGCGCCACGCCTGCCACCGAACTGCTCGCCAACATGGGTTCCGGCGCCGCAGGTATGTTCGAGACCACCATGGTCGCGGTGCTCGTCAGCGCGATCTGCGCCCTTATCCGCGAGTACGGCGGCTTCGTGGCTCTGCTCAACGGCATCAAGAGCCTGTTCAAATCCCGCAAGGGCGGCATGCTCGGCATGGGCCTGCTCGTCGGCGCGATGGACGTCGCCACCGCCAACAACACGGTCGCCATCGTTATGGCCAACCCGATCGCATCCGATATGGCCAAGACCTACGACATCTCGAAGCGCAAGACGGCATCGCTGCTCGACACCTTTTCCTGCGTCTTCCAGGGTGTGATTCCCTACGGCGCCCAGATGCTGGTCGCCGTGTCCGCCGCGGCCGAGCTGGGCTATGCGGTTTCCGCGTTCCAGATCATGCCGCTGCTGTTCTACCCGTTCCTGCTGCTGCTCAGCTCGCTTGTCTTCATCTTCATCATTCCCGACAAGCGTCATTACGACGGCGAGGAATAGGCTTTCGAGCCGATCCGTCTGCAAAGACTGGTTTCGAACGCCCGGTCGCACGCGCGGCCGGGCGTTTTTTGCGCCCATGGCCGTTTGTATGGACGTTTCATGGCGGAATTGCAAGAGAAAGGCAATGTTATCTAACTGCAACCTTCTTTTGGCGCGGGCACCCGCGCGAAGGCGCCGTCTTTGCTAGAATGACCTCATGAATGACGAAGCACACATAACACTCACCGTTCCCGACCACGTGGACATGACGGATATCGTCGGTCCTTCCGACTCCGTCCTTCATGCAATCGGGGACGCGTTCGCCGCACACATCACGGTGCGAGGCAATCTCATCATCCTTTCGGGCGATTCGCTCGAGGTTCAAAGCCTGACCGCCTTGTTCGGCGACCTGATCAAGATGGCCGCGTCGGGAACGGCGCCGACGGCCGATGACGCGCTGCGCGCCGTCGAGCTGCTGCGCCAGGGCGAATTCGCCCCGTCGATTCTGCGCGAGGACATCCTGCTCACGTATCGTGGGCGCGCCATCCGTCCCAAGACGGCCGGCCAGAAGCACTATGTCGACGCCATCCGCTCCAATACGGTGACGTTCGGCATCGGCCCCGCGGGTACGGGTAAGACCTATCTGGCTATGGCCATGGCCGTGGCCGCGCTCAAGCGCAAAGACGTGAACCGCATCATCCTCACGCGTCCGGTGGTCGAGGCGGGGGAGAATCTCGGTTTTCTTCCCGGCACGCTCACCGAGAAGGTCGACCCTTATATCAGGCCTTTGTACGACGCGCTGTTCGATATGACCGACATGGAGCGCGCCCGCGACCTGATCGATCGCGGCGTAATCGAGATCGCCCCGCTCGCGTTCATGCGCGGACGCACGTTCAACGACAGCTTCATCATTCTCGACGAGGCGCAAAACACCACGCCCGAGCAGATGAAGATGTTCCTCACCAGGCTCGGGTTCAATTCCAAGATGGTCGTGACGGGCGATATCACCCAGCTCGACCTGCCGCGCGGGCTTTCGGGCCTCAAAAGCGTGCAAAGCGTCCTGGACGGCGTCGAGGACATCGCGTTCTGCACGCTGACCGGCCGCGACGTGGTGCGTCATAACCTCGTGGCGCGCATCGTCGAAGCATACGAGCGCGCGGCGGCGAAGGAGCAGGGCTCTGGAAGCCGACCGTAGCGGCGGTGCGCCCTCGCGCATCGAGGGCGCAAGCGAAGGAAGACGCGGGCCTCGGGCCCGTCGATGACGAACAAAAGGAGACCATTCCATGGCAGAGAAGTTCAAGAGCGGTTTCGTGACGCTGGTCGGCCGCCCCAACGCCGGCAAGTCCACGTTGATCAATGCGGTGGTCGGCCACAAAGTGGCGATCACGTCCAATACGGCCCAGACCACCAGGCATCGCTTCCGCGCCATTGTGACGCGCGACGACGTCCAGATGATCATGGTCGACACCCCGGGCCTGCATAAGCCCCATGACGCGCTGGGCGAAGAGCTCAACACGAGCGCGATCAAGGCCATGGAAGACGTCGACGTGGTGGCGTTCCTGGTCGACGCGAGCAAGCCTATCGGCCGCGGCGACGAATGGGTGGCGGCGCAGGTCCGCGCCGTGCGCCATGCGCGCAAGATCCTGGTGATCAGCAAGGCCGACCTGGTCGATAAAGACACGGTCATCGCCCAGCTCGAGGCGGCGCGCGCTTTGGGCCGCTGGGACGACGAGGTCGTGCTTTCCTCTAAGTCGGGCTTCAACGTCGAAGGCTTCGAGACCGCCGTATCCCGCTGGCTGCCCGAGGGCCCGAAGTGGTTCCCCGACGACATGGACACCGACCAGCCCTTCGAGGTGCTCGTCGCCGAGTTCATCCGCGAGAAGATCCTGCGCAGCTTCCGCGACGAGGTGCCTCATTCCATCGGTGTATCGGCCGACCAGATCGAATACGACCGCGCCAAGGACATGTACCGCATCTACGCGGTGATCTACGTCGAACGCGATAGCCAGAAGGGCATCATCATCGGCCGCGGCGGCGAATGCATCAAGAAGGTCGGCATCGAGGCCCGCCACGACCTCGAGCAGCTCCTCGGGTGCAAGGTGTTTTTGGACCTGCAGGTTAAGGTGAAGAAGAACTGGCGTCGCGATCTGAATCAGATCCGCCGCTTCGGATACGGAGAGGGCATCTAGGCCATGGCGAAGTTCTGCACATGGTGCGGCGCTCCCTTGGAGCCCGGCGCGCGGTTTTGCGGAGAATGCGGCGGCCGCATTCTCGAAACCGTGATGATCGACGGCACGAAGAGCCAGGACGACACCTTGAGCGGCTTCGACATCGTGGACGGCCGTCAGCTTCCCGCCGACGCCACGCTGCGCCTCGACCGCGATTCGGTGGTCGTCAACACCGACAACAAGCAGAAGCGCTTCTCGCTCGATAGCGCGAAGCGCCCGCGCAAGACCGCCCTTATCGCGGCGGGCGTGGTGATCGCGCTGCTGCTTGTCGCGGCAGGCGGCCTGGCCGCGGTGTATTTCGGCGGCTGGGGCGGCGGTCAGGACAAAGAGCCTATCGCCGTGTCGGGCGTCGACGACAAGGCGCCTGCGGAAGAGCCGTCGAAAAGCGACGATTCCTCCTCCGGATCCGACAAGGACCCGGCCGAGGGCTCGCAGGCCGAAAGCGACGCCTCTTCCGCCAAGATCGACGACAAGTCGCAGGTCAAGCTGACCGAAGCCGAGATATCCAACTCGCTCGACGCGGCCTACGGCAAGCTGTCCGTCTACGACGACCGCATCGCGACCTGCGTCGAGGAGTTCAATGCGAACTTCCTGGCCAATTCGATGGATGCGCGCACCGCCTCCAAGGAATTCGCCGACAAGGTGCTTTCCGACCTTCAGGAAGACCTGAAGGGCCTCGAGGCCATGCATATTCCTCCGCAATCGGCCTATGCCGAACAGGCGAAGGCCGTCGCCGAGCTGTACGAGTGCCAGATCGGCCGTGTGAGCGCCATGACGAACGCCTGGGCGCTCGACGTGACTTTCGAGAAGCCCTCTGCGCACAAGGACGAGATCCTGGCGGTGTATACGCAGGGCAAGGCGAAGGAACATCTTGCCCGCTTCGACGAGCTCTACGACGCTTCGAAACCCTCGAAGGCTTCCTAAGAGCGCCGTTCGAGAGTCGACATACCGGTTCGATGAGCCGCCCGTTACCGAAACGGGCGGCTTTTTTCATAATTCTTCTTGACGAATCGCTTTAACGCACTATAGTGGTTCGCATGATTTTCGTATCCGTACATACCATGAGCTTCATGCCGATGCACATGCCCAAGCCTGGGTTTATCGGCGCATGGGCCGATACTCAGGCCTAGCTTCCGGGCGGCCGTGTCGTGCCGCATTCTCGTTGTTTCCCCCTATGGTATGTATGAGGAATCATGATACATCTCAAGAATCTCTCCAAGACCTACGAAGGTCGGTCGGGCACGCATGACGCGTTGCGCGATGTGACGCTTCATATCGAATGCGGCGACGTGTTCGGAATCATCGGACAATCGGGCGCGGGCAAGTCGACGCTGGTTCGATGCATCAATCTGCTCGAGCGCCCCACAAGCGGCTCGGTGGTCATCGACGGCGTCGACGTCACCTGCTATCAGGGCAAGGACCTCCGCGCCCTGCGTGCGCGGATCGGCATGATCTTCCAGGGCTTCAGTCTGTTCCAGCAGCGCGACGTGCTGCGCAACGTGACGTTTCCGCTTGAGCTGCGGGGCGTTTCCAAGGCATCGGCCGACGCCCGCGCCCGCGAGTTGCTTGCGCTGGTGGGCCTTGCCGACAAGGCGGGCTTTTATCCCAGCCAGCTTTCGGGCGGCCAGCAGCAGCGCGTGGCGATCGCCCGCGCTTTGGCCAACGATCCCAAGATCTTGCTTTGCGACGAGGCGACGAGCGCCTTGGATACGCTGACCACGCATTCCATCCTGGGCCTTCTGCGCGATATCAACGAGCAGCTCGGCGTGACGGTGGTGGTCATCACCCATTCGCTTTCCGTGGCGCGTCAGGTGTGCAACAAGGTGGCGGTCACCGATTGCGGACGCCTCGTCGAAGCCGGTCCCGTCGAAAACGTGCTTGTCGCGCCTCGAAGCGAGGCGGCCCGTCTTCTGATCGAAGCCGACGACGTCGTTCGTCCCCATCGTCCTTTCGCCGCCGTAGCGGCTTGCGCGAAGGAGGCGGTGTAAATGGACGCGATCGTATCGTTTTTCGACCAATACGGCGCGCTTATGGCGCAGGGCACGCTCGACAGCGTCGTGATGACCGTGCTTTCCACCGCGTTCGCGTATGCGTTCGGCATCCCGCTGGGCGTTTTGCTCGTGCTTACGGCTCCGGGCGGCCTGCATCCTCATCGTGTGCTCAACAGCGTCGCGGGCTGGCTGGTCAATATCGGTCGCTCTGTTCCCTTCATCATCCTGATCGTGTTCATGATCCCCGCGACTCGCGCCCTCGTGGGAACATCGCTCGGCGTGGCCGCAGCCATCGTGCCGCTTTCCGCGGCCGCCATTCCCTTCGTCGCCCGCATGGTCGAGCAGAGCCTGTCGGAGGTCGACGAGGGTCTGGTCGAAGCGGCTTCGAGCTTCGGAGCGTCGACGGGCCAGATCGTGTTCAAGGTCCTGTTGGCCGAAAGCGTTCCCTCGCTGATCAGGGGTTTGTCCATCACGTTCATCACCCTATTCGGCTTCGTGGCCATGGCGGGTACGGTCGGCGCGGGCGGTCTGGGCGATATCGCGATCCGTTACGGATACCAGCGCTATCAAGACGACGTGATGATCGCGGCGATCGTGCTGTGCGTGGTGATCGTGCAGTTGGCACAGAGCTTGGCTAGCGCGGCGGCGCGCAGAATGGACCATCGTTTGCGATAAGGCGCGTTTCCTGCCTCGCAGGGACGTTCCGATAGAAGTGCGGCGGCATTGTTCAGGTATGGCGTCGCGATACGAAAATCATCTCTTATCGGAATCTCAGCAAAAGAATCGACGAAATCGAAACGTGCACGGACACGCTTGATTCGTGCACCCGAAAGAAAGGCTGAAGTCATGAAATTCAAGAAATTCGCCCCGTATTGCGCAGGTTTCGCGGCGGCATTCGTCCTTGCGGTCGCCCTCGCGGGATGCGGCGGCTCCGCGAAGCAGATCGCCGTTCCCTCCGATGCTACGAACGAGGCGCGTGCGCTTCTGCTGCTCGAGGAGCAGGGGGTCATCACGCTCGCCGAGGGCGCGGGCCTTGCGGCGACGAAAAACGACATCGTCGAAAATCCCTACGGCGTTGAAATCGTCGAAACCGAGGCGGCTTCGCTGCCGCGCGTCGCAGCCGACGTCGACCTGGCGGTGATCAATGGCAATTACGCGATCGGCGCGGGACTCGACCCCGCTACGGCGCTCGCTTCCGAAGATGCCGCATCGGCTGCCGCCGATGAGTTCGGCAATGTGATCGCGGTCCGTGCAGGCGAGGAGGATACGGCCAAGACCGCGGCGCTTCTGGCGGCGCTGCAAAGCCGTGAAGTGCAGGAGTTCATCGCTTCCAGTTACAACGGCGCCGTGACGGCGGTGTTCGAAGCGGGTGCCGCAGGCGATGTTGCGCAGGCCGAGGGCGACGACACGACGATCAAAGTCGGCGCATCTCCCGCTCCCCACGCTGAAATCCTCGTTCAGGTGAAAGATGTGCTTGCGGCGAAGGGCTGGACGCTCGAAGTGGCCGAGTTCACCGATTACGTGCAGCCTAACGTGGCGCTTTCCGAAGGCGATCTGGATGCCAACTACTTCCAGCACCAGCCTTACCTGGATGACTACAACGCCCAGAACGGCACCGATCTGGCGGGCGTCGCGAAAATCCACTTCGAGCCGCTGAGCGTGTATCCCGGAAAGAGCGCAAGCATCGACGCGCTGAAGAACTAGGGGAGGGAAATTTTTCGTTTTCGAGAAGCTTCCTCCAAGGCCGGTCTGTTCATGCGGGCCGGCCTTTTCCGTTCGCTCGTTGTCGCCTCTATTTTATTTCGAATCGATTTTCAATACTTTGGAATTAGTCGATACTGATTATTTTTAATTATCGATAAGTCCAAAAGATACGATTGCTTCAACTGATATTAGCTATCTGTCGATATATATCTAACGAATAGAGTCAAAAAGCAGGACTGAAAGATAGAAGGAATTCGGACGGGTCTGTAAGCACGATGGTGTCGCACGATATGGGCCGATGCAATCGGCGCTTCTTCGCGGCGTTGTCCTCAAAGGATAGAGGCGGCAGGCAAGGAGCCCGCAGGATGCAACGCTCTCTATAAGGAAAAGGGACGTTGGCTCCGTTGCCTGTCATTCCGTTTCTCGGCGGCTTCCATCGAAAAGGGGGCTGACGGCCCGATCGCCTTACGCCTCGCCGGTTCCTATGGGCTCGATGCGATGAGGGGTGTCTTAATCAGGCTTGCACCTGCTCGTCCTTAAAGGCCGAAGCGTTCGAGTCCCCTTATGTAAGGAGCCTCTTATGTAAGGAATGGGTTCTCGAGGCTTGTCGCGTTGAATTGCAGCGGGCGGTTTATTGACGGATCGAAAAGCGGCGTGCGGCAGCGAGCTGTGCTTGCGGGCGTTCGGTCGCGCTTCGCAGATTCGCGTATCCGCACGTCGGCGGGCTTCATGACAGGCGCGACATATAAGCTCCCAAGATGCTGCGGCGACATTTTTTAAAAAAGTTGAAAAAAGGGCTTGCCAAGCCCCTCCGATGTGCGTAATATACTGTCCTGCGCTTGGCGCTACGGATAAAGCTCCGAAGCAAAAAGAGTAAATGAAATGGGCGTTTGGCTCAGGGGGAGAGCACTTCCTTCACACGGAAGGGGTCACAAGTTCAAATCTTGTAACGCCCACCATTTCATTCCTCGGTAGCTCAACGGCAGAGCACTCGGCTGTTAACCGATAGGTTGTAGGTTCGAATCCTACCCGGGGAGCCATTAATACCTTCAAGACCCGCATCGGCGGGTCTTGTCTTCTCTACATTCCTCGGTAGCTCAACGGCAGAGCACTCGGCTGTTAACCGATAGGTTGTAGGTTCGAATCCTACCCGGGGAGCCATACGAATCCCTTACAAACCCGCGAGGCATCACGCCTGCGGGTTTGCTGTTTGCTGTTTTCTCTGGACTCGAAAGCGGGGGCGAACGCCAGCGGTCCTGCCTTTTCTCTGATCCCGCCATCTTTCTTGCGGCCGCCTCCGCACGTGCGGAGGCCTGATTGGTTCGCATGCGGTCGAGAACGCATGCGATGACCATACTGCAGGCTAGCGTTTATTGCAGCGTGTCGTCAATGCGGTATCGTTTTTCTAGAGAGTCCTTTCTTCGGGACGGCCTTTTTGTCGCGAGTCTGGTGATGAGAGGGAAATTTCGTCGATATGCTTTCATTTGTCGATAGCGCGTGTACGCTGTGCCCGGCCGTTTTTTCGGAACGGGCGGCTGGTATACTATCCTAGTTACACAGATGAACGAACCGAGCGGGTTTACTGATAAAGGGTGGCAGGCGTGAGCGGTAAAAAAGAAGCAAAGAAGCAGTCTTTTTCGGAAGGGACGCGCGAGCAGGCCGATCAGCAGAGTTTTTCTCCTGGTCAACATGGCGTTCGGCCTCCTGAGGCGGGGGCGTTCGGCCCTGATGCGACGGCGGCATATCATCCTATCGACAAGGCTTCTGAGAAGGCGCGTCGAGGCGCGCATGCCCGCGTGACCTCTGATGTCGCTCCTGGCTCGACCAGCGTGATGCCCGTCGACGTTTCCCGTTACGGGCGCGGCGCTCGGCACCAGGCAGCTCCTCAGCAGCCGGGCCCCATGCAGTTTCCTGCGAATGACGCCGCGTTCGATTTCGACTTCGATATCGGAAGCGACCCTGCGGCTGTGCAGTCTCCTTCGGGCGGCGCGGCATTTCGCCAGGCTCCGAAATCTCGTAAGGGCAAAATCGCCGCGATCGTGGCGGGAGCCGTCGTATTGCTTCTCGCGGTCGTCTATATAGCGGGTGCCGTCACGTTCACGGGACGCTTCTATCCGAACACCGTCATGGGCGCGCTCGATTTGTCCATGAAGGGTGCCGACGAGGCGGCGGCAATGCTGGCCGATGCCGAGCTCGATTACACGCTGCAGGTCGAAGGCCAGGGCCTCGATTTCACCATCTCGTCCGTTCAGGCTGGTATCGGCGTCGATGCCCGTGCGATCGTCGAATCCGCGCTCGCCGATTCCGATCCTTGGAAATGGCCGTTGCGCATCGGCGGCAACCACGACGAGACCGAGCGTATGGTGGCGGCAAGCGATACCGAATCGCTCGGCGCGGCCGTGCACGAGGCGGTCGATGCGTTCAACGAGTCGACCGAGCCGTCTGCTGACGCTCACGTCGCCTTCGACGAAGAGAAGGGCGCCTACGTGGTCGCCGACGAAGTGTATGGCAAGCAGGTTTCCGCAGACGCCGTGGTCCAGGCCGCTGCCCAGGCCATCGCTTCCATGCGGGATTCGGTGAAGCTGACCGATGAGGTGCTGGTCAAGCCTGAGGTTCTTGCCGGCGACAGCCGATTGAATGCGGCGGCCGACAAGGCGAACACGATGATCGGCTGCGACGTGGTCCTGAAATCGTCGACCGATGGAACGGAAATTTCCAAGATCGACGGCTCCATCATTTCGCAGTGGATCACGTTCGACGAGAACATGGAGCCGACGCTCGACAGCACCGCGCTGGATGCGTGGGCGAACGAGCTCGCGTCTTCGCTCGATACGGTGGGAACGACGCGTTCCTACACCCGCCCCGACGGAAAGCATGTCGAAATCGGCGGCGGCGATTACGGCTGGAAGGTCGATTCGGCCGCACTGATAGCGGCAGTGCAGGATGCCGTGAACAACGGTACCGTAGGCGACCTGAGCATTCCGTGTTCCTCGACGGGCAATGGCTATACGGGTCCCGGCCACGATTGGGATGCGTATTGCGACATCGATCTGACCGAGCAGCATGCCTATTATTACGACGAGTCGGGCACTCTCGTCTGGGACGCTCCCGTCGTGACGGGCAAGCCCAACGGCGGCGACGACACCCCCGCGGGCGTGTATTCGCTGAAGAATCTCCAGCAGAACGTGTCGCTGCGCGGTCCGATCGACCCCGAAACCAACAAGCCCGAATGGGATTCGCCGGTCGCATACTGGATGCCGTTCGTGGGCAACATGGTCGGTCTGCACGACGCGCCCTGGCAGCCCGCCAAGGTATTCGGCGACCCCGAGGCCTACAAGACCTATGGAAGCCACGGATGCGTCAATCTGTCGGTCGACAAAGCCGCCGCGCTGTTCGGCGTCATCGAAGTGGGCGATGCGGTGATCGTGCACTGGTAGCCCGCCGCCTTTCGGGGCCGCCTTTCGATGCCTCGCACGGCCGCGCATGCGTCCGCTTCGTCGAAACCGGCAGATCGAGGCTTTGCCCCGTCTGGAAGCGGGGATGCGAAATCGTGTAGACTAGGCGATTGATTTCCATGCAATTGATTTTCTCGGTTGCGTCTGGCGGCATGGCCGGCGGACGCTTCCGTGCGTATGAGGGTGAACGAATATGATTATGCAGATAGAACACGTGTCCAAAAGCTTCGGCGGGCGCGTTCTGTTCTCCGACGTGAACTTCCGCCTCGAAGCCCACGACCGGCTCGCGCTTGTCGGTCCGAACGGCGCCGGCAAGACCACGCTGCTCAATATCATCACGGGCCACGAGGACGCGAACGAGGGCCGGATTGTATTCGCCCGCGGCGCGCAGCCGGGCTACCTCGAGCAGGAGGCTATCGAGATGGACGACCGTCCTATTTTCGAGGAGGTCATCTCCAGCCAGTCCGAAGTGCTCGAAGCGGAGCGTCGTCTGCAGCAGCTCGAGGAAAGTCTCGGCGACGATCCGACGCCCGAAGCACTCAAAGCGTGCGGCCGCGCCCGCGACGTCTACGAATCGCTGGGCGGCTATGTTCTGGAGTCCCAGGTCCGAAGCGTTATGTTCGGCCTCGGCTTCAAAGAAGAGGATATGTCCCGTTCGACGAACGAGTTCTCGGGCGGCTGGCAGATGCGTATCGCCTTGGCCAAGCTTTTGATCCGCAAGCCCGACGTGCTGCTGCTCGACGAGCCCACCAACCACCTCGACCTCGAGAGCGTGAAGTGGCTCGAGGGCTTTTTGCGCGGCTACGAAGGCGCCGTGGTGGTGGTTTCGCACGACCGCGCCTTCATGGACAATATGGTCGACCGCGTCGCGGAAATCGACGGCGGTCGCCTGCAGCTGTACAAGGGCAACTACTCGTCGTACCTGCGTCAGCGCGAAGAGCATATCGAGCGCCTGAAACAGGAGGCGGAGAAGCAGGCCGAAGAAATCGCCCATATGGAGGCGTTCATCGAGAAATTCCGCTATAAGCCCACCAAGGCCAAGCAGGTCCAGGACCGCGTGAAAAAGCTCGAGAAAATCCAGCGTATCGAAGTGCCCCAGGAGAAGAAAACGGTGCATTTCAACTTCGTGCAGCCGGCTCGCACCGGCGATACGGTGGTCCAGCTCGAAGGCGTGTCGAAGAGCTTCGGCGAAAAGCACGTGTACGACGGCCTCGACTTCTCGGTTTTCCGCGGCGACAAGGTGGCCTTGGTTGGCCCGAACGGTGCCGGCAAGTCGACGCTGCTCAAGATGATCGCGGGCGCCCTGGAGCCCGACACGGGTTCCGTCGAATACGGCGTGCATGTGAGCAAGACCTACTTCGCGCAGCACCAGCTCGAAGAGCTCTATCCGGGCAATACGGTGTTCGAGGAACTCGACCGCGTGGCTCCTGGTTGGACGATCAGCCAGGTCAGAAGCCTGCTGGGTGCATTTCTGTTCCAGGGCGACGCCGTCGACAAAAGGGTCGGCGTGCTTTCCGGCGGCGAGAAGTGCCGCCTTGCCTTGGCGAAGATGCTTGTCGCTCCTGCACCGCTTCTGTGTCTCGACGAGCCTACCAACCACCTGGACATCGCGAGCGCCGACATCCTCGAGCAGGCCCTCAATCGTTTCGACGGCACGATCGTCTTGATCACGCACGACCGCCATCTTATTCGCAACGTCGCGAACAAGATCGTGGAGGTCGTTCCCGGCAAGATGACCGTCTACGACGGCGATTACGACTACTACCTGTTCAAGTCGGGACAGCTCGAACAGGGCGGCGACCTGTCCGCATCTTCGCTCAAAGACTTCCTCGACCAGCCGGAAGGCGACGTACGCTCCCGCGCCAAGCGCGGCGCCGCGAAAGAAAAGCGCGCGAAGGCGAAAGCGAAGGCGGTCCAGTCCGTGCCCGCGGCTTCCGGCAAGCCGGTCGAGCTGACCGCTCCGCGCGCTAGCGCGCCGAAGTCGAAAGAGCAGAAGCGCCGCGAGGCCGAGGCTCGCAATAGAGCCTATGCCGCCTTGAAGCATCATCGCAAGCGCATCGCCGAACTCGATGTTCAGATGGAAAGCGACAACGCGCGCATGAAGGAGCTCCTCGAGCTTATGGCCGACCCCGATTTCTATATCAACGAATCGGCGAGCTCCGACGCCGTGGCCGAACACGCGCGCCTCAAGAAGCGTCTCGCCGAGGCCGAGGAAGAGTGGTTCCTGCTCACCGAGGAGCTCGAAGAGGAGATGGCCCGCCAACAGGAGGCCTAGGGCGCCTGCGCGCTTTTCGAACCTTGACCGCAATCGTAAGAAAGGAAGGCAATGGATTCTTTGAACATCGTGCTCGTCGAGCCGGAGATTCCGCAGAACACGGGCAATATAGCCCGTACGTGCGCGTGTCTGGGCGCTCGGCTGCATCTCGTCGAGCCGATGGGGTTTCGCCTGACCGACCGCAACATCAAGCGTGCCGGCTGCGATTACTGGGACAAGGTCGAGATAACCAGGTGGCCGTGCGCCGAGGCATTTTTCGAGGCCCACGCGAACGACGAGCTGCATCTGTTCACCGGCAGCGCGTCGCGTTCGTATTCCGACGCGACGTACGGCGAGGGGGTCTATCTCGTGTTCGGAAGGGAGAGCCGCGGCCTCGATCCCGAATACCTGGAACGTTTCAGCGATGCCTGCGTACGCATCCCCATGCGCCGCGACCTGCGAAGCCTCAACCTGAGCAACGCCGTCGCCATCGGCGCGTACGAGGCGATGCGCCAGACATCCTTCGCGGGGCTCGAGTAACGCTCCGCCCGCTATAGAAAACCCCGCCTCGCGCGGGAAGAACCGCCACTGCGATAGACTGCGAGACCATGACTTCGATTTCTTACCTTATCTGCTCCGTGCTCAGCTTCATCCCCGCGATCGTGTTCCATGAAGTGGCCCACGGGCTCGCGGCGGCGAAGCTCGGCGACCCGACGGCGAAGAACCGCGGACGCCTGAGCCTCAATCCGCTCAAGCACATCGACCCGTTCGGCACCGTGCTCATGCCGTTGCTTCTGCTGGCCCTTGGCGGCCCCATTTTCGGTTACGCGAAGCCCGTGCCGTACAATCCGTCGTATTTCAAGAACAAAAGGACGGGGGAGGCCATCGTCGGCCTTGCGGGTCCCGCCGCCAATCTGGCCATGGCGTTGCTTGCCGGCATCGTCGCATGGCTGTTCTACCCTTCGGCGCCCGAGCTCGTGGCGGAAAGCGAGCCGTTCTTCTATTTTTATCTGTTCTTCCTGCCCATGTTCGCGCTCGTGAACCTGTACCTGATGTTTTTCAACCTTATTCCGCTGCCGCCGCTCGACGGTTCCAGCGTCATCGCGCTGTTCCTCAACGACAAGCAGCTCGTTCGCTACTATCGTATCCAGCAGTATGCGCTGCCCGTGCTCATGGTCGTGGTGTTGCTGATTCCGTACATCTTCCACGTCAATCCGATCGGCGCCTATCTGGACATAACGGCGGGCACGCTGGCGCGTCTGCTCTTCCCGTTCGCGATATAGGGGGCCTATGTCCTATCGCGTGCGCATAGATAGCTTCGAAGGGCCGTTCGATCTTCTGCTTTACCTGGTCAGTC
>JARIED010000001.1 GCA_029266945.1 Slackia sp. | reverse complement strand
GACGAGCTGTCCGGCTCCGTCGACTTCGAGGTCATGGCGTTCGGCGGGCAGGCCACGGTGTGCTCGGCGCTGCCGAAGCGCGGCCGCCGCCCGGCCGCGTACCAGTCGGAGGCCCAGCTGGAGGACGCCTTCATCAAGCAGCTCTGCCGCCAGGGCTACGAGCGCCTCGTCGTTTCGGACGAGGCCGCGCTCGTGGCGAACCTGCGCGCGCAGCTGGAGGCGCTGAACCGCGTCTCGTTCACCGACGGGGAGTGGAACCGCCTGTTCAAGGGCTGGGTCGCCGCGGACAATGACGGCATCGTCGAAAAGACCCGCCGCATCCAGCGCGACCACATCCACGCCCTGCGGATGGACGACGGCTCGGTGCGCAACGTGTCGCTGATCGACAAGCGCAACGTGCACAACAACCGCCTGCAGGTGATGAACCAGTACATGCAGCAGGGGGCCTACGAGAATCGCTACGACGTGACGGTGCTTGTGAACGGCCTGCCGCTGGTGCACGTGGAGCTCAAGCGCCGCGGCATCGAGCTGGTCGAGGCGTTCAACCAGATCGAGCGCTACCAGCGCGACAGCTTCTGGTCGGGCTGCGGGCTGTACGAGTACGTGCAGGTGTTCGTCATATCCAACGGCACCCACACCAAGTACTACTCCAACACCACGCGCTTCTCCGCCATCGAGGAGCGCGCCCGAGGCGGCGCCCGCGGCAGGAAGACCTCCAACAGCTTCAAGTTCACCAGCTGGTGGGCCGCCGCCGACAACATTCCGATCTACGATCTGGAGGCGTTCGCAGCCACCTTCTTCGCCAAGCACGCGCTTCTCAACATTCTGACGAAGTACTGCGTCTTCGACGTGTCGGAGAAGCTGCTGGTCATGCGCCCGTACCAGATCGTGGCCACCGAGCGCATCCTGAACCGCATCCTGGTGAGCGAGAGCGACAAGAGCATGCTGGGCACCCTGCGCGCCGGCGGCTACGTGTGGCACACCACGGGCTCGGGCAAGACCCTTACCAGCTTCAAGACCGCGCAGCTGGCCAGCCAGATGGACGGCGTGGACAAGGTGATGTTCGTGGTGGACCGCAAGGATCTGGACTACCAGACTATGCGCGAGTACGACCGCTTCGAGAAGGGCGCGGTGGACGGCAGCGAGACCACAGCGGTGCTGGCCAGGCAGCTGGCCGACCCCTCCTGCCGCATCCTGGTGACCACCATCCAGAAGCTGTCCTGCTTCATCAAGAAGAACAAGGCGCACGACGTCTACGCGCGGCACTGCGTGATCATCTTCGACGAGTGCCACCGCAGCCAGTTCGGCGACATGCACGTGGCCATCACCAAGCATTTCAAGAACTACCACCTGTTCGGGTTCACGGGCACGCCCATCTTTGCCGAGAACTCGGGCAGCGGCCGCAACGTGGACCTGCGAACCACGGAGCAGGCGTTCGGAGACAAGCTGCACGCCTACACCATCGTGGACGCCATCCGCGACGAGAACGTGCTGCCCTTCCGCGTGGACTACATAAAGACGATCCGCGAGCGCGACGAGTACGAGGACCAGAGGGTCTACGACATCTACCGCGAGGGCGCCTACAAGGCAGCCGCGCGCGTGGACCTGATCGTGAACTACATACTGGACCACTACGCGCAGAAGACCAAGCGCAGCTCGGGATACTCGTACGGCGGCAGGAGCGTGATGGGCTTCAATTCCATCTTCGCCACCGCGAGTATCGACATGGCGAAGGTGTACTACGCGGCGTTCAAGCGCATCCAGGCCGAGCGCCCGGGCGAGAAGCTGAAGGTGGCGCTCATCTACAGCTTCGGCCCCAACGAGGCCGACGACGGATGCGGCCTGCCCGACGAGGGCTTCGACACGGAGAGCCTGGACGCTCCGAGCCGCGACTTCCTGGAGGGCGCCATCGCCGACTACAACGCCATGTTTTCGACGAGCTTCGACACGTCCGTGCAAGGGTTCCAGAACTACTACAAAGACCTCTCGGAGCGCATGAAGACACGCCAGGTCGACCTGACCATCGTGGTGAACATGTTTTTGACCGGTTTCGACGCCACTACGCTCAACACGCTGTGGGTTGACAAGGACCTGAAAGACCACGGGCTGATTCAGGCGCTTTCGCGCACCAACCGCATTCTGAACGCGGTCAAGACCTACGGCAACATCGTGTGCTTCCGCAACCTGGAGGACCGCGTGAACCATGCGATCAGCCTGTTCGGCGACAAGGACGCTGGCGGCGTGGTGCTGCTGAAACCCTACGCCGAGTACCTGGGCGAATACCGCGAGCGCCTGGAGCGCCTGCGCGAGCAGTTCCCGCTCGAGGCCATCCTGGGCGGCGCGGCCGTCATGGGCGAGGGGCGGCAGAAGGAGTTCATCCGCCTGTTCGGCGCGATCCTGCGTCTGCGCAACGTGCTGACGGCCTTCGACGACTTCGCCGAGGACGACGGCCTGGCGCCGCGCGACGAGCAGGACTACCGCAGCGTCTACACCGACCTGTACCGGAAGTGGCGCGGCGAGAAGGAAGAGGCCGCCATCATCAACGACGACCTGGTCTTCGAGGTGGAGCTGCTCAAGCAGGTGGACATCAATATCGACTACATCCTCATGTTGGTGCAGAAGTACCGCGACTCCCACTGCGCCGACAAGACGATCGCCGCCGATATCGAGCGCGCGATCGGCGCGAGTTACGAGCTGCGCAACAAGCGCGACCTGATCGAGGCGTTCATCGACGGCCTGGAGTCGGGCGACGACGTGTCCGCCGACTGGGAGCGCTACATAGCCGCGGCCAGGGAGCGCGAGCTCTCTGCGATTATCGAGGAGGAAGCGCTGGACGACGCGGCAACCCGCGCGTTCATGGACGACGCGATCGCCGAGGGCGGCGTTCCCGAGACCGGCACCGGGATAGCCGGTCTGATGACGAGAAAGCCCAGCAGGTTCGCCCCCGCGAACGCTTATGCCGAGATGAAGGCCCGCGTGGTCGGGAGACTCAAGGGCTTCTTCGATAGGTTCGACGGCCTGGGCAGGTAGCGACTTGTTGGGGGTTTATCGGATGCCTTTATTTTATGTAGATTAAAAATTTATCTTCAAATCATCGGATCTGAGATCGGCGTTTGCTTTCGGCGGCGGTGATGATTTGAAAGAGGCTCGATAGGTTCGGTCGCGCTCGCTCTGCGGCGAATGCATGGAGAGTGCGGTCCGATATTCTGCGGAAGCGAGGAATGAGTGCGAAGCAGGCTTGTTGCAATGACGCTTTTTCTTGTCGGGCGAGACAGGACGACCATAACTGAATTGGCTGAGCGGTTCGAAGTGAGCAAGAAGACGGTGGAGAGAGATTTGTCCCGTCTTTCTTCGGCGGGAATTCCCGTTCGTTGCGAGCGTGGGTGCAAGGGTGGGGTTTTAATCGATCCTGCCTATAAGATCGAACGCAGTTCTTTCGATGACGAGGAGATGGGGGATATTATTCTTTCCCTTCACCTTTTGGAAAGCATCGGAGGAAAGGGACGCGCGCGAAGCGTTATTGAAAAGCTGATCGCGCTTGTTCCCGAGCTGGCTCATGTGAAAAAACTCGAGCTCGACGAGTATTTGCATGTCGAACTCCTGAATGGGGATTCTGGGATAAGGAGTGAAGCGTTTCGCTTCGTTAATGAAGCGCTTGAGGGCGAGGTGCATCTTGAATGTACGGTTTCGGGCGAGAGGATCGCTATCGCCCCGCTTTCCTATGCGTTGCGCCCTGAGGGTCTGTTCCTGTATTGCTGCACGCATGACGGCATCTATCGATTCATTCCGATTTCTTCCATGGACGATTGCGTCGTGTCGTCTGTCGAATTCAATCGCGGTGAGTACGCCTCCTACTGCATGGGACTCGAGGATGGTTGACGCTCTGTTGCCAAAACCGTGACGGGCAATCATTCTGGGCACTTTGTGGGTATCGCACGGCTCCTTCTCAAACACGACAGCTGGTGTCGGGTTTTGTCTCGTAGCATCCTTTCCTGCTCGAGTCGGGTAAGGAGGGAGCGATGGGTGGCGCTTGTCGTTCGGGTAAGGTCGCACTGGACCTTTTCATGTTTTCTATTCCGATAACCGTTTCTCTTATTGCGGAACTGTTGACGGCGGCGGCAGATATGTTTTTCGCCGGACATCTTAACGGACAAAGCGCACATGCTCTTGCCGCCATGTCATTCGCCGCGCCTATTGTCGGGATGTTTGTGTCTGTACAGGCTCTATTGGCTCTTCCTATCGGAGTTGTGGTCGCTCGCCTCATTGGCGACAGGGAGAGAAGGGACGGTCGTTTTTTCTTTGCGACGGTTGTGTGCGTCGGCGTTTCGGGTCTGCTGTCTGCGGCTTTCGTTGCGAATGCCGGGTGGCTTCTGCCCGCCCTCGGCGCCCAGGGTGAAGAACTTATCCTGTTGGAGGGCTATCTCGTCGTTCAAGCTGCGAGTAACGTGGTGAGTGCGATTGGATTTTCGCTTGCGACGGGGATAAGGGCTTTGGGGCATCCGATTGTCGAGACGGTTATCACGACGGTATCGGTGGTCGCCGACATTGCGCTCAACGCCTTCTGCGCCTTTGGCCTTAATCTTGGTTTTATGGGCCTTGCGTACGGTACTCTTGCCAGCGAGGCGATATGCGCGGTCATGTGCGCTGCGTGGCTAATGCATGCTCGCTTGTTTCCTGTTCCGCACGTGCTTCGTGGTAAAGAGGCGATCATGTGTTTGAGGGAGCTTGTCGAAATCGGAGTTGCTCAAGGGGCTCCGCAGCTCGCGTCAAGCATAGCGGTGGTTTTTTCTAATGCCGCCATGGCTGCCATGGGGGCCGATCAGGTTGCGGCATGGGGCATCGCCCAAAGATTCTATATGCTTGCAATAACACCGATGGTGGGGGTGTCAAGCGCCGCCCAGACGCTTCTTGCTCTTTATGAGGGCAGAGGCGACATAGAGGATTCGAAATTACTTGCTCGGGTTGCCGTCTGTTTATCGGCGGCGCTGGGCGTTGTTACAGGTCTGCTTTCTGCATGCGGGGCCGACGTTTTTGTCGCCGCTTTCGGTGCTGTCGGCCTCCTCGGCGAGACGGCAAAAGAGGGTCTCGTCATCTTGTGCGTGGCGCTGCCTTTCGTCGGCGCGAGTCAGGCGCTGGACGCCATTCTTATCGTTCATGGTTTTTCTCGATATATTATTGCGGTATGTCTATGTCGCAACGTTTCGTTCGTCATTCTGGCGTTGTGCTTGTCGACGGTTCAGGGGGCGACGTACGGATTCGTCGCATTATCGGTACCTCTTGCGGACTGCGTTGCCGCGGTTTTGCTTTTTGCGTTTATACGTCGTAGTTGCAGGGTTGGTCGTATTGCGCTTTGAATTCTAATCGTGTTGGTTGATGCGTCGGGTTTTTCGACGAATGCGTTTGGGCCGGTTTTAAATGGAAGAGGCGAGGCGCATGGAGGTTTTGGTTCTTTGGCTTGCCGTTCTTACCATGTGCTCCAGAAATCCTGAATCAGGTCCTGCCTGTTGGCGTGGCTGGTTTTGCGCAGGATGTTGTGCACGTGCACTTTCGCGGTGCTCGGCGCAACGCCCATGGTAGACGCGATGTTCTGGTTGTCCAAGCCAGTTAAAACCAGGCGCAGCACTTCCTGTTCGCGTTTGGACAGCTTGTGTTTCTTGCCGTAGATTTCAAGGTTGCCGTCGATCATCGACTCGACGCGTTCGTCGTTGTTGCGCACGGGCGGGTGCTCGTAGCGCAGCGAAAGCGCGCGGTATGCGCTGGTGCACGCCACGGCGGCGCATACCAGCATCAGGGCCTCTTCCATGTAATTGCGCTCGGCCGAGAACAGCAGGAACGCCTCGTTTTGCGGCGCCAGCAAAAAGTCGTAGACGTCTTCGAGGATGAACCCGATGCCGAACGCCCAAAGCACCGCGTAGAAAAGGCGGTAGCGCTTCATTAGGGTGCGTTCGGTTTCGTCGTGGGTGGAAAAATAGCGTACCCCCAGAAAGACGAGCGTCCATACGAACAGGGCCGCGCGCATGGCATAGAACGCGAAGCGGGCTGCGGGGTCGTCTTGCTCTAGGAGCAGGGTGGCCAGGCTGCCCGCTACGAACAGCGCGCCTGGCGTGAACAGCGGCGCTTTACGTTTCTCGCCGACGAAATCGCATGCCAAAAGCCAGATCGACACGAAGATGCCGCACCCTGAAACGATGGATGCGAACGAGCGTAGCACAAGATAGATGCGTTCGCCCGTGGAGTCGAGGTTCATGGATAGCGATACAAAGCTGTCTTGGAACACCAGCGTGACGTCGAAGAAGTAGAACAGAAACGCCCAGAAAGCGTAGAGAAATGTTCGCCGCCTCGATACCAGATAGACCGAAAGGCACGCCGCGGCCGCCAGCACGGATACAAGTTGGACGACGAGAACTGAATAGAATTGGGCGAGCTCCATGGGCACCTTCGCTATCCATGCGGACGATTCGTTTCTCTGTATAGTACCTTATGCGCCTTCGATTGCCCCGCGAGACGCGGCTTATAGCATATCCGCACAAGTTTCCTCTGGCGTTCCTGCCTTTTCTGCGTTCGGCATTATGCTATTCATCAGGGGTTTAATGCCGGTTTAGGCGGTTTAGACGCGTATCTACACCGTATTTCTACCCGGTTCTATACGCGCTTTATACCTTTTCACCGGCCGCTTGCGCGGAGACAATTTCGTTCGCAAAGTCATTCGCCGCCTCGGACGAGGTATGGCGGTGCGTGCGGGCTCACGCCCGCGAGAGAGGACGCGCCGCCATGGCTCGCATCGACTTGCCTTGCGAAAAGAACTCGAACCGCGTTTCGCTCGGCAGGTCTTCGCGATTCCGGCCGCGCCGCCCCATCAGGCGCGGCCGGTTATTTTTCGTCAGAGCGGCCTCCATCGACAAAGGAGGAAAATCCGTATGGAGGAGAAGAAGAAGGGTATCGGGCTGTTCGGCCTGATCGGCATGGTGATTTCGTCGTGCATCGGTTCCGGCGTCTTCGCTATCACCGGTCAGATCGCTCAGGTGGCGTCTCCCGGCGCTGCCCTGATCGCATGGCTTGTCGTCGGCATCGGCTTCCTGATGCTGGCTTACTCGCTGAACAACCTGGTGGCCAAGCGCCCCGACCTGCACGGCGTGTTCACCTACGCCGAGGAGGGCTTCGGCCCGCTGGCCGGCTTCCTGTCCGGCTGGGGTTACTGGCTGTCCGCTTGGCTGGGCAACGTCGCCTTCGCCACGATGATGATGTCCACGCTGGGCTATTTCTTCCCCGCGTTCCTGCCGGGCAACACCGTGCCCTGCATCCTCATCGCCTCTGTGGTCATGTGGCTGCTGACGCTGCTCGTCATCCGCGGTGTTGAGAGCGCTTCCTTCTTGAACGCTATCGTCATGGTGTGCAAGGTCGCCGCCATCAGTATCTTCATCGTGTTCTCCGTCTTCCTGTTCAACGCCGGCGTCTTCACCGCGGACTTCTGGGGCACGCTGTACAACAACGCCGTGGCCATGGGCGAGATGGGTACCGAGGCCGTCGGCCTTGGCAGCATCGCTTCTCAGGTCATGAATTGTATGATCATCATGATGTGGGTATTCATCGGCATCGAGGGCGCGACGGTCGTGTCTTCCCGCGCCGAGAAGAAGTCTGACGTGGGTAAGGCCACCGTCATCGGCCTGGTCTGCCTGCTCCTGATCTACATCGGCGCTTCTGTTCTTCCGTACGGCTACATGCCCTACACCGAGATTGCCGCGCTCGATTACCCCGCTATGCTCTACGTCTTCGACGACATGGCTCCCGGCTGGGGCGGCGCGTTCATCTCGATCGCGATCATCATCTCTGTTCTCGGCGCCTGGCTGTCTTTCACTATTCTGCCTGCCGAGACCACGTCTGAGATGGCCGAGCACAAGCTGCTTCCCGCTTCTTGGGGCAAGCTGAACGACAAAAACTCCCCGCAGTTCAGCCTTCTGATCGTCGGTGGCTGCACCCAGGTGTTCATGCTCACTCTGCTGCTCACCCAGGACGCTTACAACTTCGCGTTCTCCATGTGCACCGTCGCTATCGTCGTCACGTGGGCTCTCGCCGCGGCCTACCAGGTGAAGTTCTCCGCCGGCCGTCGCGAGTGGGTCCAGCTGGCTATCGGTGCCGTCGCCGTCGCCTTCCAGGTCATCGCCGTTCTGTTCAACGGCTGGTCCTTCCTGCTGCTGACCTGCGTCGGCTACATCCCCGGCTTCTTCGTGTACGCCAAGGCCCGCAAGGATCAGGGTCTGGAACTGACTAAGGGCGAGAAGATCGTCATGGGCGCCATCGTCGCCCTGGGCATCCTTGCTCTGGCGCTGCTTGTCATGGGCGTCATCAGCTTCTAAGCTGCTTAGACGAACCGATTGGCGCTCCTGCATGGGCCGGTCGGTTCGTTCGGCTTTCCGATACGCATGCGGAAGGGGCCGCGGACGAGGCTTGCAAGCCGACTCCCGTGTCGTCTTCGGTCCCTTCCGTCGAATCGACCGAGCCCGTCCATCGCGGGTTCGCACGGGGGATATACGATGCATATCAAAACGATCGGCGTCGAAGACTGGTTGAACGTGTGGGAGAAAAGCGCGACCTACGACATCGCGCAGTCCACGATTTCTTCGATGGTCATGGATGAGATCCTCGCCTTAGACGGCGAAGCGGGCGCGACGTTTTACGAGCGTCTGGGTCGCGAGAAGATGAATTACGGCTGGATCGAGGGCTCGCCCGACTTCAAGGTCGAAGTGGCCAAGCTCTACCGCAACGTCGACCCCGACAACATTCTTCAGACCAACGGCGCGACGGGCGCTAACCTGCTTGCCCTGATGGCTCTGGTGGAACCCGGCGATCACGTGATCGCCGAATATCCGACCTATCAGCCGCTGTACGAGATTCCTCGTACGCTCGGCGCCGAGGTCGAGTACTGGCAGATTCGCGAGGAGAACGGCTGGAACCCCGATATCGAGGATTTGAAGAAGCTCGTTCGTCCCGATACCAAGCTGATCTGCATCAACAATGCCAGCAATCCGCTGGGCACGGTGCTGCCCGCCGAGACGCTCGAGCAGATCGCGGAAATCGCCGCGTCGGTGGGCGCCTACGTCCTTTCCGACGAAGTGTACCTGCCTCTGCAAGACACCGAGTCGTTTGTCTCCATGGCCGACCTGTACGACAAGGCCGTGGTGTCCAACAGCCTGTCGAAGACCTATTCGGTTCCCGGCGTGCGCATCGGCTGGACGGTTTCGAACAAGGAAGTTGCCGACCGCTTCCGCGTGTATCGCGATTACACGATGATTTGCGACGGCGTGTTCAACGACGCGCTTGCCGTGCACGTGTTGCGCAACCGCGACAAGGTACTCGACCGCAATCGTAAAATCGTGTTCAACAACCTCGCCATCGCCCAGGAATGGGTCGACAACGAGCCGCGTGTCTCGTGGGTGCCGCCGAAGGCCGTGTCCACTTCTTATATCAAGCTCGACATTCCGATTGACGACGAGGAATTCTGCAAGCGCCTGCTTGCCGAGCAGGGCGTCCTGCTTGTTCCCGGCAGCCGTTTCGAGCTGCCGCGCGGCGCGCGGCTGGGATACTGCGCGCCCGAGGCGACGCTTCGCGAGGGCCTCAAGCGCCTGAGCGCCGCGTTGCGCCAGTTCGACTAAACCGGGTGGCCCGCTTCGCGCGGGCGTGCCCCATGCGGCTTCGTGCCGTGCTCCTTTCATCCATTCGAAGGATACGCTCTCTTACCGGAGCCCCCTTTCATGGAGGTCGGAATGCCCCATTTGTTCCGGCCGATTCGATACAGAAAAGCAGCCTGCGGTGTGGTGTCGCAGGCTGCTTTTCGTTTGTGCGGAAGCGTTCGCGCCGAAGGGCTCGCGAATGCAGACGGCCCCCGAGCTGCTGTGTCGCAGGTCAGCTCGGGGGCCGTTTTGCGCAAACACGCATGCGGCGTTTCGCGGGGCCTCCGTCGCGGAGAGGCCGAGGCGTTTTATGCCGCCACGAACGTGAGGTCGTTTTTCTGGCGATGGCGGTTCATGATGCGGCGCTCGAGTTCTTGCAAGGTGGGCGGAGTCCACGAGATGGCGTTGGCACCCGCGTCGATGGTGCTCAGGATGGATTTGTCGGTCGATCCGCCGCTTGCCATGATGGGCATGGCGGGGAAGGCGCAGCGGACGTCGGCCACCACATGCGGGGTTTCTTTCGCGGCCGCCACGTTGACGATGCGCGCTCCCGCCGCGATCTGGTCGAAGGCCATGCCGTCGAGCTTGGTTATGGTGACCACGATCGGCACGTCGACGAACTCGGCCATGCGGGCGATGGTGTTGGGATCGGTCGAGGCGTTCACGACTACGCCCGCTACGCCCTGCATGTCGGAATGCACGGCAAGGTCGATCGCGCGCTGACCCGTGGTGACCGCGCCGCCTACGCCCGTGAGCACGGGCATTTCGGCGGCGGACAGCAGTGCCTGGGTGATGGCGGGCTGGCAGGTGAAAGGATAGACTGCCAGCACGGCGTCGGCGTTGCTGTTACGGATGATTGCGATGTCGGTGGAGAAGATGAGCGATTTCACGCAATGCCCGTAGAGAGAGATCCCACTGCACTGCCCGATGGCTTCGGGGACCTGAATCCCTACATTTCGCAAGGTTCCTTCTACAACGAACGGATCGGTCTGGGGCATGCCGCTCATCTCCTGTCTGATGATTTCGTGACAGGATGCATTGTAGATATGCAGGTTGCGTGCAGGTGATGCCATCGCCGAGCGTTACCGATCCGACACTGAGGTTTTCCTGGGATTTTGCAGAAACGGACCCGGTTCGCCTTGCTGTGCGCATAGTTCGCGCCCTCGGCGGCGTTCGCGGATGAAAACGGTCGCTGGTAAATCCGCCGTGCGCTTTCGCATGCGCTTGTGTGATAGTGGCATCGAATCAATGCGGCCGCACGCAAGGGGCATGACGGCCGCGTCTGCCGACGATGTTCGAAAGGGGAATGACGATGCAGGTCATCGAAGAGCAGGTATACGCGTTTTCCAAGGACAACCCGCCGTGCGCCACGGCGAAGCCGGGCGAGCTTCTGAAGTTCGTCACGAAGGATTGCTTCAGCAACCGCATTCCCGACGAGAATACCACCATGGCCGACCTTGATTACACGTACGGCTTCGCCAATCCGGCTGCAGGCCCCGTGTATATCGAAGGCGCCGATCCGGGCGACGTGCTGGTGGTGGATATTTACGAAATCGACGTGGCCGACGAAGGCACCGTGGCCACCGACGACCACTGCGGCCCGCTGTTCGAGGGCACCGATTACCGCACGAAGAAGGTCAAGGTCGTCGACGGCATGGCCGATTTCAATGGTGTGAAGTTTCCGATCGACCCCATGGTGGGCGTGATCGGCACCGCGCCTGACGGCGACGACGTGATCGACGGCTACGTGGGCGCCCACGGCGGCAATATGGACAACAAGCTGATCACCCGCGGCGCGCGCCTGTATTTCCCCGTGCGCGTGCCAGGCGCCCTGTTGCAGATGGGCGACGTGCACGCCGCCATGGGCGATGGCGAGCTGTGCGGCACCGGCATCGAGATTCCCGCTGAAATAACGGTCAGGGTGCAGCTGGTGAAGAATGTCGAGCTGCATTGGCCCGTGCTCGAGACCAAGGACAAGTGGTACGTCAACGCCAGTGCCCCGAAATACGACGAGGCCCTGATGAACGGATCCAAGGAAATGCAGCGCCTGCTGATGGCCGCGACCGGCTGGGACGCGGTGGAAACCTATATGTATATGTCCATCCGTTCCGACGTTGAAATCAGCCAGGGCTGCGAGCCGTGCGAGGTGCAGTTGTCGCTGCGCATCGGCACGCCGAAATTGCCGCAGTTCGCGCCCCTTGTTCCGCGTCCGTAAACGAGGTCGCGAAACCGTGTGAAAAAGGAGTGGCGAAGACGCCGTTTGCCGCTCCTGAACATCCGTTTGTCGTTCTTGTTCCGTGAGCGTTTTTTACCGCCGTTTTTTGATGTCGCTCTAGCGCGGTGCAGTGATAAACTTCACGGTATCGACAAAATCAGACAAGACCGAAGCCGGATGATTCTCGCGTGGCATCCGGCTTCGATCTTGTCTGATGAAATCATGTCTTAGGGAATGAAAGAGGTGTCAAATGGCAGAAACCGAAGCAAAAGCCAAGGGCGCGAACGCATCGCTCGAGCAGTTCGGCTATAAACAGGAGCTGCGTCGCGGACTCGGCCTGTGGGACGTCGTTTTGTACGGCGTTCTGTTCATGGTCATCATCGCCCCGCATTCGATTTGGGGCCTGGTGCAGCAGCAGGGCTTGGGCATGTCCACCCTTGTCTACCTGGTCGGCTTCGTGGCAATCGGCTTCACGGCTTTGAGCTACGTTCGCATGAGCGGCAGGTTCCCCATTGCGGGATCGGTGTATTCCTACGTGCAGCGCGGCCTGAACCCCCATGCGGGCTTCATGTCCGGCTGGCTGATCCTGCTTGACTATTGCATCACTCCGGCGCTGCTTTACACCATGGTGGCGAACTGGGGCGTCATGCTTGTTCCCGAAAGCCCCTGGTGGCTGTGGGTCATCGTGTTCGTGGCCTTCAACACGTTCGTCAACATCCGCGGCGTCTCGCTGACCCGCGGCATCGACTTCGTTATCTTCGCCGTCGAAATCATTGCAGTTATCGCCTTCGTTGCCCTGGGCTGCAACTTCATCCTGGGCGGCGGCGGCACGGGCGAGTTCAACATGGATCCCGTGTGGCAGCCTGAAGAGGTCACCCCGAGCTTCCTGGCCGCGGGTATTTCCATCGCGGCCCTGAACTTCCTCGGCTTCGACGGCATCTCCACGCTGGCCGAAGAGACCGAGCATCCCGAGAAAAACATCGGCCGCGGCATCCTGATCGCCCTGGGCATCATCATCGTGTGCTTCGTCGCTCAGACCTATATCGCCTCGCTGGTCCAACCCGACTGGGCTTCCTGGTCCGAGGAGCACGCCAACAACGCGTTCTTCTACGGTTGCCAGCTTATCGGCGGCGATATCTTCATGAAGATCATGCTGGTCATCAACATCGTGGCAATCGGCATTGCCAACATCATGAACGCGCAGCTCGCCGCATCGCGCCTGCTGTACTCCATGGGCCGCGACAAGGTTATCCCGAGCATCTTCGGCAAGGTGCATCCTAAGTACAAGACCCCCTGGGTCGGTTCGATCTTCATCGGCGTTGTCGCGCTGGTCCTTGTCGCCATCCTTGGTATGGCCGACCTGGCCACGCTGGTCAACTTCGGCGCCCTGGCATCGTTCATCATGCTGAACTTCTCGGTGTTCTGGTTCTTCTTCGTCAAAGAAGGAAAGCGCAAGACGTTCGGCGATTGGGCCAAGTATCTGATCTGCCCCTGGATCGGCATCATCATCCTGGCCTACGTGTTCACCGGATTCCAGACCATGACCTACGTGCTGGGCATCACCTGGTTCGTCATCGGCTTCATCATCCTGGTGGTGAAATCGAAGGGCTTCAAGGAAGTCCCCGAGGCGTTCAGGCATCTTGATGTGTAATAAACGTTTCCTGTTCGCATAGTGCATGATTTCTGCGGCCCTCGCTGAATGGCGGGGGCCGTTTTATTTCAGTTGCGCGAAAGCCGTGCGTTGACACGCGAAATGCGCAAGGGCCGTCTGCCGGCGTTCCGATTTTTCGAAAAGTTGCATGAAAAGTGCAGAAGGCGGTCAATGCAGGCCCCGAATTCACCCTTTAAGACGGATGTCGAAGTTTCAATCGGGTTTGTCGACTTCGTTGACCTGGGATTTCTCCATCGTCGCGAAATCGCGGGGCCTTGAAAAAGACCGCCTACTGCAAAAAATGTGCAGAAAATCGTGATAGAACGACATCACGAAGGTTTTCGGGTCACCCGCCATCTAAGCTCGGCGAGACGGTTTGTTGTGCCGTCCCGCGGCGGCCCCTGTTGGCTTCGTCGCTCTCGGCCAGGTCGATCGGCTCTTGCTGCGAGTGCACGTCGAGCTTTTTGTAGATGCGCTTCACGTGCATCTTTACGGCGTTGCGCGATATGACGAAGTACTCCTGGACGAAGCCCACGCTGCGTCCATGGGCCATGCAAAGAAAGACCTCGGTCTCGCGCTCCGCCAGGCCGCGTGCCTTTCCGATCGCCGCCATGGCCGCCAATCCCGCTTCGAGCGGCAGAATGCCGATCAGCTGCTCGATCAGATCGCTTGCGGCGATGCTGAAGGCTGCAGCTAACGCGGCGGGCGCGTTGTGGACAGCAGACAGATGGCAAGGCCGTAGGACACGACGGTCTAGATGTGGCCCAGTTCGAAGAATAGGATGCCCGCCGTGGCTATGGCGGCCGATTGCAAAACGACGGCGGAGTGGAGCAGCGCCGTCAAGCTTGTCGTGGCCACCACGCTTACGGCGGCGACGGTCTTCGTGTCGAGCAGGGCGGGGCGCTTGCTCGCCAGAACGGCCACGCCTATATAGAGCAATGCGCGGGCGGCCGTGTCTATTTCTCTTCCGATGGGGAAGAACTCCGCGAAGCGCGGAAACAGCACGCTGTTTTGAACCCAGCCATGCACGCCCATGAGTATCACGGCGGCAAGGGCGCATGCGAACGCCCGCTTTCCCTTAATGTTTCGCATCGGATATCCCCTCCTGTTATCCACGGACCATTGTATGGGTTTTTCGGCCGCACCAGGGGGTTCCATTCGGGCTCCCGCGCAAGATACCCCCGTCGGGATGACGCGTTTCACCAGATATTTCTTTAAGAATGCCCCTGGTAGGGGAAGCGATGCCGCGGGTTTCGGGCCTTAAGGAGGGGCAAGTTTCGCGACGGACGGAAAACAAGGCCGCTTCGCTGTTGCAGGGGAAGAACATCAAGGAGGGGTCTGGTATGACAGCAGGAATATCTCGTCGCGGTTTTCTGGCGGCATGGCAGGCGTAGGAGCTTTGGCCGCCGCAGGTCTTGTGGGCTGCGCGCCGTCGAAGGCCGAAGGCGCGAAGGAGGCCGCGTCCGAGGAGGCACAGGCCGGCGCCGATACGGCTGATTGGCTGGAACAGGCCCCCGAAATCGTCGACATCGCTGAAACCAAGGAATGCGACCTGTTGATCGTGGGCGCCGACAACGGCGGCATAGCCGCGTCAGCCTACGCGGCCGACTAGAGCATCGACTTCATGGTGTGCGAGGGCAGCACGCAGGTCGGCGCCGCGCGTCATTGGTTCGCGGCGTTTGACACGCCTCCGTTCGCCGATCGCGAGCCGGCCGACCGTCAGCGCCTCATGGGCGAAATCGTCCGTTACTCGTTGGGCAATTGCGACCAGAGTCTTATCGAAATGTGGATGGATGAATCCGCCGATATGTTCGCTTTCGTGGACGGCATCATGAACGCCGCCGGCGCGGTGGTCATCGCCGACGAGAACGACATGCCGGGCGGTATGGGCGGCACGTCGTTTTACACGCCGCCGTTCGAACATCACTATGCCGACGAGAACGGCGACCGCAAGGGCATCGAAGAGCGCAATATGCTGTTCGAGAAGCACATCAACGAAGCGGGCTACGAGGTTTCCTACGGCTATCTGTTGGCGAAGCTCGTGCGCGAGGAGGGCGGCCGCGCGCTGCCAAAGACTTTATCAGTGCCACGATGATTTTCGACTGCGGCCTGGTGGCCCCGGGCATGCCGGCCGGTTACACGCCCGAAAGCATCGAGGCGGGCGATCCGCAGTTCTCAAGTAGCGGCCAGTTCAACCCCGGCACGCAGTCGTTTTTTGGAGGTGAATATGGCGGGCGAGCGCTTTGCCAACGAATCGGCCGACTACGGCTATCTGCCGAATGTCGCCGTCTAGCAGCCGAACGGTACCTATATCTCGGTGTGGAACGGCAACTTTGGCGAGGACATGCAGCGTTTCCATACGCTGGGCCGCTCGGCAGGAACGCGCATGGGTGCGCAGGCGTTCAAGAAGGAGGACGGCTCCTACGATCCGGACGGATACTTCCAGAAGCAGCTCGAAGACGACCGTTTGCAGAAGGCCGATACGCTCGAGGAGTTGGCCGGCAAGCTTGGCTTCGACGCCGAGGCGAAAAGACCTTCCTGGCCACGTGCGAGCGCTATAACGAACTTCACGACGCTCAGGAAGACACCGACTTCTTTAAGGAATCCTGCCGTCTGTCCGAGTTGCGTACTCCGCCGTTTTTCGGCGCCACGCTGGGCGTTGCGCTGCTGACCACCATCGACGGCTCGTCTTGTCGTTTCCAATCGATTCCCGGAACGTCATCCCCTCCCTCCCTTCTGCGGCGTTTCTGTTTCGGGGGCCTTCGGGTCCGCTTTTCGTTTCGAGGGTGTTTCATGGACGCGCTGTTCCTGTGGATGCGCCTCGTTTTGCGCCTGGTTCGTCCTTCATCGTTTGGCAGAGGACCTCGGTATCGCTACCATAGGTCAGGTTTGTGTTCGAATCGCATGCGCGACGCTGCGAAGAAGGGGGAACGGACGATGGCGGAAATACTCGAGGCGATCATGTTGATTTGCTTCGGCCTTTCGTGGCCGATGAATGCCTACAAGAGCTATAAGGCGCGTACGGCGGCAGGCACCAGCTGGCAGTTTCTCATGCTCATTTCGCTGGGCTATGTGGCGGGCATCGGCGCGAAATTCTGCGCAGGCCTGATTAACTGGGTGCTGATCGTGTACTTCCTGAATCTGGCATGCCTCGGCGTGAACTGGGCCGTGTATTTCCGCAACAGGAAGTTGGATAAGGATGTGGAAAAGAAACTCGTTCGCGCATAGGCCGAGCGTGCTTCTTGCGGAATGGAAAGCGTGCGCGGCTTCTGCGGGCAAAGCGGCTGCGCACGCCGAAAGAAGCTGATGAATGTCGCTCTACGTGACGTTTTTGTTCGCGGCATCTTGCCGAAATATCGCAGAAATCAGGGGTTTTCCATCGGATTTTTCCACTATACTACGGGCGAAAAAGGCGGCATCGACCAGGGGAAGAGCCGCCGCGTTCCGCAAGGAGGAACCATGGAAGACAAAACCAAGCCGATGGCACCGCAGCCTTCTCCCGACGATGACCGTCCCGCCGCTTTCGATGCGCAGGCGTCCGAAGAAAGTAAGCCTGCTTGCGATTCCGTAGATAAGTCGGCCGAACCTGCGGCCCCGAAGGCCGCGCCGGTCGAGGCTCCTGCCGTTCCGAAGGAATCTCTTGCGGAAGCGCCGGTCCGGCCCGAAGCCCCGAAGGCGTCTCCAGCGCTCGCGCCGCAATCTCCTGCGGATCGCGCAGACAAGTCGACAGAACCTGCAGCTTCGAAGAGCTCGCCTGATGCGGCTCCGGCCGCGCCCGCCGAGGCGCCGGCTCAACCTGCGGCTCCGATCGAGTCGCCCGCCGCTTCCGTCCAGTCTGTAGCTTCTGCTGCGGCTCCCGTGCCGCCGGCTCCGAAGGCGCCAGTCGCTCCGCAGGCGCCTGCGGCCGGTTCCGTCGCCGCTCCTGCGTTTGCGCCCGTTCAGCCTATGGGCGCGCCCGCCGCCGCGCCGACGCAGCCCATGGGAACCCCCGCGCAGCCGGGCGGTCCCGCGCCTCAGCCCGCCGCTGTGCCTATGGGCGCCTATCCGCCGCCCCCGACGCCGAATGCTCCTATCGGCAATAGCAAGGCGACGGCTGCTTTGGTCTGCGGCATCCTGGCAATCGTGTTTTCATTCATTCCGATCGTCGGCATTATCTTGGGTATCGTAGCCATTGTTTTCGCCGGCAAGGCTACGCGTATGTTCGGTCATAGCGGCAAGGCTACGGGCGGCAAGGTCTGCGGCATCTTGGGTATTGTGTTCTCGGTGCTGATGATCGTGTTCACGGTGGTCGTGATGATGTTCGGCTACAGCGTGGCGTCGTCGATCGATGAGATTTATGAAGACACGCCTGCATACGTTTCGCCTTCGAACGAATCGACCAGCTGGTCTTCGGCGGCCGGCGCGCTCGATATGGACAAGGACCAGCAGGCCGTATATGACCAGGTCGTCGTACTTTTTGATGGCATCGTCGCGAAGGATGTGAAGTTCAAGGAAGAGCTTTCCGAAGAATACGCCGAATCTTTCGAGCAGAATTTCGGAGCCGATTACGCAGAGATGGGCATCGACTCCGCGGCGTTCGCCGAATGGGTGCTGGCCGACTTCTCGTATGAAATCGACAGCGTTTTCGTCGACGGCGACACGGCTACGGTATACGTCGACACTACCGAGCGCGATGTCTTCGATTTCCTGATGAACTTCGGCGACGCTGTTGCGGCTTATAGCCGGACTATCGATTCGGATACGGCGGCCGATGTCGAAGCCAAGGCGAAGGTGGCGGAGCTGTTCAGCCAGACCATGGCCGACGCCACTGAAATGACCACGTATTTCGCGGCGTTCGATTTCGTGAAGCAGGGCGATGCCTGGATCATCGATGAGGATTCCGCCGAGGAAGAATTCGACTACATGTTCGGTACGTTCTAACGTATGCAGGCCCGATCGGGCGAAGGGGAGGGCACAGTTCGTAGCTGCGCCCTCCGTTCATTTTTCGGCCGTCGCCGGTCGGGTCCGCTCGAATTTATGCAACGGTTGCACGAATTCGATTGTTTCAGGGCGGATTGCGGGTCTGCGCGTGCCGCTTGCGGCGTGAAAAAGCGGGCTGGCGCATTGTGTGCCGGCCCGCTTCGTCTGCGTTCGGATCATTCCGCTAGAGGCTTTCGGCCTGGTATTCGCGCATCAGTGCGGCGAACGCCGGCATCGCGCCGTCGATAACCGCGCGGTCGACGCAGTAGCCGATACGTACCCACCCTTCGATGCCGAAGCTATCGCTCGGCACCACCAGCAGCTCATGCTTTTTCGCGCGTTCGGAGAACGCTTTCGCATCGGGTTCGAGCGCGCGCATCCACAGGTAGAAGGCTCCCTGGGGCGCCACGCATTCGTAGCCCAGCTTGGCCAGGCCGTCGTACAGGGTGTCGCGGTTCTCGCGATATGTTTCGACGTCGCAGGGCTCGTCGACGCATTTCTCGATGACGCCCTGGAATAGCGTGGGTGCACAGACGTAGCCGAGCGCCCTGCCCGCGCCGCATACGGCGGCGTAGGCGTCGGCGGCATCGGCCGCCGCGGGCGGAACCAGCACGTAGCCGATGCGCTCGCCGGGCAGGCTGAGCGATTTCGAATACGAGTAGCACACCAGCGTGTTCTCGAAGAGCGTGGGAATGAACGCCGCGTTGGTGTCGCCATAGACGATTTCGCGATAGGGCTCGTCGGAAATCAGATAAATCGGATGGCCGTATTCGCCCTGCTTGCGGCGAAGCGTGTTGGCCAGCTCGACTAGGTCGCATTCGGGATAGACCGCGCCGGTGGGATTGTTGGGCGAGTTCACGATAATGGCCTTGGTGCGTTCGGTGATGGCATCCTCGATCGCTTCGATATCAAGCTGGAAGCTTCCGATGCGTGCGGGCGTTTCGACGCAGACGCACCCGGCGTTCTCGATCCAGACGCGATATTCGGGGAAATACGGGGCGATTACCATGAATTCGTCGCCCGGCGTGCCCAGCGCGTTGATCGAGATGGAAATGGATGCCGCCGCGCCCACCGTCATGTACAGGTTGTTGCCGTTATACGAGGTGCCGAATCTGCGGTTGAGCGACGCCGCAATTGCTGCGCGCACGCCGGGTGCGCCAGGTGCGGGCGTGTAGCCGTGCACCTGCTGCGCGGGCATCTCCAGTAGTTCGAGCGCCGCTTTCTTCACGGCCTCGGGAGCGGCGACACTGGGGTTGCCCAAGCTGAAGTCAAAGACGTTTTCGTCGCCTATTTCCTCTTTACGGGCGAGGCCGTAGGCGAAAAGCTCGCGAATGGCAGACGGCTCGCTGCCCAATTCGTACATGCGCTGATTGATCATGCTTCCCCCTCTGTTCTGGCAGAATGTCCCTTGGCCGGATGCGGATCGAAAGCGCCTGCTGCAATCGCTTCGATCGCGTGGTTCCCCTTCCATTATGCACGGTATTGCTCGTCCGCGGCGTACGCGCGAGTGCATTTTTCCCTCATATGCGGGAATGCGCGGCGACATGCGCGCCGCCGCTACCGGCCGCCGGCGAACGGTGCCGTACCCTGGGCGTGTTCAGGGTATTCGGCATGTCATTTCTGGTCGCGCGGACGCGCTTCCGGCGTATTATGGGTCGATGCGTTTTCGTCGTCCTTTTTGCGGCGGGCGCCAAGGTAGGATTTCGTTGCGGCCTGGGGGCCGCGTGTGAAAGGTTTGATATGGTCGAATCGTTTTTGGGAGCCGCAGCGGGCACGGGTTTCACGTTCGCGTGCACGGCGCTCGGCGCCGCGGCGGTGTTTTTGCTGCGCGGCAAGAAGGGCGGCGTCGCACAGACGCTGTTTCTGGGCTTCGCCGCCGGCGTGATGATCGCCGCAAGCGTTTGGAGCCTACTGATTCCCGCTATCGAAAAAGCCGAGGAAGCGGGCCAGATCGGCTGGATTACCGCGGCGGGCGGTTTCATTCTGGGTGCGTTGTTCCTGTTCGTCTTGCATGCGCTGTTGCCGCATCTCAATATAGGAAAGGGCCGCGCCGAGGGCCTTCCGTCGCGCTGGGGTCGTTCGACGCTGCTGTTCACGGCCGTCACGTTGCATAACATTCCCGAGGGCATGAGCGTCGGCCTGCTGTTCGCTATGGCGGCGCAGCAAGGCGCCGACCCCGCGCTGTTCGGCATGGCCACAGCGCTTGCGCTTGGCATCGGCATTCAGAATATCCCCGAGGGCGCCGCGGTTTCGCTGCCGCTTGCGCAGGAGGGCATGAGCAGCCCGAAGGCATTCGCCATGGGCACGCTCTCGGGCCTGGCCGAGCCGGTGTTCGGCTGCCTGGTGGTGCTGGGCGTGGGATTCGTCATGCCGTACATGCCATGGATGCTGGCCTTCTCGGCGGGCGCGATGATGTTCGTCGTGGTCGAGGAGCTTATTCCCGAGGCGCATTTGGGCGACCACGCCAACTGGGGCACCGCCGGCGTCATGTTGGGCTTTCTGACCATGATGGTCCTCGACGTCGCGTTGGGCTAAGGCAGGCGGGTCGGCCCGTTCTTTGCGACGTTCGGCCGACGGCTCCGGTCGGGTTGCTTTCGCGTTTTCAGGCCCTCGCACCGAGGGCCTTTTCCGTGGCACGCCTTTTCGGCTCCGCTCATCGTGAAGTTTGGAAAAAAGAGGCCTCTCAGGTCATTTTTTCGAGGTTCTGCCACAAAGGAGGCGGTGTCGAAGGGGTGCGAAGCGGTTGAGCTGCGGTTAACGGTATGTTTTCCATCGCAAACGGCTAATTTTCCGCATGAGACGACGCGCCCCGCTCGGTTTTCGTGCCAAACCTCGCATTTTTTGGCCGAGAAGGCCCGAAAAATCCAAAGTACGTAAAAGCGCGCACCCGAACGAGGGCGCGCGGGACATTTCGCCGCCCCTCTCTCTTGCACTGTCGGTTAGCTTCGGCGGGTTTGGATTAGGTGCCTGATCGCGTCGATCGCGTGTCCTCGGAACATCGCGCGCGGCCCGGCGTATGCCATGCACGTGCGCTGCCAGGCCGCTTCGTCGGGCGCATAGCAGTGGTTCGAGCATGTTTTGCACGATGGCCTGGGGTCGCGCGTGCACAGCGCCCGCCTCACCTCGCCGTAGCGCACGTGCATGGCGCAATCGGGGCACAGGCGCGGCACCTTACGCGCAGGGTAGACGCCCGCCTCGACTGCCTTGCTGCGAAACGGCATGCGTTGCCCGTCGTCATGGTGGTCGGCGCAGTAGATTTCCGCCATGCCCGCCAACGTGACGATGTCGCGTGCGATGTCTTTGCAGCGGAACTTCTCGCGAATGCGCTCGCCCAGGCGTTCGTAGGCACGTTCGATGGCTTCTTCGGTGTTCATGTCCGTCCGTTCCGTATAGGGGCCTAAAGGCTCGCGAACTCCAGGCATTTTTCCAGATAGACCTTGTTGGCGATCGTCGTCGCGGCCGCGATCACCATTTTGCGTTCCAGCGAAAGCGCGTCGGCCTGCGCGATGCGCAGCGAGAACGCGAATCCGCTCGGGTCTTCGATCGCCCATTCGCTCAGGTTGCGGGCGCGCGTCGTGCCGCAGAACAGCGAACGCAGGCTTTCTTCGGCCGCCGTGCAGAAGAAGTCGTACGCGCGCTCGGTGGACGAAGCCGCCGCCTGCATGGTGAACAGCCTTTGAATGTCGGCGATTGAGACGGAACGCTTCATCAGGCAGATGAAGATGAGCAGCGCCACGTGTTCGCGCCCGTAGCGTTTCTGCGTGGGCATGGGGATGAGCTTCTGCTTGACGTAGTTGTTCACCATCGACGACGTGAGCAGTTTCTCGCCCTCGGGAAGCAGGGGGCGCAGCTGGTCGTCTACGTACGTGAGCACTTGGTCCATGTACAGTTCGATGGCCGGCAGCTCGCGGTATCTCGGAAAATGCAGCGTTTGCACGAACGCTTCGAAGTCGCGCATGGCGCGTTCGGAAGCGTTCGGAGTTTCTTCGGTGTTCTTCAAAGGTTCCATATGCGTAGCTTATCGTCGTCCGGGCGGTTTTCGCGATGGCCGAGAAGGACACCACGATGCTTTCTTGTAAACTTCACATTACTTGACATGATATGAATCATTACATAATCTGGTAATGAATACTAGATGTAGTCGAGAAAAAGGGATCGCATGGAAAAGGCTCAAAAAATCGCCGTGATCACCGATTCGTGCTCGGACGTTCCTGTCGAACTTGCCGATGAACTGGGTATTTACGTAGTTGCATTGCATATCAACTATCACGATGCGTCGTATCGCGACCGTGTGGACATCCAGCCTGATGAAGTATATGCGCGCTTCTCCGAAGAAATCCCGCGCACGTCCACACCTTCTCCGTCCGACGTGGCTGAAGCCTTCGACGTCATGGTGGCGGAAGGCGTGACCCATGTCATCGGCGTCACCATTTCCTCGGGCCTTTCCGGTACGTACAACCTGCTTAAAAGCGTTGCCACCGGCTATCGCGACCTGACGGTCGAAATAGTCGATACCAAGAGGATCGGTTTGGGTTCGGGCCTCACCGCAGTCGAGGCCGCACGCCTGGCGAAGCAGGGCGTTCCGTTCGAGGAAATCATCGAGAGAGCCTATCGCTCCGCCCAGTCCACCCATGCGTATTTCTGCGTGGATACCCTCGAATACCTGTACAAGGGCGGCCGCATCAGCAAGGCCGTGTACTCGATCGGCTCGGCGCTCGACGTGCGCCCCATCATTGCCTGTAACGATGAGGGCGTCTATGTTCCCGTGGCGAAGGCCCACGGCCGCAAGGCTTCGCTGAGGAAGGCCCTTTCCATCGTGAAGAAGAAGGCGGCCGGCGCGAAGCGCTACCGTTTCGCGGTGGTGCACGGCGGCGCTTACGAAGAGGCCCGCGAGTTGTTCGAACAGGGTTGCGAGGCCATGTCCGACGCCGAGGAATTCGTTTTCGAGCAGATCTCTCCCGCGCTGGTAGTCCATACCGGCCCCGGCCTGATCGGTGTCGGCGTTCAGATTCTCGACTAAACGCCCGCACGGGCTTGCCGTGGCCCGCGCTCGACGTCCTCGAGGCCTAAGGCGACGAGCGGGTCGGCATAGATATCGTTGGCAAGGCCCTCGATGTTCCGTGCGCACGGTCGCCGAAAATAATCCTTCATGTATCTGCAACGGCCCGCCGCTCGGCGGGCCGTTTTTCTTATTGTGATTCGAGCCGTTTCGTCTGTATGCGTTTTCTCGCGTCGTACAATGGCCGCATTAAAATGGGCGAGCCGCCTCGCGCGGCGTTTCGGAAAGGAGCGTTTCAATGGACAAGAAGGTGTACGAGCTGATCAACGACCAGATCAACGCCGAACTCTACAGCGCGTATCTGTACATGTCGTTTGCCGATTACTACGAGGAAGAGGGCCTGCAGGGCTACGCGAACTACTACATGATCCAGGCTGCCGAAGAGCGCGACCACGCTCTGATCTTCCGCAACTACCTGCATGACAACGGCGAGAAGATCAAGCTCGCCGCTATCGGCCAGCCCGACAAGGAGTTCACCGACTTCATGGGTCCGCTTGAGGCCGCAGGCGAGCACGAGCGCTACATCACCGCTCGTATCAACGCGATTTACGCCGCTGCTGCCGAGGTCAAGGATTACCGTTGCATGAAGTTCCTCGACTGGTTCATCGACGAGCAGATGGAAGAGGAAACCCATGCCGACGACATGATCACCAAGATGCGCCTGTTCGGCTCCGATGCCAAGGCGCTCTACGATCTTGACCGCGAGTACGCTTCCCGCGTTTACGTCACGCCTTCGCCGCTCGCCAACGCGTAAGAAAACCTTCGCGGCATGCGCAAGCCCGCGCCTGCGACTGGATCCTCGACGACCGAAAGGCCGCGCCTCGTGCGCGGCCTTCGTCGTTTATGGAGGCAGGAGCGGGGGGTGGGGCGAGGGGCTTGTCGCGCCCGTCGTCGTCATGTGTCCACGGCGTGTTCCTCATTGTTTCGCGCGCTGCGTTTTCGCTTGTTCGCATACGCTTTGCATGTGTTGCAAGTTCCGCTGGAGTACAATGACGGAGACAGATGAAAGGAACGCCCATGACCGTCGGCCTCGGAGTCGATATCGTCGAGATAGAACGCATGAAAGCCGTGCTCGCACGCACGCCTGCGTTCGCACGCAAGGCGTTCACGCCCGAAGAACAGGCTTACTGCGATGCCAAGCCCAATCCTGCCGCTCATTACGCCGCCCGCTTCGCTGCGAAAGAAGCCGTGTGCAAAGCCCTCGGCACGGGCATCCTCGCCCACGGCGTGCGCATGACCGATGTCGAAGTGGTGCGTGACGGCCGCGGCAAACCCGCGGTGGCGTTGCATGGCAAAGCGGCCGAGGCCGCTCGCGACCAGGGCGTGGTTGAAGTTCCCCTTTCGCTGTCCTATACGCACAGCGTGGCGGTGGCCAATGCGGTGGCCATCACGGAAGAATCCAAGGTCGAGCGCGAGAAACGCCGCGATGCGAAGGCCGGTCTGACCAGGCAGTTCAAAAGCGCTCGCTCCATGCTCGATGACCTGGGATCGCAAACGACCCGGCAGGTGGAGGCGATCGGCGCTCCGGGCGCTTCGTCCGACGCCCCCGTTTCTCGGAAAGGCGGGTACTGACATGAAATCGATCACATCCAAGAAAGCCGCTCGCGCGTTGCCTGCGCTTCGAGCCGATGCCAACAAATATACGCGCGGAGTCTGCGAACTCGTGGTGGGAAGCGACCGCTTCGTCGGCGCCGCCGTTCTGGCGGTCTTGGCGGCCAATCGCATGGGCGCGGGCTACGTGAAGGTATATACATGCGACAAAGCCGCCGACGTGCTGCATATCGTGCAGCCGTCGGCGGTCGTGCTTTCCGAGCAGGCGTTTTTCGAGGAAGACCACGCATGCGACGAACGCCATCCGCGCGCCGTGGTGGTGGGATGCGGCATGGCGGGTGCCGATGATGAAATCCGCCGCACGATCGATCTGCTGGAGGCTTGTAAGGCGCCTGTGGTGCTCGACGGGGCCGGCCTGCGCGCCCTGGCCTGCGACGAAGGCGCTGCGGCGGCGCGCCGTCGTTTCGTCGAAGGCGTTCCCACGGTGGTCACCCCGCACGGTGGAGAAGCGCTGCGCCTGATGCGCTTTCTGGCGCAGCGTTCGCAAGACGTCCCCGACCCCGGTCGCCTGAAAGCCCAGGAAATGGCCCTCGTGCTGGCGCGCGCCTTCGGCGTGACGTGTGTGCTGAAGGGCCCCGACACGTTCATCGCCACTGGCGACGAAGAATCGGCGGGCGATGTGGCGGCCATGCTGCAGGGAACCCCGGTGCTCGCCAAGGCGGGAACGGGCGACATCCTGGCGGGCATGATCGGCTCGCTGGCCGGCCAAGGCGTCGATGCTTTCGACGCATGCGTCGCCGCCACGTTTTTGCATGCCCGTGCCGGCATGCTGGCCTCGGTCGATCGATGCGAGCTGTGCGTCACGGCCGAAGACGTTCTCGAGCACCTGGCCGCGGCGACGGCCGCGCTCGAGCGCAAGATCAGGAAAGAGGGAAACTGACATGAGCAATATCCGTATCGAGCTGATGGATTCGCGCGACGAATTCAGGCCGGGCCGCAGCGGCGGCTCGGTGAACTGGATGCAGCTTCTTTCGGGCATCTTGCTGCTGGCGTTCGGCGCGCTGTGCGTGTTCTGCCCTCTGGAAGTCCTGGTCGGGTTCAACGTGGTGGCCGCCGTTTTGATCATAGTCGCGGGCGGCATCAATGCGGCCGCCTACATCAGGGCGCGCAACACCTTATTCGAGCAGAGCGGTTGGAGTCTGTTCTTCGCGGTCATGCTGATTCTGATCGGCGTCATGTTGATTATGTTCCCCATGGTGGGTATCGCGTTCATGGGATGGGCACTCGGCTTGGGCGCGATCTTGTTCGGCGTGGTGCAGCTGGTGGCGGCTCGCAGGTTCTACGCGGTGGGCGCGGGCATCGGCCTGCTCGTGGGTATTTCCGGCATCGCCGAAGTGGCGCTGGGCGTGCTGCTGTGCATCTGGCCTTCCAATCTGGGCATCTTCATCGGTCTATTCGCCTTCGTGCATGCCGTCGATATGATCGTGTTCAGCCTGCCGATCGGTCGCGACCGCACCAACACTCTTTGGTAGCACGTGCGCTCTTCGTCTTGATGGCCCCTTTCCCGAAGCTCGGCGTCATGCCGGCGGGGAAGGGGGCCTTGCTGCGTTCGGGCCTTCGTTTCGTTCCGCGGCGCGGCGCGTCGGCGGCTTCCCTTGTGACGATGCTGCGCCGCCGTCGTTTCGGTACGTGTGCGCATGTATCATAGGCGGCTGGAACCACGTATGAGGTATCGAGGAATTCGGAGATTCGCACCATGATGGAACAAGAGAGCATGTTCGACGCTCAGGCTTCAGCGGCCCTGACGAGCGATCCGGCCGCTCGCGTCGAGGCCTTGCGCCGCGAAATCGAGCATCACAGCTATCTGTATTACGCGCAGGACGCGCCTGAGATATCCGACGCCGCGTTCGACTCGCTGATGGCCGGGCTGCGCGAGCTCGAAGCGGCCCATCCCGAGCTGATCGACGCCTCGTCGCCCACGCAGCGCGTCGGCGGCTATGTGGGCGAGCAGTTCTCCGCTGTCCGCCATGCCCAGCGTATGTACTCGCTCGACAACGCGATGGGCCTCGAAGAGCTGGACGCATGGACGCAGCGCACGGTGGAAGCCGCGGGACGCCCGGTCGAATTCGTCTGCGAGCTGAAGATCGACGGCTCTTCGATCGCGCTGACCTACGACGCGGGCGTGCTCGCCAAGGCGGCCACGCGCGGCGACGGCGTGATGGGCGAGGACGTCACGGTGAACATGCGCACCGTGCGCGACGTGCCGCTGCGCCTGCGCGACGAAGGCATTGCGGGCCTGGCCGACGCCGACGGCTCGGTAGAGGTGCGCGGCGAGGTCTACATGCCCAAGACGAGCTTCGATGCGCTCAATGCTGCTGCCGAAGCAAACGGCAAGGCCCCCTTCGCCAATCCGCGCAACGCCGCCGCCGGGTCGCTGCGTCAGAAAGATCCCAAGATCACCAAAGGCCGCGACCTTTCGACGTTCATCTACGCGATCGCCGACGAGCGCGCCTTGAAGGCCGAAAGCCAGTGGGAGCTGCTGCAGTGGCTGCGCGCGAGCGGCTTCCATGTGAACCCCGACGTGGCCCTGTGCGCTACGCCCGCCGAGGTGCGCGCGTTCTGCGAATCGGTGGCCGAGAAACGCTCGGTGCTTCCTTACGACATCGACGGCGTGGTGGTGAAGGTGAATTCCTTCGCCACGCAGCGCGAGCTGGGCTTCACGGCGAAGGCTCCGCGCTGGGCCATCGCCTACAAGTTCCCGCCCGAGGAAAAGACCACCGTGCTGCGCGACATCACCGTGCAGGTGGGTCGCACGGGAGCGATCACGCCGGTGGCCGAGCTCGATCCCGTGCGCGTCGCGGGCTCCACGGTCGCGCGCGCCACGCTGCACAACCTGGACGAAGTGCATCGCAAGGACGTGCGTGTGGGCGACACGGTGATCGTGCGCAAGGCGGGCGACGTCATTCCCGAGGTGCTCGGCCCCGTGCTGAGCCTGAGGCCCGAAGGCGCCGTTGCATGGGAGATGCCCGCGACGTGTCCGAGCTGCGGCAGCCCGATCGTGCGCGAAGAGGGCGAGGCGGCGTTCAGGTGCGTTTCGATGGATTGTCCGGCGCAGGCGCTCGAAAGGCTGCTGCATTGGGCGAGCCGCGGTGCCATGGATATCGACGGCATGGGCGAGGAAATCGTCGCGCGCTTGGTCGAAAGCGAGCGCGTGCGCGATGTGGCCGACTACTACAGCCTGACCGAATACGAGCTGGCCACGCTTGCGACGGGTCGTACGAACAAGGAGGGCGAGCAGATCCGCCTGGGTTCGACCATCGCCGCCAAGCTGGTCGCCGCGATCGAGGCGTCCAAGGCGCGCCCGCTTGCGCGCGCGCTGTTCGGCCTGGGCATCAGGCACGTGGGCAAGACCACGGGCGAGCAGCTTGCCGCGGCGTTTCCTTCGATGGAGCGCCTGATGGAGGCGACCGAAGAGCAGCTTGCCGAGGTGGAAGGCGTCGGCGGCGTAATCGCGAAGAGCATCCGAGCGTTCTTCGGCAACGAGGACAATCGCGAGGTCATCCATCGTCTGGGCAGCATGGGCGTATCGTTGGAAGACGCGGCCGTTCGCGACGAGACGCCCCAGACGTTGGCGGGCATCACGTTCGTGCTGACGGGCTCGCTTGCGGAAAGCGGCATGACGCGCGACGAGGCCGGCGCCCGCTTGAAGGCCATGGGCGCGAAGGTATCGGGCGGAGTGTCGAAGAAGACCGGGTATGTGATCGCGGGCGAGGCCGCGGGCAGCAAGTACGACAAGGCGGTTTCGCTGGGCGTTCCGGTGCTGAGCGAGTCCGATCTGCTGCGTTTGTTGGATGCGGGATCGCTCGAGGCCGCGGGCATCGAGCCCCGCGATTAGGTTTGAGGAGGTGCCAATGCGCGGTATAAGCACGCAAGAGCGGTATACTATGGCTTTAATGCGAAACGATTACGCGAACGATGAGAGAGGTTTGGCCATGCAGGACAGGCTGAGCGCATACGATGAAAAAGTCCTCCGCCGACTGGTGCAGCTGGAAACCGCTCGCCGCCAGGAGCGCAAGGAGGGTCCGCTCGCGTTCGTGAAGCGCGACACCGAGGCGGGTTCGGCCATGCGCAGGCTCGATCAGCTGGGCATGATCGGCACCATGTACAAGGACGGCAACCCGTATGTGGTCGAGGTGCTCGCGAAGGGATATTCGTATCTGGGCATCGTCGACGAAGAGCGCGCGGAAGTGCTGCGCGTCGAGCGCCATCGCAAAGAAGACCGTCGTCATGACTGGATGGTCAGCGTGTTCACCGTGCTGGTGGCCATGGTGGGCGTGATCGCGGGCTTCCTGATCGCGAAGTTCGTATAGCGGGCCGATCGCGGTGCGTTGCTTTTCGGGTTGCTTGCGGCCTTTCGATGCGCCTTTCCTGCTGCAGTGCTTTTTCTATCGCCAATATGCAAGTCTGCCGATCCAACGTGGGTGGAATGAGGCATCGGGTCTTACGAAGATGCCGGCATCGCTCGTCGTGGCGATCGAGTCGTTCGTCAACGAGGCATGTTCGTCGGCGCCTTGTACGCTGCCATGGTCGGGCGGTCGCCCAGCCATGGCGATAACGGCTGCCCGAGGTCTGTGCGTCTGACCGGAACTTCTTCTGTTGGCTTTTGTCTTGAGCTTCAATAACGCAAACAGGACCCTGCGCTATCCGGGTAGTGCCGGTCGCGAGGGCCCTGCCGTTGCGACCGGGTCAATACATATGATTACAGGGGTTGCATCATTTCCAGGATGATGCCGTCGGGGTCGCGGAAATAGAATGCTTTACTTTTTCCGAAGCCAGCATCCGTGAAATCGAAGGTTTGAGGCTCGGAGAGGCATTCGACTCCATGTTCCTGCAGATGGTGATAGGTTTCTTCGGCATCTTCCGTATGAAAACACAGTTCCGATATGGACGTGGTGAACAGGTCACCCGCCTGCCGATCCGTCTCGTCGTCTAGAAACTGAATAAGTTCGACGGGGGGCGCGTCTTGTCGCTCTGACCCATTCAGATAGGCCACGCGCGCTCTGCAGTTTTTTCGTTGGAACATCGCATCCGTTTCAGGTCCTTGCATCAGGATTTCGCCCTGGAATTGAAGACCGAGCACGTCTCGATAGAAATGAATCGATCGCTCCATGTCGAATACGGTCAGTCCGATATGATAGATTCGTTTTGCCATATTATTCGCTGCTCCTATCGTTTGCGGATTTGAAAAGCGCATGGAAGAGGAATCCCAGTCCGATGGCGAGGATGATATGGCCGATCCCCGCCAATCCTCCTATCATGTGGTCGGCGAAGCTCGGGAGCGGTATTGCCAGGGTTTGAGACACTCCTCGTGCCGTCATGAAGCCCAAGGTCATCAAGAGTCCTATGTTGTACACCCAAAGAAAAATCAGGAAATTTTTCTGTTTTTCGATACCGAAGCTCTTCATGAACAGCGGCATTGACAGGAATACGAACCCTCCAAGCATGATTGCATGAGGATGGACTTCTGCAAGCACGGATTCTCCAGTGAAATGAGTCCAGTATACTATTTCGTGATTCAGCAAGCCCAATGTTAGGCCGATTGCTATATAGGCGAGAGCAATCCAGTACATTCTTTTGATCATAGGCGCTTCCTCCCATTCTGAGTTCTTTCTTGTGTTTGGAAAAGAGCAAGAATCCCTTTAGGGCTTCTATTTGAATTCCGTCCCAATGTCACGATACGGTCGATTGGGAGGTGGTGCTGGATGGGCGAGTCGTTTGTTTTCCAGGAACGGGTCTAGTATGGGAGAGGCGGGGCACCGAAAGGAGAATAGGCCCGCTGCGGCAGGGTGTCGTTGCCTTTTACGCCGGGCCCATGCGAAGCCGCGCTTCTCTATTCGGGCTTATTTCTTGGTCGGCGTCGCTGCACTTCGAGAGTCTACGGTTGCTTTACCGCATTAAGGGGTATGTTCGGAATTGTTGCGAGTTGCCGATCTTGAGCGGGGCATTGGGGCGATGCCGAAATGATAGGATCACGCGTTCAATTGAATTCGACCGCTATAGCCATCCACACCATCGCGATAGACGCTTTGGAGCGATGGGCTTTCATGCCCGTATGACTCCTCTCGAAATAGACGAAGGGCTCCTTGCTCTGGGTGCATTATCGAAAAGGATGTCGTTGGGGGGAAGAAGGCACTTTTCGGTGCTCTATGCACCGAAAAGTAAGAATTGCATCGCGTAGTATCCGATTCAGTCGCCTTCGTGGTTGTGGCGATAAAAGTCTACGTAGGCCTTCCCCCAATGATTCATAGCTTCCATGATGGGAATAAGATTTTCACCCATATCGGTTAGCCGGTATTCCACGGTAGGCGGGACCGTGGAATACGCCGTGCGTGCAACGATGCCGTATTTCTCCAGCTCCTTCAGTTGCTGGGTGAGCATTTTTTGAGTGATGCTGGGAATAAGACGACGGAATTCGTTGTATCGGATGACTTCGTGCAAGTGAAGATTCCAGACGATAAGCGCCTTCCATTTTCCGCTTAGGATCTCGAGCGTGAGCTCTATTTCGCATTGGTAATTGGAACAGCTGACCTTGTGGCCCCGTGAGTCAGGCATGATTCGCTCCTTCGACCATCTATGGTTCCATCCTATCGGATATTAAGATGTCGGGCGTTTGGCGTCGGGCCATTGTTGCATATTTGCGATCGTGCATGTGCGGTTCCAGGAGGCGGACGCATTCGAGACGCCCTGCCGGATTCCGCCGTCGTTGCAGCGGGTTTCTACGATACCAGGTCGAAGACCGCCTTCGCGAACAGCAGGCTCAGCACCACGATGATGATGGGGCGCACGATCTTGGTGCCGTCTTTCATGACCATGCCGGCGCCCAGGTAGTTGCCGACGATGCTAAACACGGCTGCTGCAAGGCCCAGGCCCAGCCAGACCGCGCCGTGCATGAAGAAGGTGATCAGCGCGGCCACGTTGGAGGCGAGGTTCGCCACTTTCACCTCACCCGATGCATGCTTGACGGGTAGCTTTGCGGCGGCAGTGAAGGCGATGAGCATGAATGTGCCCGTGCCCGGTCCGTAGAATCCGTCGTAAGCGCCGATCAGCACCGACGAGACGGCCACGATGACGTGCTGCCTGCGCGCCGAGATTTCGGCGTCTTCGGGCGCTTCGAGCGTGCGCTTGCGCAGCACGGCGAATGCGACGAACGGAAGTGCTGCCACCAGCAGCACTTGGAAGATGCTGTCGGGCGTGAGCAGGGCGAGCTTCGCGCCGACCACCGAGCCGGCCACGGCGCCTACGGCGGCGGGAATGGCCAGTTTGAGTTTGATGTATCCGCCGCGTGCCAGACGGGCCGTGGCCACCGCCGTGCCGATCGAAGAGGACAGCTTGTTCGTGCCGAGCGCGGCATGCGCCGGCAGGCCCGCCAGCAGATAGGCGGTCAGCGAAATGAGCCCGCCGCCGCCGGCGATGGAGTCGACCAATCCGGCAAGAAAGACAAGTGGGCAAACGATGAGCAATGTGATGGGGTCCATAAACCTCGTCCTGACGTAAATCGGGGAAAACGGGTGAAATGCAAAGGATTGTAATATGGAGGTTTGCATTACGGGCGCCTCCTCTTCGCCCGCGCGGTTTATTCTCGAAGGACCGTTGCCGTACGAATCGGCGGAACGGAGGAAATCATGGGCGAATGCGCTGCGCTGAAAAAGCTCGGCATCATCGGCGGGCTCGGTCCCGCCGCGACGGCAAGCCTGTTCACGCGCATCATCGATCACACCGATGCTGCCACCGATCAGGACCATATCGACATCACTATTCTGAACCGCCCTCAGATTCCCGACCGCACTGCTTATATTCTGGGCAAAAGCGACGAATCCTATGTTCCCGCCGTGCGCGAGGCGGCGCTGCAACTCGAGGCCATGGGCTGCGACGTGCTGTGCATGCCGTGCGTGACGGGCCACTATAAAAGCGACGAGACGTTCGGCTGCCTGACCACTGCGCGCGTTCTGCATATGCCGCTCGAAGCCGCGCGCTACCTGGCGCGCGAGGGCAAGGCCGTCGTCGGCGTCATGGCCACGGACGGCACGGGCCGCGCAGGCGTGTTGCAGCAGGCCCTCGAAGCCGAAGGCCTCGCGGCCGTATTCCCCGACGAAGAGCACCAGGCCAAGGTCATGAGCATTATCTACGACGACGTGAAGGCCGGCCGTCCGGCCGACATGCAGGCCTTCGACGACGTATGCGCACATCTGCGTGCACGTGGCTGCGACAGCGTGCTTCTGGGCTGCACCGAGCTTTCGGTCATCGATGCGCCGGCGCAAGCGCGCGGCATGCTGGTGGTCGACGCGCTCGAAGTGCTTGCCGTCCGCGCCGTTGAAGAATGCGGCGCCCGCCTGAAATAGGGTTTGCATCGTCTGAATGCCGCGGTTTCTTGAAAAACGTCGCGTAACGCCGAATTTACCTGGCCACTCTACTGTGATGGAGTATAATCCCTCGTACCATATTGAAGCGCATCGTTTCGAGCAACGCGTCGTGTACGCAGGGAAGGAGCATCGGCCATGGCGATGGAGGAAGCGAAGTATATCTGGAAGAACGGCGAGCTGGTTCCGTGGGCCGAGTGCACCACGCACGTGCTCACGCATTCCCTTCATTACGGCTCGGCCGTGTTCGAGGGCATGCGCTGCTACTACAACGAAGAAACCGGCAAAAGCTTCGTCTTCCGTCTGCAGGACCACATGGAGCGTCTGGTCCGTTCCGCGAAAATGTGCATGATCGACGTGCCGTACACCGCCGACGAGCTGGTGGCGGCGACGCTCGAGACTATCAAGGCCTGCGAGCTTCCTTCCTGCTACGTCCGCCCCCTGGTGTATCACGGCTACGGCCAGATGGGCGTCGACCCCACGGGCGCGCCCGTCGACGTGGTCATCGCATGCTGGCCTTGGGGCGCCTACTTGGGCGAAGAGGCCCTCGAAAAGGGCATCACCGCCGGCGTTTCTTCGTGGCGCCAGCGCTCCAACAACGCCATTCCGCCGCAGATGAAGTCCTCCGCGTCGTACATGAACTCCATCCTGGCCAAGCTCGAGGCGAAGGCTCACGGCTATTCCGAGGCCGTTATGCTCAACGAGGCCGGCTACGTGTGCGAGGGCACGGGCGAGAACCTGTTCATCGTGCGCGACGGCGTGCTTTCCACGCCGCCCGTGGCCGAGGGCCTGCTCGAGGGCATCACGCGCGATACCGTGCTCAATCTTGCTATGGACCTGGACATTCCGGTCGTCGAAGAGCGCCTGGTGCGTGCCGACCTCTACGCTGCCGACGAGGTGTTCTTCACGGGTTCGGCTGCCGAGGTGACGCCGGTCGCCGCAATCGACGATCGTCGGATCGGCGATCGCGGCCCGATCACCAGGGCCATCCAGGAGCGCTTCTTCGCCATGACGGCTGGCGAGCTGGAGGAATACAGCGATTGGTTGTACGAGGTTAAGTAGTTTCGCTGGCCTTTCGGCCGACGAAACGGGTCGACGCTGCAAAGCCGCCGGGCACCCTGCCTCGTCCCTCCGTGCTCCGGTCACGTGCGAAGCACGCTCCCTGCGCCGGTCGGACCGATCGGGGGATTCCCCTTCCTTCTATTTCGACGGTATTCTGTAAGGGCTCCGATTCCGGAGCCCTTCTTGTGTTTGAAAGGATCGATCATGCCCATCATCACGCAGCCGACGCGTATCTTCGACTTGCATTGCGATACGCTCGACCGCCTGGCGCTGCATAGCGTCATTCCCGAGGCGGGCTTCATGGCCGAAGACGCCGCCATCCCTGCCCACCGCATGAGTTCGCTGGCCGATAACGACGCCCATATCGACCTGACGCGCATGGCGCGCGCGGACTATGCGTGGTGTCAGTGCTTTGCGGCGTTCATTCCCGACGATATCGGCGTCGAGGGCGGTTATCGCGTGTTCGAAACGGTGCGCCGCTACTTCGCGGGGCAGCTCGAACAGCATGCCGCGCTGGTCGAGCAGGTGCGCGATGCGCGCGATATTCGCTACATCGTGGACGCGGGCCGTTGCGCCGCGATGTTTACGGTCGAGGGCGGATCGTTCATCGGCGAAGACCTCGACCGCATCCATGAGGCGGCCGATGCGGGCGTGAAAATGCTGACGCTGACCTGGAACGATAAGAACGCCATCGCCTCGGGCAACAAAACGACCGACGGGCTGAGCTTCTTCGGACGCGACGCAGTGCGCACGCTCGAGCAGCGCCGCGTGGTCGTCGATGTGTCGCATCTCAACGACCGCAGCTTCTGGGACGTGCTGGAGGTGGCGCAGCGTCCGTTCGCAGCGTCGCATTCCAACGCGCGCGCGGTGTGCGGCCATCCGCGCAACCTGACCGACGACCAGTTCCGCGCGCTTGCGGAACGCGGCGGCATCGTGGGCTTGAACTTCTGTCAGCGCTTCCTTTCGGATGCGGGCCCCGTGACGCGCGACTACGTGTTGCGTCATGTCGACCATATGCTCGAACTGGGCGGCGAGCGCGTCGTCGCGCTGGGTAGCGATTACGACGGATGCGACGTGCCCGAGTGGCTGGCGCCCGCAGAAAAGGTCGGCACGTTGCACGACCTGTTCGCTGCGGAATTCGGAGTGGAAATCGCCGAGGCGATCTGCTTCGAGAACGCCTGCGCCTTCTTCGAGCGCAACGAAATTGCATAGCGGACCGGTGCGTTTCTGGATATCAGAAGGCGCGTGCGCCTGAATGTGATGAGGCCCTGGCGGGGCGTTCCTGCCAGGGCCTCATCGCGTTTTCGACGCGGGCTACCATATTTTGACGGGTGCATCGTCTTTCACGCAGGCCAGAGGAATACTCGATCGCAGAAGCGGGGCCCACATGCCTAACGACACGGTCGTGAATGCCACGATCAGAGCGCCGATGCCTACGACGTAATTCGGCCAGGGAAGTGCCGCCAAAACCATGCCCAGGCTGCCGATGGCCGTGCGGATGCAGCTCATCAGGGCAGATGCGGATCCTGCATCACGTGCTTGCTGTTCGAGAAGGATGTTCATGCTGTAAGGGCGCGTGCATGATTCGGCCGTGGCGAAGGCGATGAAGCAGGCGCAGAACGCATACGGGCTGCTTTGGCCGACGAGCAGCATAACGATGCCCAATGGCGATGGAAAATGCCAGCATGAACGTGGTGAAACGAATAACGGAGACGCGTTTCGATGCCGCGAGCCAGATGAGCGGCCCTGCGCCATGACGATGGCGGCTACCGCGAAAAACAGGCCGTAGCCCACCTCGCCCGTGTTGAAGAAGTCGACGTAGATATACGATCGACGGCGATATATCCCATGAAGGGAATTTCGAAAAGGCTGGTCAGGAGAAGAAATGTCATGAGTCCTGGATTCTTGCCGACAACGACGGGCTGTGCCATGGCATGGAAGAAGTTTCCTGCCGACCGCTCCTTTTCGTCCAGCGCTTCTTCAAAAAGCGCGGTCAGGGCGAGGCACCCTGCGCCGATCGCCGTCAAAACCCAAAACGTCGTGCGCCAATCGGCCACGGCCACTACGGCCGTGCTTGTCGCTCATCGGGCCGAATATCAGCATGCCTAGCGCGAAAAAGGCGTAATAGCCCACGAGCGTCATGTTCACAAGCGAGACGTCGGTATCGAAATAACGGGCCATTCCAGGCACGGCGGGCGTGTACATATCGAGTGAAAGCGGCGCGATCAACGATGCCGTCACAAGCAGGACGAGCAGGCCGCATGTGCCGAGTCGCGGTTGGGCTTGACGAACCACTCTTGTATGGAAAATGCCATGGAAGCGCTTCTTTTCGGGCGATGGAAGCAATGCAGGCCGCACGGTCGATTCGTGCGGCCCGATCATTATACGAAGACGGGCGCTTTGCCGTAAGCGCCCGTCGGTCGTTCGTGTTGCGCGAAGCTCTACGCGAGCGCATCGTGCGTGTCGAAGACGGCTGAGGCGATGTCTTCATAGAGCGCATAGCTCTCCTCACCGTCGGGCATGCCCGTCATGACAGAAAGGATGTAGGTCTTGCCGTCGAGTGATACGATGCCCGCGTCGCACACGCCGTTCCACAGCGGGTCGGGATCGACGCACCAACCGGCCTTGTCCTGTACGGACGCGCCGGTCGCGCGCAACGCCTCGCGGATGAAGGAGACCTCCGTTTGGCTGGTGAGCTCGTTGAGCAGCTGCGCCGCCTCGCTCGGCGTCTGCAGGTAGGAATACATTTCGGTCCACAGCTTGGCGGACGTGCGTGCGCTGTACCACGGGTACCACGAATCGGCGCGGTAGTGCACGTTATCGAGGCCGAGCTCATCGGCCCATTCGTCGTAGCCTTCGGAGTCGAACGCGTCGCGCAGCGAGCCGAACGCGTTGTTGTCGGAGTAGACGATCGCGTCTGCGATCAGGTCGGACAGCGGGTAGGAGCCGCCGTTGTAGTAGCTGCTGGGATCGTAGGCGCTTGTTCCCCGGCAGGAGTCTTCGAGGTCGATCTTGCCGGTGTCGACTTGCGTCTGGCACACGTACAACGCGTACGGGGCCTTGAACGAGCTGGCGCCGTAGACGGTCGTGTCGGCGTCGTAGCTGATGCCCTTGCCGTTTTTCAGATTGTAGAACACCATGCTGATGTCGCCGTGCTCTTTGGCGGCGCTCACAGCGTCATTTATCGCGGCGCGCTGGATGTCGGAGAGCTCGGGCGCGTCGTCTCCCGCAAGCGCGAAGGTGCTCAGGCCGTCGCCCGTGGGGACGCCGTCGAGCGCGTCGGGGGCCGGCTTGAACGTCGCAGGCTCGGGCTGCGCCGCGGCCTTCTCGGTCTCGTGCGCTTCGACGTCCGTCACGGTGGGCCCGGGTTCGGCCGCGGGATCGTCGGCGGGGCGCGTGCACTGGAATACGGCGAATCCTGCGATCGCGATCATGACAGCCGCGGCGATGACGATCGCGCTTTTGGGGAGGGAAGACGTCACATCGGCCGCATAGCGGGCACCTGCCGCTGCGCGCGACGCCATGCCGGATGCGACCTGCTGCGCGCGTCGGACCTGCGAATGCACGTCGCCCTGGTTTTCGTAGCGCGCAGCATGGGCGGGACCGCTGTGGCGGCCCACGGCTTGCTGGCGCTGACGCAGGTGATCGCGGGCTCGTGCGCGCGCCTTTTCGTCGAATCCGTCGGTGGCGGGTACGTTCGGACGAAGGCGGTTTTCATCGGTCATAAACGATGCTCCTCGGTCGGGTATTAACGATAGTTCTTCGCAACTGTATCACCGGGCCGATTCAGCTAGAATAAAAACAGTCGAAATAGCATCGTAGAGCGGACTCGTGTCCAGAGCTTTTTCAGACTCGGAAGCAGACGCGCGCGTCGTATTCAGCGAAAGGGGCAGCCATGGCCATCGACAAGAAAGCATTCAGGAGCCTTTCGTACGGACTCCACATCGTGACGGCCCAGGGCGAATCGGGCAGGGCGGGGTGCGTGGTGAATACGTTCGCCCAGGTTACTTCAACTCCCGCGCAGGTGAGCATAGCCATCAATAAGGAAAACGCAACCACGGCGATCATCTTGGAGTCGGGGATGTTCGAAGCGTCCGTCTTGTCGCAGAACGCCTCGATGGAGCTGATCGGCCGTTTCGGCTTCCACACGAGCGCCGACACCGATAAATTCGCCGATACTTCGATTGAACTCGATGAGGCGGGCGTTCCTTATGTGGCTGAGCAGACCGTGGCCCATTTCCTGGCGAAGGTGAAGGGCACGCTCGACCTGGGGACTCATATGCTCATCGTGGGCGAAGTGGTGCAGGCCGAGACGCTTTCGTCCGACGAACCCATGACGTATGCGTACTACCGCCAGGTCAAGGGCGGCAAGACTCCCCCGAAGGCGTCGAGCTACGAGGCGCCCGAAGAATCCGCGGGCGAAAACGCCGCTTCGCAGGCGGGCGCCGAGCGCAAGGTGGCATGGCGCTGCACGATTTGCGGCCATGTCGAATACGTTGACGAGCTTCCCAACGATTTCCGCTGTCCGATCTGCGGCGTGGGCAAGGAGTTCTTCGAGCGAATCGAACTGTAGAATTTTTCGCGGGCGTTCCGTTTATGGAAACGCCCGCTTTACGTTTGCGCGCCGTTCGCGCAGGCGGGTGGCGCGCTTTGACGGCACGCCGCCATGCGTAAAGCGCGCCTGGCGTATCCTGCGCAGCGGATATCAGGAGGAAGAAAGAGGGCGTATGGAAAGGTTCGATATCGCCATCATCGGAGCGGGCGTCGCGGGCTCCTGCATGGCGCGCGAGTGCGCTCGTTTCAAGGCGGACGTCGTGGTGCTTGAAGCGGGCCTCGACGTGGCCGAGGGAGCGACGAGGGCGAATAGCGGTATCGTGCACGCGGGTTTCGACCCGGAGCCCGGCACCGTGAAAGCGCGTTATAACGTCGAAGGTTCGCGCTTGTACCCCCGGTGGGCATCCGAACTGGGATTTCCCTATAAGCAAAACGGCTCTATCGTCTTGGCGTTCACGGATGACGAATTGCAGGCCGTGCGCGCGCTGGCTCAGCGCGGCGAGCGCAACGGCGTCGAAGGCCTGCGCATGATCGACGCCGCCGAGCTGCGCGAGCTGGAGCCGAATGCTTCTCCAGAGGCGATCGGCGCCCTGCTGGCGCCGACGGGCGGTAACTGCGATCCGTACAAGGTGGCCTGGCGTGCCGCCGAAAACGCTGCGGCGAACGGCGTGGAGTTCCGCTTCTCGTCGCGCGTCGAGCGCATCGAGCACGCCGCCGAAGGCGACGGATACGTGCTGGCGCTTGCCGACGGTCGCCGCGTGCATGCGCGCGCCGTGGTGAATGCGGCGGGCGTCCATGCGGACGAGCTGGCCTCGTGCGTTTCGGATGCAGGATTCTCCATCACGCCGCGTCGCGGCGACTACCGCCTCATGAACACGGCGGCGGGCGCGAAGTTCGCGCACACGATGTTCCAGGCGCCGACCGAGGCGGGCAAGGGCGTTCTCGTGTCGCCGACGGTGCACGGAAACCTCCTGGTGGGCCCGAACGCCGTCGAACAGGAGGGCAAAGACGCCGTGGCGACGCGGCGCGAGGGCCTCGATTTCATCTTCGACGCCGCGCACAAGACGTTTCCAGGGCTCGACCCGCGCACCCAGATCGCGAATTTCGCGGGCGTGCGCGCAACGGGCGATACGGGCGATTTCGTCATCGGCGAAGCGCCGGATGCGCCTGGATTCTTCAATGTGGCGTGTTTCGATTCGCCTGGATTGACGTCGGCGCCCGCCGTTGCCGTCGACATGGCACCGCGCATCGCAGCGTACGTGGGCGCGCCGCGCAAGGAATCGTTCGACCCCGTGGTGAAGATGCCGCAGCTATTCTCGGCGCTCGACGACCGGGGCCGCGCCGCCGCCATCGCCGCCGATCCGCGTGCAGGCCGGCTTGTGTGCCGCTGCAAGAAGATCAGCGAAGCCGACGTGGCCGCCGTGCTGCATACCCGCATTCCTGTGCTGTGCCTCGATGCCGTGAAGTGGCGCACCGAGGCTATGATGGGCGGCTGCAACGGTGGCTTCTGCATTCCCGAAATCGCGAAGATCGTGGCGTGCGAGCTGGGGGTTTCTCCCGATGAGCTGCCGAAGCGCCTGGCGGGCGGCATGCTGGCGGCAGCGGCCTCCGAGCAGTATTGCGCAAGCGCGCGTCTCGACCATGCTGCGCGCGAACAGGCTGAGGCCTCGCGGGATTCTGCGCGCACGGCTTACGACGTGGCGGTGATCGGCGGCGGTGCGGCAGGCATCGCCGCCGCGGCGTCGGCGGCTCGCGAAGGGGCGTCGGTGCTCGTGATCGACCGCGAGCCCGACCAGGGCGGCATCCTCAAGCAGTGCATCCACAACGGCTTCGGCCTTCATCGTTTCGGCGAGGAGCTGACGGGTCCCGAATACGCTTCGCGCGAGCTGGCCTGCCTGAGCGGCCTTTCCGTCGACGTGGCGGCCGAGGCGAGCGTGCTCGGATTCGGCCGCGCCGACGACGAGGCGCTGCGGGTGTCTTATGTCGATCCGCTCGGGTCGCATGAGGTGCGCGCAGGCGCGGTCGTGCTGGCCACGGGTTCGCGCGAGCGCGGCGTCGGCGCCCTGGACGTGGCGGGCGAGCGTCCCGCTGGCGTGTATTCGGCGGGTTCGGCGCAGAACCTGATGAACCTGCAGGGATGCCTGCCCGGCAAAGAGACGGTCATTCTGGGCTCGGGCGATATCGGCCTCATCATGGCTCGCCGTCTGGCCTTCGCGGGTGCGCGCGTGGTCGGCGTCTTCGAAATCAATCAGGAGCCCGGCGGCCTTCGCCGCAATATCGTGCAGTGCCTGGACGATTTCGGCATTCCGCTGTATACGGGGCGCACGGTCACGCGCATCGAGGGCGAGGGGCGCCTCGAGGCCGTCGAGGTGAGTCGCGTCGACCCGCAGACGTTCAAGCCCATCGCGGGCACGCAGCAGCGCATCGCGTGCGACACGCTGCTTCTGTCGGTGGGATTGGTGCCCGAAAACACCATGGCGTCGGCTGCGGGCGTGCAGCTCGACCCGGTGACGGGAGGCCCGGTGGTCGACGACGATTTCCAGACCGGCGCCGACGGCGTGTTCGCGTGTGGCAACGCGCTGCACATCCACGACCTGGTCGACTTCGTGTCGAGCGAGGGCGAGCGCGCCGGCATGGCGGCCGCGCGTCACGCCGCAGGCGTTGCGGGATATGAAACCCGCCGCGGCGTTCCCGTGACAGCGGGCGAAGGCGTGCGCTACACGGTGCCGCAGTTCGTCAGCGACGAATCCGAGCGCATCACGCTGCGTTTCCGCACGTCGAAGGCGTTCGAGGCGGCGACGGTGCTCGTCGAGGCGCGCGATGCCGACGGCGCGTGGCATGCGGTCAAAAAGCGCCGCGTGCCGGTGGCGGTGCCTGCCGAGATGCAGGGCATCGACATCGCCGGCGACGCGTTGTCGCGGGCGGTCGAAGTGACGGTGAAGGTGCAGGAGCAGCGATGAGCGATATCAACGAAGCCGGCGCCGGCGCGAAGCCCGGCGCATCGACCGAACGGGCGTTTCTGCGTTCGGACGTCAAGAACGTGCAGGCCGACGCGCCGCGGTGGGGCGGCGTCGCGTCGTCGCGTCCGGGCGGGCCGCTGAAGACGGGGCGTCCCGAGCGCACGTTCGAGGAGACGTACACGTGCATCTGCTGCCCGTTGGGCTGCAGATGCACGGTGATGCTTTCGCAAAGCGATGGGGGCCTCGATACCTTGGGCGTGGTGGGCTATAAGTGCAAGCGCGGCAAGGATTATGCGCGCCAGGAAGCCACCCATCCGGTGCGCATGGTCACGGCGAGCGTGCCCGTCGAGGGCAGGCTCAGCCCCGTGAGCGTGAAGACGGCGCAGCCCGTTCCGAAGAATAAGATCATGCAAGTCGCCGCCGTTCTCGCGGCCGCTCGCGTGCAGCCTCCCGTCCGTGAAGGAGATGTGGTCGTGGCCGATATTTGCGACACCGGAATCGACGCGATCGCCACGAAAACAGTGCTTTAACGCGCCCGCGCGTTCCTTCTATATGCATAGATATTCCGAAATGAGAAAATCTATATTTCTCCTTGCATTGTTTCGGAATATTCGTTAAAGTTCGATTCACGCTTTAATGCAATAAAGCAAAGTACCATGTATGCCCGAACGGCGATTCAACGGAAAGGAGTAACTGACATGTTCGCAACCGCACAGCAGTTTTCCTTCCGACGCCAGGACCGACGTAACACGCTGCGATGCACGCGTGTGTTTCTTGCGGTCCATACAAGGTAGATTTCTTGTAGCATCCCCTCATAAGGACCCTGAAGCACCCGGCATCGCCGGGTGCTTTTTGTTTTTCCAGGCGAATTCGCGGCCGTCGCGCCGTTCCCGCCGCAAGAAACCATGACAGCGTATGCATCGAGCATGCGGACGAATGCCGCCTGAGGCGGCGAAGCGAACACGACGCCGGCCGCGCAAGCAGCAACGGCGCGGCCGACGAAAAGGAGATCGAACAATGGAAACCATGATGAACGCGAACGGCGCCCAGGCGAAAGAAAAGGTCGTTCTGGCGTATTCGGGCGGCCTGGACACCTCGGTGTGCCTGAAATGGCTGCAGGTCGAGAAAGGCTTCGACGTCATCGCCGTCTGCGGCAACGTGGGCCAGGACGAAAGCGACCTTGCCGCCATCAAGCAGAAAGCTTTGGACATGGGCGCCATCGCCTCGTTCGCCGTGGACATGCGCGAAGAATACGCCAACGAGTTCCTCACTCTGGCGCTTGCGGCCAACGGCCTGTACGAGAACTCCTACCCGCTGCTTTCCGCGCTTTCGCGCCCGCTGCTTTCCAAGCACATGGTGGAAGTGGCTCACGCGCTCGGCGCGCGCTACATCGCCCATGGCTGCACGGGCAAGGGCAACGACCAGGTGCGTTTCGAGACCTCCATCAAGGCGCTCGACCCCACGCTCGAAATCGTCGCGCCGGTGCGCGAGTGGGACCTGCACTGCCGCGAAGAGGAAATCGAATGGGCGAAGGCCCACGGCGTGTCGGTGGCGGCCACGAAGAAGTCTCCGTATTCGATCGACGACAACCTGTGGGGACGTGCCATCGAGTGCGGCGTGCTGGAGGACCCTTGGGCCGAGCCGCCTGCGGACATCTGGACGATGACAGCCGACGCCGCCGATGCTCCCGACGAGGCCGAGTACGTCGAAATCGGCTTCGACCAGGGCATTCCGTGTTCGCTTAACGGCGAGGATATGTCTTTCGTCGATATCGTGAAGGCGCTCAATGTGAAAGCCGGCGCGCACGGCGTGGGACGTCTCGACATGGTGGAGAACCGTCTCGTGGGCGTGAAGTCGCGCGAGTGCTACGAGGTTCCTGCGGCGAAGGTGCTGATCGATGCCCATAAGGCCCTCGAAACCCTGTGCCTCGATGGCGCGACGCAGCATTACAAGCTGGGCGTCGAGCAGCAGTGGGCCACGGCGGTGTATCAGGGCATGTGGTTCTCGCCGCTGAAGATGGCGCTCGACGCGTTCTGCGCCACGACGCAAAAGCATGTCACCGGCGCGGTGAAGATGAAGCTCTACAAGGGCAGCTGTACCGTGGCAGGCCGCAAGAGCCCCTACTCGCTTTACGACTTCAATTTGGCGAGCTATGGCGCCGACGACGTGTTCAACCACGAATCGGCCAAGGGCTTCATCGATTTGTACGGCCTGCCCGTTACCACGTGGTCTGCCATGCAGGGCCCTGCAGCAGCTGCGGCGTCCAAGGCCGACATGGCCGCCGACGAAGAGGAGGCGGCGAACGCCGCCTAGCGTGCAGTTCGATAAAATGCCTCGTCAATATTGAAACTATCTGAAAGAAACCATGTAGGGCATGGTAGGGAAAGGTCTGAACAATGGCACTGTGGTCGGGAAGGTTCGTCGGAGGCGTTGACGCCTTCACGCAGGAATTCGGCGCTTCGCTCGAGGTTGACAAGAACATGTACGCGCACGACATCGCAGGTTCGCGCGCCCATGCGAAAATGCTTGCCGCGCAGGGCGTCATTTCCGCCGAGGACGCGGCGGCGATCGACGCGGGCCTTGCGGCTGTGAAGGAGCGCATGGACGACGGTTCGTTCGTTTTCGACGTGAACGACGAAGACATCCACATGGCGGTCGAAGCGTCGCTTATCGCCGATATCGGCGCGGCCGGCGCGCGTCTGCACACGGGTCGTTCGCGTAACGACCAGGTTGCCACCGACCTGCGCCTCTATGCGAAGGAGCTGCTCGCATCGCTGATGGAGGGCAGCATCGCGCTGCGTCACGTGCTGGTCGAGAAGGCCAAGGCCCACTTCGGCGTGGTCATGCCGGGCTACACGCATCTGCAGCATGCCCAGCCTGTGCTATTCAGCCATCACATGCTGGCGTATTTCTGGATGTTCACGCGCGACTTCGCACGCCTGTCCGCGGCCTACGACGCCGCCGACGCGAACCCGCTGGGCTCGGCCGCGCTGGCGGGCACCACGTATTCGCTCGATCGTGCCATGACCAGCGAGCTTCTGGACTTCGACCACGCGATTCCCAATTCGCTCGACGCCGTGTCCGACCGCGATTACCTGCTCGATTTGGAATACGCCTGCAGCGTGTCGATGATGCATCTGTCGCGTCTGTGCGAGGAAATCATTCTGTGGTCCTCGTCGGAGTATTCCTTCATCACGCTTTCCGACGCCTTCTCGACTGGCAGCTCGATTATGCCGCAGAAGAAGAACCCCGACTTCGCCGAGCTGACGCGTGGAAAGATGGGCCGCGTGGTGGGTGATCTGGTGGGCCTACTGGTCACCATGAAGTCGCTGCCGCTCGCCTATAACAAGGACTTGCAGGAATGCAAGGAGGGTGCGATTGACGCCGCGAAGACCCTGCACGACTGCATGCTGTGCATGGGCGGCATGATCGAGACCATGGAGCTCAACGAGGCCGCCATGCGCAAGGCGTCGGGCCAGGGTTTCATGGCCGCCACCGACGTGGCCGACTATCTGGCGAAGAACGGCATGCCGTTCCGCGAGGCCCACGCAGTGGTGGGACGTCTGGTCTTGCTGTGCGAAACCGAGGGCTGCGGCCTCGAGGACCTGACGCTCGAGCAGCTCAAGAGTGCAAGCGACCTGTTCGAGGACGACATCGCGGGCGAGCTCGATATCGATGCCATCGTGGCGGCCCGCACCACCTACGGCGGCACCGGCCATGACGCCGTCCGCGTCCAGCTGGAAGAAGCCGCCGCGGCCCTCGACGCCGACGAAGCGTCGCTCGCGTAAGGCGCGCCGATACGGATGAGGGGCATATGGCCTGCGGAAACTGAAGATTCTAGGTCGCTTTCGCAGGCCGTTGAAGCAACGACGCCTCCGCGCATCGGCCGCGGAGGCGTCGTTTCGTTTCGCGTCGTTTATCGAATTTCGTCGACCACGAGGGGTACGAACTCGAAGGTGCGGCAATCCACCAGCCCGCGGTTGGTCAGACGTAGCTCGGGAATGCAGGCGAGCGAGAGCAAAGCCATTGTCATGAAGGGCGACGGCATGGCGCAGCCCATCTGCTTCCACGCGCGCTCGAGTCCTGCCACCTGGGCGGCTACGTCTTCGAGCGGAAGCGTGCTCATGAGGCCTGCCACGGGAAGCTCGACCAGCCCTAGGACCTTGCCGTTGCGCACGGCCGCCGCGCCGCCGCCGCAGGCTATCAGCGTGTTGGCGGCCAACGCCATATCTTCGTCGTTGCTTCCCACCACCAGCAGATTGTGCGCGTCGTGAGCCACGGTCTGGGCGAATGCGCCTTCGATGCCGAAGCCTGAAACCAGGCCGCATCCGTGCGTCTTGGTGGCGTTGTGGCGTTCGAAAACGAATGCTTTCAGCACATCGCGTTTCGCGTCGGCCTCGATCGCGCCGTGTTCGACGGGCATCTCGAAGAACCGTTCGACGTTGTTTACGCGACCCGAAAGCGCCTTCATGACGCGCACGCGCGCAGACCCGTTTTCGATCGCGCGTCCGTCGGCCGTCGTCGCGGGAATGCGGAAGGTGCCCGCCGTGATGGTTTCGCCTATATGCATGGTGTCGGTCATCCAGGCGGGGTAGTCGAAGGGTTCCACGTCGAAGGCCGCCTTGCCGTTTTCGGCCGCCACTTCGCCGTCGATCATGACGAGCGAAACGTCGAAGTCGGTCAGGCTGGAGAAGAGCACCATGTCGGCGCACTTGCCGGGGGCGATGCTTCCCAGTTCGTGCTCCATATGGAAACACGTGGCCGTGTTGATGGTGACCATCTGCAGCGCCGTGAGCGCGTCGATGCCTTCTTGCACGGCGCGGCGCAGGATGTGGTCGAGGTGGCCGTATTCGACCAGCGTGTTGGGGTGCGTGTCGTCCGATATCAGGTTGAAGAAGCGGGTGTCAACGCGCCCGTCGGCGATGGCGGGCGCCAGCTGGGCCAGGTCGCGCCAGGCGGAGCCTTCGCGCAGCTGGGCATATTGGCCAAGGCGCGCCTTGGCGAGCGCGTCTTCGGCGCGCGTCGATTCGTGACAGCAGCGGATGCCTGCGGCGATATAGGCATTCAGTCCGCGGTCGGTTTCGGGAACGGAATAGTGGCCCGTCACGCAGCCGTCCGCTTTCAGGGTCGCTTCTATCTCGGCCAGCGGATGGGCGTCGCCCGCAAGCACGCCGGGGAAGTTCATCATCTCGCCGAGGCCCACCACGCAGTCCCACGTCATGCTTTCGGCGATGTCGTCGGGGCCGATCGCGCTGCCGGTGTCTTCGAGTCCGGGAACGGCGGGCACGCACGACGGGGTGGTCACCATGGCTTTGAGCGGCGTGCGGCGCACGTCTTCTACCATGGCTTTCACGCCGGCGAGGCCCGTGACGTTGGCCACTTCGTGCGGATCCCAGTAGATTCCCACGGTGCCGTGGGCCACCACCGCGCGGGCATACTGCGCCGCGCCCATCATGGACGATTCCACATGGATGTGCCCGTCCAGAAAGCCTGGTGCCAGATAGCGGCCGTCTGCTTCGATGATGCGCGTGTCGTCGCCGATGCAGTGCGACGCATCTCCTATATAGGCGATGCGTCCGCACGAAACGGCCACGTCCATGCCGTCGATGATTTCGCGCGTGTTCACGTTGATCAGGCGCGCATTGCGGATCACGGTTTCGGCGGGCGTGCGGCCCAGGGCCGCATCGGCAAGGGTTGCGCTGCATTCCCACAGCGGCATCGTGCAGAATCGGTTGATCATGGGGGGCTCCTTTCACCGTCGTGGCCATCATACGCGCCCTCGGTCGCAGATGCGGCGCAGATCGCGCGCTTCATTCCGTTTGCATGCCGTTTTTGCTATCGCGTGCTAAAGTGTTACAATTTCTCGCGTTTCGATAGTGCGAAAGAGGGGGAATGTCCTATGAAGAATACGACGCTCAAGCGAACCGAAACGGTCGCGTTCTGCGGTCTGGCCATCGCGCTTCTGGCCGTGAGCGCGTGGGTCACCGTGCCGCTCGGCCCGGTGCCGTTCACGCTGCAGACCATGGTTCTGGTGTTCATCGTGACGCTGTTCCCCGCACGCCAGGCTTTGATCAGCATTTTCGGCTACCTGGCTTTGGGCGCCGTGGGCGTGCCGGTGTTTTCGGGCATGAGGGGCGGCTTGGCGTCCATCGTGGGCCCGACGGGCGGTTTCCTGATCGGCTTCGGCATCGGCGCCATTCTGGCGGTGCTGCTGTTCAAGGCATGGCGTCGTCCTGAGGGCAAGGCCATGCGCGCGGTCCGCGCCGGCGCGGGCGCCCTGGTGCTGCTTTTGGTGTCGTATCTGTGCGGCTGGATTCAGCTCATGGTGTTGACGGGCATGGGCCCGGTGGCGGCGTTCGCTGCGGGCATTGCGCCTTTCATCGTGCTCGACGCCATCAAGCTGTTCGTCGGCGTGGCGTTGGCCCAGACGGTCGAAAGCGCCGTGCCCGCCTTTCGCGCCGCGCAGCACAAGGCGTAGGGGACGCAAGGACTAACTGTATATATGCGTGCAAACGCGAGAACGGGCGCCGGCATGTCGCAGCCGGCGCCCGTTCTCGTGAGGGCCCTCCGCTGCGCTTCGTCCTGAACGGATTCCGGCCCCTCGGCTCAGCTTCCGACGAGAGCGAGGCATTCGAAAGAACAGCCCGACACCAGCGCTGGAAGTTCTTGATTATGTGCGCAATCACGTCGATTGGCGCGCCTACGTGCGAGGGGCGTTGTAAAATCCGTATCGTTTTGACCGGCCTGGCGCGCAGCAAAGCCGCAGCGCCCGCTGGTCTTTCGTTGTACCGTCTTGCCGTGCAGCCGCCGCGCTCGGGCCGTAAGGTCTCGGCGCCGCGGCGCGCGGCGTTTTCGCGCTTGCCTGCGCGCTCGAAGAATTCGGAGGGTTTCGGCGATGGCTGAACATGCATATATCCTGGCGTTCGACACAGCCAACGAAGTGGTGGCCGTCGGCATCGGCCGCGTCGACGCTTCGCTGCGCGACGACATCGCGGCGTTGAGACAGCCGTGCGCGATGGCCGACATCGTGGCCGTGCGCGAGGTCGAGGCGCATCGTGCAAGCAACACCGTGCTGCTCTCCCTGGTCGATGACGTGCTGGCCGAGGCGGGCGTTTCGAAGGACATGATCGCCGCTGTGGTATGCGGCCGCGGTCCTGGAAGCTTTACGGGCGTGCGCATCTGCATGGCCACTGCGAAAGGCGCCGCGTCAGCGTTGGAGGTGCCGCTGTTCGGCGTTTCAACACTCGACGCCGTGGCCTGGAATGCGTGGGCGCAGGGCGTGCGCGGCCGCGTGTTGATTGTCGCCGACGCTATGCGCAAAGAGGTCTATCCCGTGCTGTTCGACATCGGCGAGCCGGGCGTTTCGCGCCTGACCGCCGATGCCGTGGTCAAGGCGGTCGATGCCCCTGCGTGGGCGGCCGAGGCCCTGCAGGCTCTCGGCGAGCGCGCCGACGCGTGTCGATTTGATGCTGTTTTGGGCGATGGCCTGGTGAAATACGCCGATGTCTTCGAGCCTCTGGGTGCCGTTGCCGACGAATCCCTGTGGGTTGTTAGCGGCCGAGGCCTGCTTTTGGCCGAGCGCATGGGCGCCGATCCCGCCACGCTGCTGCCTGTGTATACGCGCCTGTCCGACGCCGAGGAAAACGAGCGCATCCGCTTGGCGAAAGAGGGCGGCGGCAAGAACTTGCGCACCGGCGTGCAGCTGTTCGAGGGCTCGCAGGATGCCGCCCCGATCGATTACCGTCCGCTCGATGCGGCCCATGCGGACGACGTGGCGCGCCTCGAGCAGATGACTATGGGAAGCGATGCATGGAAAGCCGCGCTTGTGGCCGATGAGCTGCCTCGTAAGGACCGCACCTGGTGGGCTGCCTTCGACGAGCACTCGCTTGTGGGCTATTGCGGCGGTTGGGTCGTGGACGGCCAGGTGCAGATTCTTAAAATCGCGACCGATCCCGCATACCGCCGCCGTGGCATTGCCGCCGAGCTGATCGCCCTGGTGGCCTCTGACGCGCGCAACCTGGGTGCCATGGAGATGACGCTCGAGGTGCGCGCCTCCAACGCCGGCGCCCAGACGTTCTACGAGCGCATGGGCTTGGCGAATATCGGCACGCGTCCGCATTACTACAGCGACCGCGAAGATGCGGTCATTATGAGCGGCCCCTTGCCCGAGGCGCGCCGCGATGTGGCGGGCATGCGCCTGCATGTCGACGATGTGGCGGGCGTTTCCGACGTCTGCGATCAGGCGGGCGCCGCCGATACTGTGGATCATCCGCTGATCTTGGCCATCGAGAGCTCGTGCGACGAAACGGCCGCCTCCGTAGTGGATGGTTCGGGCGTGCTTTTGTCCGACGTGGTTGCTTCGCAGATCGATTTCCATTCGCGCTTCGGCGGCGTGGTTCCCGAAATCGCCAGCCGCAAGCATATCGAGGCCATCTGCGGAGTATGTGACGAATGCCTGGAATCGGCATCGCGCAGCCTGGGCCGTCGCGGCCTGCGCTGGCGCGACTTGGATGCGGTTGCGGTGACTTATGCCCCCGGCCTGGTTGGCGCGCTCGTGGTGGGCGTCGCCTTCGCCAAGGGCGCTGCATGGGGCGCAGATTTGCCTCTGATCGCGGTGAATCACCTCGAGGGCCACTTGTATGCGAACAGGATCGCCACGCCCGACATTCAGCCGCCTATGGTGGTCTCGCTCGTGTCGGGCGGCCACACCATGCTCGTGCATGTGCGCGACTGGGGCGATTACGTCACCATGGGATCGACGATCGACGACGCGGTGGGCGAGGCCTTCGACAAGGTGGCCAAGGCGCTCGGCCTGGGGTATCCTGGCGGCCCGATCATCAGCAAGCTGGCGGCCAAGGGAAATCCGAAGGCGATCGATTTCCCGCGCGCGCTTATGCATTCGGGCGACCTGTGCTTCAGCCTGTCGGGCCTCAAAACCGCGGTGACCACTTATATACAGAAAGAGCAGCAGGCGGGCCGCGAGCTGAACATGCCCGACATCGCTGCGAGCTTCCAGCAGGCTGTGGTGGACGTACAGGTGAAAAAGGCCATGGCGGCGCTCGATGAAACGGGCGCTCGCGAGTTCTGCGTGGGCGGCGGCGTGTCTGCCAACCCGGGCCTGCGCGCGGCTTACGAAAAGGCCTGCAAGAAGCGCGGCGTGCGTCTTTCCATGCCGCCCCTTTCGGCTTGCGGCGACCAGGCCGCCATGATCGCGCTCGTGGCACACGACCGCTATAAACAGGGTAAATTCGCCGATTGGTCGCTTGATGTGAAAGCCCATGCTCCGCTCGACGAAGCGTATTAGGCTGAAGTATTTCCATCATTTCGACGTGCTAAGATGCCGACACGGCCGCAATTGCTGCCGTGTCGGCTCGTTTCGTGCTCGTGAGAGGCGGAAAGTTGGACGATATCTTCGTATGGTTCGCTGAGCGCATCACCGCTTCGGGCGGCGTCGTGCCGGCATTCATTGATTACTTCGCCGTCGTAGTGGGCGTGGTCACGGGTGCGATGTTCGCGTGCGACCGCAAGCTCGACATCGTGGGCACCACGGTGTGCGGCTTGCTGACCGCCTACGGCGGCGGTATCCTGCGCGATTTTCTTCTTCAGGACGAAGGCGTGTATTTCATGATGCACCCGTATCTGTTCCTGCTGTGCGTAGGCTTGTGCTTTTTCGTGTTCTACTTTCAGAGCATTTTCCGCCACCTTCCTTCGCTTATCTTTCTGTGCGACACGCTTTCTGTGGCGTTGTACGCCGTGGCGGGCGCCAGCAAGGCATTCGATTGCGGCAGCGGCGTTGTGATGTCGGTCGTTTTGGGCGCCATCGTGGGCGTGGGCGGCGGAGCCATCCGCGATTCGTTCGTGGGCGAGGTCCCGGGCATTTTCAAATCCAGCAATTATTATGCGGTCGCCGCGCTCGGCGGATCGTTCGCGTACGTGTTCTTCGTCGAACTCGGCGTCGACCCTGCGGCATCGGCGGTCCTTTGCGTGCTTACTGTGCTGGTGCTTCGTTATGCCAGCGTGTATTTCGACTGGCGCACGGGCGACGATCCGGTCGACTTGACGCGATATGTCTCGCGCCCGTTCAAATGGTTCGCCTGCGTAGTTCGCGCACTGTTTCTGGGCGGCGGCAAGAAAGAACGCCGCCGCATGCGCGGCAGGAGTGTCGAGCGCGATGACGGCGCCCTGTATGAAGAGGAGCCCGTCGGTCATTCCGACGAGAAACGGCGCAGCGCGCTCGATTCCGCGGACACGCTGAAATACATGCGTTGAGCGCCTCTCGCGTTTCGTCTGTATGTTTCAACATGTATCCGATTGGTGACGGATTGCGCTAACAAGCATTCCCGATGCTAGAGGGGCTACTGTTCAGGTATCATTTGCAGGTATTGAAAAACGGCTGCTCAAGCCGTTCCGGACCCCGCATGGGGCGGGTTCCGACGAGACCCTTGTAACCGTCCTGAAAGGAGAGAGTCTCACCTATGCCTATTGGGCTAAGTCTGCTTCTTGTTGTTTTCTTCCTTCTGATGAACGCGTTTTTCGTCATGGCCGAGTTTTCACTCGTGCGCGTGCGTAAATCGCAGGTCGATATGCTGGTCGAAGAGGGTCGTCCCGGCTCCAAGTACGCCCAGCTGATCGCAAACAACGTCAACGCCTATCTTTCTGCCTGCCAGCTCGGCATCACGCTTGCTTCGCTCGCTCTTGGCTGGCTGGGCGAACCTGCCGTATCGGCTTTGTTCCATCCGCTGTTCACGCTCCTCGGCGTTCCCGACAGCGTGAATTTCGCTGTGTCGGTGGCGATTGGCTTCTGCCTGGTCACGGCGCTTCATATCGTGGTGGGCGAACTTATCCCCAAGTCGCTTGCTATTTTCAGCACCGAGAAATACGCGCTGTTCACGGCTGGCCCCTTGGTGTGGTTCTATCGCCTCACCTACCCGATTATGTGGCTGTTCAATTCAATTACTAATGGCGTGGTGCGCCTAATGGGCCACGATCCCGCCGACGAGCACGACGTATACACCGAAGAGGAGATTCGCCTGCTGATCGACGAAAGCACCGAGAACGGCCTGATCGACTCCGAGCAGAACGAATTCGTCGACAATATCTTCGACATCGCCGACAAAGACGTCGAGGCCATCATGACTCCGCGTCCCGACATGGTTTGCCTCGGCCTCGAAGACACGCTCGAGGAAAACCTGCGCGTGGTCGAAGAGCACAAGTTCACGCGCTTTCCTGTGTATCGCAAGGATAAGGATGACATCGTCGGCTTCGTGCATATCAAGGACCTCTGCAACCTCGATGACGACGCCACGATGGCCGACATCCGCATCCGCCGTATTGTCGCCGCGCCCGAAAGCATGCCTGTGGTCAAGCTTCTTCAGCTGCTCAAGAAGGAAAAGACCAAGATCGCGATCGTGGTCGACGAGCACGGCGGCACGTCCGGCGTGGTCACGATGGGCGATATTTTCGAAGAGATCATCGGCGATTACGATGACGAGTACGTGCATAGCAACAACGAGACCCTGACGAAGGTCTCCGAGGGCCACTACCTCACTACCGGCGCCTGCGCCATCGACGATTTCGCCGAAACCGTCGGCCTTGACCCGGACGGCTTCACCGAGTACGAAACCCTCGGCGGCCTGCTGCTCGAATCGTTCGACCGTATTCCCGATGCAGGCGATGAGACGGTGTATGCCGAAGAAAACGTCAGCGTGCGCTTCGTGGTCCGTTCGATGGACGCGCGGCGCATCGGCCAGGTCGAGTTCTGGGTCAGCGTCGATGCGTCCGAGGAGGATGAGAAATAGCTTCTTCGTCATGCGGTCTGCGCGATGCGTCCGTTTTCTTTAGCCGAATAGCTTCGGGTGTACGCGCCCGAGCCGAAGCGCCCCGCTTTGCGGGGCGCTTTTCCGTTAGGGACGAGGGCTTCGTTTTTCTGCGGTTTTGCGCAATCGGTTTCTTTTACCGCTCGTAGGCGCCGTCGGGCGGTCGGGCGAATTGGGTGCTTTATTCTGGTGGAGCAAATGTGGATATCTGATAAAATTTGCAACCTGGTACCTGAAAACCAACGAAAACAAAAGAAAGGGGGCTCTGCATGAACGGAGACCTGATGGATACCCTCGTCTCGGTTACCGGAGAGATCAGCGGGTTCATGTATACCTACATCCTGGTGTTCCTGCTTATCTTCTGCGCGATTTATTTCACCGTTCGCACGAAGGGCGTGCAAATCCGCTACATCAAGGATATGTTCACCCAGCTCACGGAGAAAAGGCACGTAGAAGGCAAGAGGTCGATTTCGTCGTTCCAGGCGTTGATGGTTTCTACCGCTTCTCGCGTCGGTACGGGCAATATCGCGGGCATCGCCACCGCAGTCGCCACGGGCGGCCCGGGCGCCGTGTTCTGGATGTGGCTTATGGCTCTGGTCGGCGCCGCATCCGCATTCGTCGAATCCACGCTCGCGCAGATCTGGAAAGTGCGCGGCAAGGAAGGCGAGTTCCGCGGCGGTCCTGCATACTACATCGAGCAGGCCCTCGGTAAGCGCTGGCTCGGCGTTCTGTTCGCCATCCTGCTGATCATCTGCTATGCCTACGGCTTCAACGGTCTGCAGGCATTCAACATGGCGAGCGCTCTCGAGTACTACATCCCTGACTACGCCACCAACGGCGCGGCCATGGCTCTGGGCATCGTGCTCGTCGTGATGACCGCGTTCGTCATCTTCGGCGGCTCCAAGCGCATCAGCATCATCACCTCCATCGTGGTGCCCGTCATGGCTCTGGCCTACATCGGCCTGGGCATCTTCATTACCCTGACCAATCTGGACAAGCTCCCCGAGGTTTTCGGTGTCATCGCCGCTTCCGCCTTCGACTTCCAGTCGATTTTCGGCGGCTTCGCGGGCTCTGTCGTGGTCCTGGGCATCAAGCGCGGCCTGTTCTCCAACGAGGCCGGCATGGGTTCCGCTCCGAACGCCGCTGCTACCGCAAGCGTTTCGCACCCCGTTAAGCAGGGTCTGGTCCAGACGCTGTCCGTCTACATCGACACGCTGGTCGTCTGCACCTGCTCTGCTTTCATGGTCCTGATCTTCTACGTCCAGTCCGGCGGCACTTTCGGCGAGCTCAACGGCATGCCTCTCGTGCAGATGGCCGTCAACTCCGCCGTGGGTGAGATGGGGATCCACTTCGTGACCTTCGCGATCTTCGCGTTCGCGTTCTCCAGCTTGATCGGCAACTACTTCTATGCTGAAAGCAACATGCGCTTCATCAAGAACAGCCCGGTCGTCCTGACGGTCTTCCGTATCACCGTTCTGATCGCGATTTTCTTCGGCTGCCTGAACAGCTTCGATCTGGCTTGGAACCTGGCCGACATCACCATGGGCTTCATGGCCATCGTCAATCTGATCGCCATCCTGTTCCTGGGCAAATGGGCGTTCAAGGCCCTCGATGACTACACGGCTCAGAAGAAGGCCGGCAAGGACCCCGTGTTCGTCGCCGACGGCATCGAAGGCATGCCCAAGACGGAATGCTGGCACATCGGCAGCGACGACCTCAAGGATGTCGGCCCCCAGCCCGTCAAGGAGTACTTCGAGGAGGCCATCGACGCCGGTGGCGATTCCTTCGAGCCCTTGAAGTAGCCTTCATTTCGAAGCGGTGCTTCTCCCGAAAGGCCCCTCCTCGCGAGGGGCCTTTTGCATTTTAGGGCGGGCGTTTTCGTTGCGCGGCACATGCTTCGGACCCGTATCGGTTGGTCGTCTTTCAGCGGTTGCGCGGCAATGCCGCCACGCCGTCTTCTGCGCATGTGAAGCAGGCGGGCGAAGCGCCTCATCGCATCTTATTCAGGATCCTCGTCGCTTCGATGCGCTGTGCGTTCGCGTCCGCTGCTCTGTCGGCCCGGTTTCTAGCGCACGCTGAAGGCCCACAGGTTCGCGCATTGGCTCAGGATGCGCTGCGCGTTCCATGTCTGTGCGCTGTGCTCGGGGCTGTTCGGGTCGCGGATGACGATATTGCCCGCGTCGTCGATTCCTGCGATTACGATGAAATGCCCCACGGTGGTGAAATCCCCCGGACGCACCGACGCAATGACGGGTCGCCCTTCGCGCAGGGTCGCCGCAAGCGTGTTTTCATCGGCGGGCAGTTCTTCGCCGTACAGCCCCAGCATGGCGGCGCCTTGCGTCATGAAAAGCCACGCCGTCATGCCCGAGTCGACGAAGCCGTTCGCTTCGGAGAACGCGGCCATCGAAGCGGGGTCGTAGTCGGTTTTCCCCGTCAGATCAATGTAGACCATGGTCATGCAGGCGGGACCGCATCCTGCTGTGAGCACGTCGGTGCCGGCATAGGGCGCCGCCGCCCATGCCGGGTCGGTTTGGTAGAGGTAGGGTATCGCGCCGCGCTTCCATTCGTCTTTCGGCGTGCTGATCGTCGGTTGGCTGGCGCCGGCGCTCAGCGCATGGCGTGCATCTTCCGACGCCGTGTGCAGTGCGATGAACACGCCGCACGAGGCGACCGCCGCAACCACGGCGAGCACGGCGACGGTCGTCCATCCCGGGTGGCATCGTTTGATGCGGAGCGGGCGTGGGGCGTACGCCGCGGCCTGGCGGTCCTTGTCGCGTCGCACATGAGCGGCGTGCGGCGCGCGTGATTCGAACAGGGCGTTGTCATGCATGGCTGCTCCTTTCGAGGCGGCGCCGGCCGGGTCTGGCCGTCGCGCGGCTTTCGTCGTGCTTTCATGGTATGGACGGCGGGCCTTAACGGTCTTGCAAGGCGCGGTTACGGAACGGCGGCGTTTCTTAAGCTTTCCTTAAAGCGCCCCGAAACGCCCGCTTTGCGCCGGCCGGCGATGATAGGATTTCGAAAAGCGCAGGCCCGTCCGCCGCTTTGCTCATGGGCGGGGTTTTCACGCGCCGCGCGTCCAGGCCGTGCGGCAGCTCGGGCGCAGCGGGGCCTTGCGCTAGTTTTCGTACGGGGAAGGAGCGATGGCATGGAACAGTCGAAGCAACGCGTCGCCGCGTCGGGCGATGCGTCCCGTCGTCGCGTTCTGGTGTGCGACGACGAACGCGAGATCGCGGATATGGTGGCAAGCCTGATGGAGCGGGAAGGGTTCGCCTGCATGGTGTGCTACGACCCGTTTTCAGCCCTTGACGTCATGCGGCGCAATGCGGCCGACTTGGCCATCTTGGACATCATGACGCCCGGCATGGACGGCTACGAATTGGCTCGTCGCATCAGGACGTTTTCGAACGTGCCGCTGATCTTTCTGTCCGCGAAAGACGAAGAGGTGGACTCGGTGCTCGGCTTCGCCGTGGGGGCCGACGATTATGTGACAAAGCCGTTTCGCCCGCGCGAGCTCGCTATGCGCGTCAGGGCGTGCCTACGCCGTGCTTCGATGCCCGTCGTGGCCGCCGACGGCGCGCTGCGCATGCAAGGCATGGAGCTCGACCCCCGCACGCACGAGGCTTCGCTTCATGGCGAGCCGCTTTCGCTCACGCCGAAAGAATTCGCCCTTCTGCAGGCGCTGATGGCGGCGGGCGGATCGCCTCGTTCTGCGGCCGAACTGTTCGAATGCGTTTGGAACGAACGTCCCGATGCGGCGGCTTCCAACACGGTCATGGTGCATGTACGCCATCTTCGCAAGAAGCTTGCGGCGATCGACGCATCGACCGAATTCATCGCAACGGTGTGGGGCGTCGGTTACCGCATGAATGCCGAATAGAGAAGCGCGGTCCGCTTCGTCTGGGCGCGTTTCCGTTTTGATCGAACCGGGGGTGTTCGCATGAAAAAGCAGCAGCAGGGATATCGCGGCGAGCAGCTTCGTGAGTTGCGGCGGGGATTCGTCCGCAGGATGGTCGTGGGCCTTCTGGCGTGGACGGCCTTGTTCGGCATGTGGGCCGTGGCTGTGGATGCGTTCGTCGCCCCGCGCCTCGCCGATGCCATTTCGTCGGCATGTCCGTGGCGCACGCTAAGCGCCCAGGAAGCCGACTTAGACGATACCGTGTGGTTCGATGCGTCGCTCGAAAAGACGCGGGTCACGATGATTTCCTGCTATGCCGCCTTGTTGGCCGACGATCGAGCCGTATACGACCGGGCTTCCGACGACGCGCGCGGCGTTTCCGATGCGCTCGGTGCCGCGGCCGGCCAAGGCGTCGCGGCCGGACAGGAGGCCGCTTCCGATGCATCCGGCGCGTCTGGCCGGGACGGGACTTCCGCCGAAGCTTCGCAAGGTTCCGACGTCGTGACGGACGGTTCCACGCACGAGTACCGTTCGACCGTTCCCTCCGAAGATGCGGTGGTTGCGGACGTTCTGGCCGATCGCGACGAGGCGTCCAAACAGGCGCTGTTCGAAGAGGCGTGCGCGGCGCTCGGGACCGATCCGTCGGCGGTGCGCATCGAATCCCCCTGGACGACCGAGCAGGCGCGGCAGCTTTGGAATGAAATCTATTACGCCGACGGCCATATGGAGTATCGCGATCTCGGTCTTTACGATTTCGTGCGCGGCTTACGTCTTCCCGTGTCGATCGTCTTGTATCTGGCGGGGGCCATCGCCGTGCTCGCGTTCTCTCTTATCTGGCTGACCCGCTGCTTCGGCAGTCTGTTCGACGCGATGGAGGCGCTGTTCACGAAGCGCGACGAAGTCCCTGACCTGCCGCGCGAGTTGGCGCCCACGGCCCGTGCGCTTGCCGATCTGCGCCGCGGGCGCGACGACGCAGAACGCGCGGCGCTGGCGGCCGAGCAGCGCAAGAACGAGCTGGTGGCGTATCTGGCCCATGACATTCGCACGCCGCTCACCTCGATCGTGGGCTATCTCACTTTGCTCGCCGAGGCTCCCGACATGCCTGAAGCCCAGCGCGCCCGTTATGCCCAAGTGGCGCTCGATAGGTCGTATCGCTTGGAATCCATGATGGAGGAGTTCTTCGAAATCACGCGCTACAATCTGGGCTCCATTCCCATTGAGCGCGAGCGCTTCGATGCGGCGCTTCTGTGCCGTCAAGTCGCCGACGAATTCTATCCGGCGGCCAAGGCCCGCTCGATTGATATCGAGGTGCGCGCCGACGAGCCGATCGAGTGCTTCGCCGACGCCGAGAAGGTATCGCGCGTGCTGAATAACTTGCTTAAAAACGCCGTGGCCTATGCCGATAAGGAATCGACCGTGACGGTTCGCGTTCGCTGCGAAGATGCGTCCGGTGCGGTTGGGGAAGAAGAGCGGGCCGTGGCGGGCCGCGACCTCGTGGTCGACGTCGAGAACCAGGGTCGTGAAATCAGCCCCGAGCATCTGCAGTCGATTTTCGAGAAGTTCTACCGCGAAGACGGCGCCCGTTCGACCGAAGGGGGCGGCGCCGGCCTAGGCCTTGCCATCGCGCGCGAAATCGCCCGCGCGCACGGCGGTGACCTGACGGCGACGAACGTGGCGGGCCGCACGGTCTTCACGCTGCGCATTCCCGCGTAAGGATTTTCGTCTCGGCCGTTTTTCGTGCGGAACGGGCTCGGAACGTCGTTGCCGGTCGACGAAGCGCCGTCGACCGTTTATTGCGCAGGTGTCCATTCTTCGGCTACCCATTTGCGCACGCATTCGATGAATGCCTTGGTGGCCATCGAGGCCCTGCTGTACGAGCGCACGGCGATGGCCAGCTCGCGATAGGCGGGAACCTCGGGTTTCACGCGCGCCAGCTCGAACGGAGCGCTTTCCAGAACGAGCTGAGGGAACAGGCTGAAGCCGAAGCCTTTGCTGACCATGCCCATGACGGCGTAGTCGTTATCCATGACGTAGCGCACGTTGGGTTCCACGCCATGCTTGGCGAAGACGGAGTCGAACTCGGTCAGGTCGTCGCTGCTCCTTACTTTTATATAGGGTTCGGTCGCGAGCGCCTCTTTTGGGAAGAACGGTGCGTCGGCCAGGGGATGTTCGGGCGGCAGCACCGCATACAGCGGGTCGCGCGCCAAGGGGATGGTGAAAAAGTCCAGCGTCGCGGGTAGAATCACGAAGCAGCAGTCGAATTCGGCGCGCCACGTTGCAGCTTCCATTTCGTCCTGGCTTTCGTAGATCGCCAGCTCGTATTCGATATTGGGACGGTCGTGCAAAAAGACGTCCATGATGTCCGGCAGCCACTGCACGGCGATACTGGCGAACGCGGCTACGCGCAGGCTGCCTTCGCCGACGTGTTTGAGCTCGTCGAGGCGGGTCTGGAGCGCGTGCTCGCTCGCGCAGACGTCCTGGATCCACGGCAGCAGGTTGCGCCCGTCTGCGGTCAGGCGCGCTCCCGAATGGCCGCGCGTGAACAGCGCCGTGCCCATCTCCTGCTCGAGTGAACTCATCATGTAGCTGACGCCCGCCTGGGTGTAGCCGAGGATTTCAGCGGTCTTCTTGAAGCTGCCCGTCTTGGCGACGGTGACGAAGGCTTCGTACTTCTGGTTCGCCATGGCGTTCCTTTCGTGCGAGGTGCGCGAAGGCCGCTCGGACCTGTGGCACACACAAAACACATGAGGATATAAGAGAATTTTAATTAAATATAAGATACACTCATTTTACTTTTATATCTCCAGAAACTACTATGCATGTATCGGAGGTCATGCGGGCAAGGCGACCGCTCGCAAGGAGGACCTCCGGTTCCGACACCCAAAGCGCGCGGCGCGGCGACCGCTTTCACGGAGGCCGCCGCGGCTGTGTGCGCCTGTCGGCACCTTGCCATTCTCGCGGGCGTTTCGTTTTCCGGCGCGCCCGATCCCATAACGCGGGGCAAGCCTTCCTCTCTCGGCTTGCTTCCTACACAAAGCCATCCGCTTGTCCCGCTCTGCTCTTTTCGGCGTCTCTTGTGCCATAGGCGAAGGGGCGCTTTTTTCACGTCCGAGCGCTCTTGGTCGCGGCTGTCCGCCTCTAAGGCCGTTCGGCAGTCGAAACGAGCGTCCGTCACAACGCCTTCATATTGTGAAAGTTACTTTCTTTTAGAAACCTACTTGCCGTTTCACCTGTTCAGCGGCTCGCCGCTTTTTCTTAAAAGCATAAAACATCCATATTTCGTGAAAAAAAGTCTTGACTTAATTTTTCAACGTGATTAAATTATCCGTTTGCGTATTTACGCTCATATCGTCTATTTCCCTAACGGAAGGAAGACCTGTGGCCAAAGCAGAAAACAGCGCTCCCACCAGCCTTTATAGGGAACGTCGCAGCTTTGCGAAGATTCCCGACGTCATGGATGTGCCTAACCTGATCGCCATCCAGACGGATAGCTTCAAGTGGTTCATGGATGAAGGAATCACCGAAGCGTTCAACGACGTGTGCCCCATCGAAAGCGCCACGAAGGATATGTACGTCGAGCTCGGCGCGCATAAATTCGGCGACCCGAAATACACCGTCGACGAATGCAAAGAAAAAGACGTTTCCTACCAGGCTCCCTTGTTCGCCAACATCCGTTTCGTCAATCGCGAGACCGGCGAAATCAAGGAACAGGAAGTCTTCATGGGCGATTTCCCGCTCATGACCCCGCGCGGCACGTTCATCATCAACGGCACCGAGCGCGTCGTCGTCTCTCAGTTGGTCCGCTCCCCGGGCGTGTACTTCAGCTCCGAGCGCGACAAGACCTCCGACAGAACCATCTTCGGCGCGAAGGTCATTCCTTCCCGCGGCGCATGGCTCGAGTTCGAGACCGACAAGCGCGACATCCTTTCCGTGCGAATCGACCGCAAGCGTAAGCAGCCGGCCACGCTGCTTCTGCGCGCGCTCGGCATCGCCGAGACCCGTGAGGAAATCGTCGAGGTGCTCGGCGGTTCCGAGATGGTCCTGCGCACCCTCGACCGCGATCCTGCCACCACCAAAGACGAGGCTCTGATCGAGCTCTACAAGCGCTTCCGTCCCGGCGAGCCGCCGACGATCGACTCCGCGCGCACGCTGCTCGACGGCCTGTTCTTCAACCCCCAGCGCTACGATCTGGCGAAGGTGGGCCGCTACAAGGCCAACAAGAAGCTGGGCTTCCCTTCCGATTTCGATTCTTCCACGCTGACCGAGGAAGACATCATCGCGACTATGCGCTACATCGTCGCGCTGCACGAGGGCGAAGAGGGCTTCGCCGTCGATGATATCGACCATTTCGGCAACCGTCGCATCCGCACGGTCGGCGAGCTGATCCAGAATCAGTTCCGCATCGGTCTTTCCCGCATGGAGCGCGTCGTTCGCGAGCGCATGAGCATGCAGGAGCCCGAGGAAATCACGCCGCAGTCGCTCGTCAACATCCGCCCGATCGTAGCGGCCATCAAAGAGTTTTTCGGCTCCTCGCAGCTGTCTCAGTTCATGGACCAGGCCAACCCGGCTGCAGGCATCACGCACAAGCGTCGTCTGTCCGCCCTCGGCCCTGGCGGTCTGTCGCGTGAGCGCGCAGGCTTCGAAGTCCGCGACGTCCATAACTCCCATTACGGCCGTATGTGCCCGATCGAGACGCCTGAAGGCCCGAACATCGGTCTTATCGGCTCGCTGGCAACCTACGCCCGTATCAACAGCTACGGCTTCATCGAGACGCCGTACCGCCGCGTCGTCGACGGCAAGGTGACCGACGAGGTCGACTACCTGACTGCCGATGAGGAAGAGAACTTCGCGATCGCCCAGGCGAACGAGTCCTTCGATCCCGAGACGCGTGTGTTCGGCCGCTTCGTCGACGGCGCCTTCGTGCCCGCCGAGAGGGTTCTGTGCCGTACGCGCGACGCCGCCGGCGTTTTCGGCGAGCCCGACGTGGTCGCCCCCGAAAAAGTGAATTACATGGACGTTTCCCCGCGTCAGATGACCTCTGTCGCGACGTCGCTCATTCCGTTCCTCGAGCACGACGACGCTAACCGCGCGCTCATGGGTTCGAACATGCAGCGTCAGGCAGTGCCCCTGCTGCAGCCCCATGCTCCGCTGGTCGGTACGGGTATCGAGCACCGCATCGCGGTCGACTCGGGCGAGGTCCTCGTGGCCCAGAACCCGGGCGTCGTCGACTACGTCGACGGCTCCACCGTCATCATCCGCAACGACGAGGGCGAATTCGACGAGTACCTGGTTCCCAAGTTCCAGCGCTCCAACCAGTCCGGCTGCATCAACCACAAGCCGATCGTCCGCAAGGGCGACGAGGTCGCTGCAGGCGACGTCCTGGCCGACGGCCCCAGCTGCGATCATGCCGAGCTGGCTCTGGGTCAGAACCTCATGGTTGCCTACATGACTTGGGAAGGCTTCAACTACGAGGACGCTATCATCGTGTCCGAGCGCGTTGTCGCCGAGGACCTGCTCACGTCCATCCACATCTCCGAATACGAAATCGACGCGCGCGACACCAAGCTCGGTCCTGAGGAAATCACCCGCGAGATCCCCAATATCTCCGAGGACATGATTTCCGACCTCGACGCCGACGGCATCATCCGCGTGGGCGCCGAAGTGTTCCCCGGCGACGTTCTCGTCGGCAAGGTCACCCCGAAGGGCGAGACCGAGCTGACCGCCGAGGAGCGCCTGCTGCGCGCCATCTTCGGCGAAAAGGCCCGCGAGGTCCGCGACACCTCCCTGAAGGTTCCCCATGGTGCGGGCGGCCGCGTCGTGGGCATCTACCGCTTCAGCCGCGAGGCCGGCGACGAACTGGCTCCGGGCGTCAATGAGCTCGTTCGCGTCTACATCGCTCAGAAGCGTAAGGTCCAGCAGGGCGACAAGCTGTCCGGTCGTCACGGCAACAAGGGCGTTATCTCCCGCGTTCTGCCTGTCGAGGACATGCCGTACCTGGCCGACGGCACGCCGATCGACGTCATGCTGAACCCCCTGGGCGTTCCTTCCCGTATGAACGTCGGCCAGCTGCTCGAGTGCCACCTCGGCTGGGCTGCCAAGTGGGGCTTCTCCGATGTCGAGGGCACGACTGAGGCCGTCGAAGGCCCGACCTACGTCGCGACCCCCGTCTTCGACGGCGCGACCGAGCCCGAGATCGTCGACGTTATCCAGAAGGCGAACGCCAACCTCATCAACCTGAATCATGCGAAGTACGGCGACAAGGCGCGTGACGAGTTCGTCCCGCAGCTGTCCGTCACCGGCAAGACCACGCTCTACGACGGCCGCACCGGCGAGCCCTTCCGCGAGCAGATCACGGTCGGTTTCCCGTACATCCTTAAGCTGGGCCACATGGTCGACGACAAGATCCATGCCCGTTCGACCGGTCCTTACAGCCTGATCACCCAGCAGCCTCTCGGCGGCAAGGCCCAGTTCGGCGGCCAGCGCTTCGGCGAGATGGAAGTTTGGGCGCTGTACGCGTACGGCGCTTCCAACGTGCTGCAGGAGATCCTGACCGTCAAGTCCGACGACACCGCCGGCCGCGTCAAGGCGTACGAGGCCATCGTCAAGGGCGACAACATCGACGACGCCGAGGTTCCCGAGTCCTTCAAAGTTCTCATGAAGGAAATGAAGTCCCTCGGCCTGAACGTGGAAATGGTGGCGCAGGACCAGCACACCATCGACTTCGACGCCGCCGATGCCGAGACCAGGAACAGCACCAACCGTGCGCGCACCTTGCTCGACGGCGAGTCCGAGAAGTCCGAGCCTGCTGAAGGCGATGCCCTCAAAGACATCGCCGCAGACCTTCGTTCCCTCATGGACGACGACCTGCTGGGCGGCTCGAATGCCGATGTTGAAAGCCTGATCGGCGCCGATAGCGCTACCGTTACCGAAACCGGCGAAGGAGAAGAGCGATAAATGAGCGAATTCGACGTTAACAATTTCGACGCCCTGCGTATTTCCCTCGCCAGCGCTGAGGATATCCGCGGCTGGTCTCACGGCGAGGTGAAAAAGGCCGAGACCATCAACTACCGCACGCTCAAGCCCGAAAAGGACGGCCTGTTCTGCGAGAAGATCTTCGGTCCCACCAAAGACTGGGAGTGCGCCTGCGGCAAGTACAAGCGCGTGCGCTTCAAGGGCATCGTCTGCGAGCGCTGCGGCGTCGAGGTGACCCGCAGCAAGGTTCGCCGCGAGCGCATGGGCCACATCGAGCTCGCCGCTCCCGTCAGCCACATCTGGTATTTCAAGGGCTCTCCGTCGCGTCTGGGCTACCTGCTCGACATCGCGCCGAAGGAGCTCGAGAAGGTGCTGTACTTCGCGTCCTCCATCGTGACCTGGGTCGATGAAGAGGCCCGCGAGGAAGATGTGGAAGAGCTCCGCGACGAGCTGGCCGCCGACCTCGAAGAGCTGGACGCCGAGCGCGACCGCCTCATCGAGGCCACGCGTCGCCTTTCCACCGAATACGTGCCCGAGGACGACGAGTTCATCGACGAAATCGACGAAGACGAGCGCATGAGCCCCGAGGAGGTTGACGAGGAAATCGCCGACATCTACGAGGAGTTCAGCGAGCGCAAGGCTCTGCGCACCGAGGCGTTCGACACGTTCCTGAAGATCGTGCCGAAGCAGCTCGTGCCCGACGAGGCCCTGTATCGCGAGATGCGCCTGAACTACAGCGACTACTTCCAGGGCGGCATGGGCGCCGAGGCCGTTCGCGATCTGCTCGAGGCCATGGACCTGGAGAAGGTCGCCGACGAGCTGAAGGAGACCATCGAGACCGGCAAGGGCCAGAAGCGCGCCAAGGCCATCAAGCGCCTGAAGGTCGTCGATGCGTTCCTGAAGTCCGACAACAGCCCCTGCGACATGATCCTGGATGTCATCCCGGTCATCCCGCCCGACCTGCGCCCCATGGTGCAGCTCGACGGCGGTCGTTTCGCTACGTCCGACCTCAACGACCTGTATCGTCGCGTCATCAACCGTAATAATCGCCTGAAGCGCCTGCTCGACCTCGGTGCTCCCGAGATTATCGTGAATAACGAGAAGCGCATGCTGCAGGAGGCCGTGGACTCCCTGTTCGACAACGGCCGTCGCGGTCGCCCCGTCACAGGTCCCGGCAACCGTCCGCTGAAGTCGCTCTCCGACATGCTCAAGGGCAAGCAGGGCCGCTTCCGTCAGAACCTGCTCGGCAAGCGCGTCGACTACTCCGGCCGTTCGGTTATCGTCGTCGGCCCGAACCTGAAGCTGCATCAGTGCGGCCTGCCTCAGCAGATGGCTCTGGAGCTGTTCAAGCCCTTCGTCATGAAGCGCCTGGTCGAGCTCGAGTACGCCGCTAACATCAAGGCAGCCAAGCGCGCCGTCGACCGCGGTGCCAGCTACGTGTGGGATGTCCTCGAAGAGGTCATCGTCGACCATCCCGTGCTGCTCAACCGCGCACCTACCCTGCATCGTCTGGGCATCCAGGCGTTCGAGCCGGTGCTGGTCGAGGGCAAGGCCATCAAGCTGCATCCGCTGGTCTGCACCGCGTTCAACGCCGACTTCGACGGTGACCAGATGGCAGTCCATGTGCCGCTGGGCAACGAGGCTCAGGCCGAGGCCCGCGTGCTCATGCTGTCCTCCAACAACATCAAGAGCCCCGCTCACGGTCGTCCGCTGACCATTCCTACCCAGGATATGATCATCGGTCTGTACTACTTGACCGCTGTGCGCGACGGCTTCCCGGGCGAGGGTCGCGTCTTCGTCGACTTCGACGACGCCCTGAACGCCTACGACGCCCGCGCCGATCTTGACCTGCAGGCCAGGATCAGCGTCCGCCTGAACCACGACATGCAGGTGGCCACGGCCTACGGCGTGTTCGAGGACCACAAGGCCGGCGAGCGCATCGAGACCAGCGTCGGTCGCATCACGTTCAACGCCGTGCTGCCCGAGGACCATCCGTTCATCAACTACGAGATGAACAAGAAGGAAATCGGCCGCCTGATCGAGGACTGCTGCAACCGTTACAGCCTCTCCGAGATGCCCGCCATCCTGGACGGTCTGAAGGACGCTGGCTTTCACTACGCCACGCGCGCAGGCATCACCGTGTCCGTCTTCGACGCGACGGTTCCGCCGAACAAGGCAGAGCTGCTCGCCGCCGCCGACGACAAGGTGGCCGCGATCGACGAAGACTACGAGATGGGCCTCATGAGTCCCGAGGAGCGTCATAAGCAGGTTATCGACATCTGGAACGAGACGGCCGACAAGGTCGGCGACGCCATGGCCGATAACTTCGACAAGTTCAACCCCATCTACATGATGGCGTTCTCCGGTGCACGAGGTAACATCAAGCAGATTCGTCAGCTCGCCGGCATGCGAGGCCTCATGGGCAACACGAAGGGCGGCACGATCGACCGCCCCGTTAAGTCGAACTTCCGCGAGGGCCTGTCGGTTCTGGAGTACTTCATCTCCACGCACGGCACCCGTAAGGGCATGACCGACACCGCGCTTCGTACCGCCGACTCGGGTTACCTGACCCGTCGTCTGGTCGACGTCGCGCAGGACGTCATCGTCCGCGAAATCGACTGCGGTACCACCGAGGGCGTGCCTTACCCGCTGCACAACGAGAAGGGCGAACTCGACGAGAACCTGATCGGCCGCTGCCTGGTTGCCGACACGGGCGACTTCAAAGAGGGCGAGTACCTGTCCTCGATGGAGGACCTCAAGGCTCTCGAGGCCGCAGGCATCGACGAGGTCGTCATCCGCACGGTCATGACCTGCCATGCCGAGCACGGCGTCTGCCAGAAGTGCTACGGCTGGGACCTGGCCACCGGCCGCCCGGTCAACATCGGCACCGCTGTCGGCGTCATCGCCGCTCAGTCGATCGGCGAGCCCGGCACGCAGCTGACGATGCGTACGTTCCACGCCGGCGGCGTCGCAGGCGACGACATTACGCACGGTCTGCCCCGTGTTACCGAGCTTTTCGAGGCGCGCAAGCCTAAGGGCCTCGCCGTCCTCGCAGAAATCGGCGGCACGCTGCAGGTGTCTTCGGACAAGACCACGAAGACCCTCACGGTCCATGATCAGGAAGGCAACTTCCGCGAGTACGTGGTTTCCGCCCGCGCCCAGCTTCTGCCCGGCATCTTCGATGGTTGCCAGGTCAAGCCCGGCCAGCAGCTCACCAAGGGTTCCGTGAACCCGCACGACCTGCTGCGCCTGACCGACCCCAACACCACGCTGCGCTACATCGTGGCCGAGGTCCAGGACGTGTACGTGTCCCAGGGCGTTGACATCAACGACAAGCACATCGAGGTCATCGCACGTCAGATGTTGCGCAAGGAAGTCGTCATGGACGCCGGCGATTCCGACCTTCTGCCGGGACGCCAGGTCAACCGCCACGAGTTCGAGCGCATTGCCGACGAGCTCATCGCCGAAGGCAAGCAGCCGCCGGTGGGCCAGCCTCTGCTGCTGGGCATCACCAAGGCGTCTCTCGCCACCGACTCGTTCCTGTCGGCCGCTTCGTTCCAGGAGACCACCAAGGTTCTCACGGACGCAGCCATCGAGGGCAAGACCGACGTTTTGTCCGGCCTGAAGGAGAACGTCATCATCGGCAAGCCGATTCCTGCCGGTACGGGCCTCGCTCGCTACCACCAGGTGGGTCTGACCTACAAGGGTCAGTCCGTCGGCGGCGAAATCGAGGACCAGCTGCCCGATTACGCTCCGTCCGAGCTGCGCGAGATCGAGGACCTGCTGCCTCAGCCGCAGGATTGGTCGCTCGATGAGAACTACATGAACGGCTACTCCAGCTACTTCGGCGGCAGCAGCTTCCGCGGCGGTCGCGCCCAGCAGCTCTCCGACGAGGATGCACGCCTGTACCTCTACGACGACCTGGGCGTGTCCCAGCGCTGGGCCAACAAGTTCAGCGAGGCTGGCATCGAGACGGTTTCCGACCTGGTCGGTTACACCGAAGACGAGCTGCTGCGCATCGAGGGCATCGGCGCGAAGGCGCTCGAGGAGCTCAAGGCCGGCCTCAACGAGCATGAGCTCGGCTATCTGCTCGAGGACGACCTGTCTGCTTCGAGCGACGATATGAGCCAGCTGCTCGACATGGTGTTCAGCCCCGATGACACCATCCTCATCGGCGGCGACGCTCCGGCCACCTTCAACACCGAAGGCGAGGAGATGCTCGGCGAGGCCCTGCCTCCCCGCAGCTATCACCGCGACCTGAGCGAGCTCGATGCTCTGCTCGGCGGCCTGGGCGACCTCGGCTTCGGCGAGACCTCGGAAGAGTCCGAGTCCGAAGGCGAGGAATAAAAGCGCATACATCGCTTTCATGAAGAAGGCGGCCTCCGGGCCGCCTTCTTTTCGTTGCATTCTTGCGGCACTCTCGATGCCGCATGCCTTATTTACCCTGTCCCATAACAGGGAAACCCGCAATATCGTCACGTCTTTCCGTTCGAGGTGATACTCTGTATGAAACGGGAAGGAGCGTACTATGGTCGAGGTTAAAACAGAGGCGGTCGGTCGGCTCGGTCGTCCTCGATATCTGGTTTTGGGGATGGACCCAGGCATTGCGAGTTGTGGCTTTGCGCTGCTCGATATCAACAATCATGAGATCTTGGAAATGGGCGTTCGCTTGTTCGATGCTCCGTTGCATCCTAAAACGAAGCAGAGCTTGGCCGCCATTCGTCGCGGCTTCCGTTCGACGCGGCGCAATATCGACCGAACGCAGGATCGACTCAAACATTGCCTTGAGTGCTTTAAGAAATACGGCGTCGTTCCAGACGATGTTGATAAAGAATATCTTCATACGGTCAAAGGGGATAAACAGCCCCTCAAACTTCGTGTCGACGGTTTGAACCGCATGCTCACGAACAGGGAGTGGGGCATGGCCCTCTATTCTTTATGCAAACGTCGTGGCTACATTCCGCACGGCGAAGGCGCTCAGGATAAATCGAGCGATGACGGCAAGGTGCTTGCTGCGATCAGCGCGAATGAAAAAGAAATTGCAGCAGGTGAATTCAGAACCGTAGGCGAATGGCTCGCGTCGCGTCCCACGAGCAGGAACCACGGGGGCAATTACGATATGTGCGTCAAGCACGAGCAGCTTATCGAAGAGACTCGTATTCTGTTTGAAGCGCAGCGCTCGTTCGGTTCCAAGGTTGCCTCTGAAGATTTCGAGTGCGAATACATCGACATATGCAATTGGGAACGACCGCGAGACGATTTCGATAGGCGCACGTACGGTCTGGTGGGGTCGTGCGTTTACTTTCCGCAAGAGAAGCGTGCGGCACGTTGCACGCTTACGAGCGAGCTTGTTTCTGCGTATGGCGCTTTGGGAAATATAACCATCGTGCTCGGCGATGGCGGCACGCGCCGTCTTACGGCGGCCGAACGCGACGAGTGCATCCGCATATTGTTTACGGCCGATCCGAATGCGAAGACCCGCGTTGTAAAGTTCGGCGCCTTGCGCAAAAAGCTCGATTTGGGTTCGCGCGATTATTTCAAGGGCGTTCCTGCCGATGATGAGAAGACCCGTGAGGTGTTCAAACCCAGCGGTTGGCGTGCTTTGTATTCGACGTTGCGGGAATCCAACCCGCAGCTTCTCGCAAGGTTGAGGGACGATATCGATTTGGCGGATGCCGTCATGGAGGCCGCTGCGTATGCATCGTCTGCGTCGAGCTTGGAGAACTGCCTCAGCCAGCTTCCTCTTAGCGACGATGAAAAGCAGGCGCTTTGCGCGCTGCCGTATTCGTCTAAAGTGCTGAATGGATATGGAAGCCGTTCGAAGAAAGCGCTCGACTTGCTGCTTGAATATCTCAAAGAGCCCGAAGTGCTCAATCTGACCGATGCCGAGGCGGCATGTGGGTTGGATGCGTTGCGTCTTGGCGGCCCCCAGCTCGAGCGTTCCGAGAAGCTCATTCCGTATGAGGCCTGGGAAAGCGCGACGGGTCGCACGAATAATAATCCTGTCGTTATTCGTGCCATGTCGCAAATGCGCAAAGTCGTAAACGCCATATGCGGTAAATGGGGCGTTCCAAACGAGATTCACGTTGAGCTTGACCGCGAGCTTCGGTTGCCTAAGCGTGCGAAAGAAGAAATCGCCAAGGCCAATAAGAAAAACGAGAAAGAGCGCGAGCGCATAGCCGTTCAGGCTGCGGACATTCTTTCCTGCAGTCCCGATGAGGTGAGTGGAAAGCAGATAGAGAAGTATCGCTTGTGGGAGGAGCAGGAAAACTCCGATTTATATACGGGCGAGCGCATTCATGTCTAACGCCTTTTGAGCGATGACGCCTATACGCAGATCGACCATATTCTTCCGTTTTCGCGAACGGGAGAGAATTCGCGTAATAACAAGGTGCTCGTGCTTTCGGAGAGCAATCAGCAGAAACGCGAGCAGACTCCGTATGAATGGATGAATTCGGGCCAGCCTGGTGCTCCGTCGTGGGACGAGTTCAAACTTCGAGTTCAGGCGAACCAACATCTTAAGCATCGTAAGAAAGAATTCTTGCTCGAGCAGGATTTGGAATCGAAGG
>JARIED010000002.1 GCA_029266945.1 Slackia sp. | reverse complement strand
CCAATACGGGGCCTTAGCTCAGCTGGGAGAGCGCATGGCTGGCAGCCATGAGGTCAGGGGTTCGATCCCCCTAGGCTCCACCATTGACTCTGCGCCGCTCGAAAGAGCGGCGTTTTTCGTTTTCGGCATTCTTTTCGAGTCGAGACGTCGTTTTGTTTTCTAGAGGCTCATTGCGAGAAAGGCGGCCGTATGAACAGAATGCGCACGGCCCTGCGCGCTCTTTGCGTCGTCGTCGGCCTCTGGTCGTTTCTCTGCGTCGTGGCGTCCGGCTTTCTTCTCTCGAGCGTTCCGCTTGTCGGCGCGGGCTCTCTCGAGGCCGCCGGTCTCGTCTTGGATGCGGGCGTCGCTTACGCGGCGGCAGGCACGGTGCTGCTCGTCGCCTCCGTCGCCTCATGCTGTATCTGCCTGTTCGGGCTGCGCTGCGTCCGCTTCGTACGTCGCATGGACGCTCTGCGCGCGCTTTCCCTTGTCGGCTCGGCTCTGTTCCTGGCCGCTTTGGTCGCCTGCCTCGTCATCGGATTGCTTTATGAAATCGGCTGGATGGCCGCCGTCGGCTCGGCGCTCCTTTTCGCCTCTGCGTCTCTGGCGGGCGAGGTCTCGCGCGCCCTTGTGGCCGCGCGCATGCGTACGGAGGCCGATAATGCCTGAGAAAGCGTCTCAGACGGGCTCTCGGGGCCAATGGGGATTCATTCTGCCTGAGGACAAAATCACGCTGCAGCAGCGCGTGCTGCGCGTCCTATGCCGCGTCATGATGGGTTGGGCGCTTTTGTCGCTCGTCGTGGACGAAGGCGTTTTACTTGTGCAGGAGACCCCGCTGTTCGACATGCCCGGCAATTCCGATCTGTTCATGGCGTTTCTGGCGAGCAGCGTCATGCCCCTCGTCTCGTTCGCCGCGAACGTCGCCTATGCGTTCCTCGGCGCCATCGGCGCCCGCACGCCGTCGCGGATTACGCCGTTTTTCGCGATCGCGTTCGTCAGCGCGCTTTTGGGTGGGTGGGACCTTGCGAGCAAGATATCGCTCGGTACGGCTAGCCTGCTGTATTCGGTCGAAGTCCTGTTCGTCATCGTCACGGCCTGCGTGGCCTGGCAGGTGAAAAAGACCACATATCCCGAAGATTGGTACGAGCGCAAGGAGGTTGCGCGAGAACGCCGTAAAGACGCGAAGCGCAAGGCGCGCGCAGAACGCAAGCGTTGCCGCTAGAGCACGGCGCAGAGCGCCGCAAGGGCCCGATGCGGCACATATGCCCTTATATATGAAAAGCGCCCGAACGAGTGGTTCGTTCGGGCGCTTCGTTTCGTCGTGCGGTCGCAATGTCTTCTCTACTGAATGACGTCGAGGATGGGTTTGAGGGCGTCGTGCGCGTCGTAGCGCTCGATTTCGCCCGCATCGACCAAGGAGGCGACGGCGGGGTCCATGGGAAGCGTGGCATAGGAGCCGATGCCGTAGCGCTTGGCGACCTCGGCGCCTTGGGGCTCGCCGAAGATGTAGTGTTTCTTGTGACATTCGTCGCATTCGTAGTAGGCCATGTTCTCGACCAGGCCGAGCACGTCGACGTTCATGTCGTGGGCCAGGTTGACCGCCTTGCCGACGATCATGGCCACGAGCTCCTGAGGCGCGGACACCGTGACGATGCCGTCGAGGGGGAGCTGCTGGAAAACGGTCAGCAGCACGTCGCTCGTTCCCGGAGGCATGTCGACGAGCAGGTAGTCGATTTCGCCCCAGTTCACCTCGTTGAAGAACTGGCTGATGATGCCCGAAACGACGGGTCCGCGCCAAGCGACGGCCATATCTTCTTTCGGAAGCATAAGGTTGGTGGAAATCATCTTGATGCCCGATGCGCTTTCGGCGGGGTTGAGGCCGTTGGTGTCGGCGGTCAGCGGGCCCTTGGCGCCGAACGCCTTGGGGATGGAGGGTCCCGTCACGTCGGCGTCCATGATGCCCACGTGCTTACCTGCCTTCTGCAGTTCGGACGCGATCAGACAGGTGACGAGGGTCTTGCCGACGCCGCCTTTGCCGGAAACGACGCCGATCACTTTGCCGACCTTCGAAACGGCGTTCGGGGAGAGCTTCTGGGGAGTGGTGCGCTCGGAACAGGAGCTCGAGCAGGTTCCGCAGTTGTGCGAGCAGGTTTCGGGAGTTTGCTGATTATCGTTCAAGATCAATCTCTTTCATGATTCAGCCGACATTGCGATTATTTTGCCGGCAGTTACGGTCATGACCATCATAACACTCGCGCCATTCCTTATTGCGCTGGTTTCGCGAGCGCATAAAAGAAGGCGGGAGCTTCACGGCTCCCGCCTTTGCGCGTCGGTGTCGTCTGCTACGGGGCAGGGGTCGTTCCCCCATCGCCGCCCGTTCCTCCGCTTCCGCCGCCAGGGTTGGGGTCGGGCTCGGGCTCCGGGTTCGGCTCGGGCTCCGGGTTCGGCTCGGGCTTGGGCTCGGGATTGACGGGCGGTTTCGCGGTGCCGTCGGTTCCAGTCGATCCGTTCGTGCCGCCGGTCGCATTGTCCGATGCATTCGGGGACTTGTCGAAGTCGTTCTTCTCGGAATCGGACTGATCCGAGGAGGTGTTCTCGTCCTCATCTTCGTCGTCATCGTCGGATTTCGCTCCGTACGAGCCTTTGTAGGCGCTGTCGTAGTTGGGCGCCGGCGCCTTGGCAAATTCCTTGACCGGGGAGTCGGCGAGGCATTTCGTCATGAGGCTCTTCCAGATCAGCTGGTTCCAGGGGCTCGTGCTCAGCTCAGCCTGGTTGGAGCGGTCTCCGGTCCACACGGCGCAGGAAAGCTGCGGGGTGTAGCCGACGAACCACAGGTCGTGCCAGTCGTCGGTCGTGCCGGTCTTGCCTGCAGCGACCTGGTCCGAGGCCAGCATCGCGTCGCCCGCCGTGCCCATGGGCTTGGTGATGACGCCCTGGAGCACCTGCGTGACGGCATAGGCAACGGAGGGATCGAGGGCCTGCGTGCCCTTCGAGCCTGCGCTCTTGTCGACGATGGTCTCGCCGTCGCGGTCGAAGATCTTGACCACGGGCGTGGGCTCGCGATAGACGCCGCCGTTGGCGAACGTGGCGTATGCGGCCGCCATCTCCGTGGTGTTGGCGTTCTCGACGCCGAGCGTGGTGGTGGGCACGTTTTGCTTCAGGTTCGCCTTGTTCAGGCCGAGGCGCGCCGCCATCTCATTGATCGACTGGGGCGTGACGCCGCTTTTCTCCGAATCGGTGAACGACAGGCGCACGAATCCCGTGTTCGACGAGACGGCGGTCATGTCGGCGATCGAGAGCGTGCCGTAGTCGGCCCTGCCGTAGTTGTAGATGGAGTGCGACGAGCCGCCGCCGTTTTCGACCTTCACGGGGCCGTTGCAGTTCATGCTCGTGGAGGGGCTGATGCCCTTCTCGATGGCGTCAGCGAGCGTGAATGCTTTGAACGTGGAGCCGACGGGTCTGCCGTTGGCACTGGTCGCGATGTTGAACTGGTCGCCGTTCCAATAGTCCTTGCCGCCGATCATGGCCTTGACGAAGCCCGTGGAGGGGTCGATCAGGGTCAGGGCGAATTCCTGCCTCTTGTCGGCGAGACGGCCCTTCTCGTACTGCTCGTTCACGGCTTCTTCGGCATACTGCTGCATTTTCGGATCGAGGCTCGTCACGATCGTGTAGCCGCCCTTGAACAGCTTGTCGGTGGTGAAGTCGTAGGGGTTGTTCTGGGCGAGCAGCGTGTCGCGCACCCAGGTGGTGAACCAGGGGTGCAGGTTGATGCCGTTCTGGCCGTCTTCCGCCTTGATTTTGAGGTTGAGGTCCTCGGCCTTCGCCGCGTTGTACTCGTCCTGCGTGATGACCCCGTTGGTGAGCATGCGCGAAAGCACTACGTTGCGTCGCTCCATCGCCGCTTCGGGATTGATGGTCGGGTTATACATCGTGGGGGAGTTGGGGATGCCGATCAGCGTGGCGGCCTGCGCGATGGTCAGGTTGTCGGCGTTGACAGAGTAGTAGTGGTCCGCCGCGGCCTGGATGCCGTAGCAGCCGTCGCCGTAGTTGATGGTGTTGAGATACATCATCAAGATCTCGTCTTTGGTGAAAATCTTCTCGAGGTCGACGGCGAGGTCCATCTCGCGTACCTTGCGCTTCAGGGAGATGTCGGTCATCTCGTCGGCGATCAGGGTGTTGCGCACGTATTGCTGCGTGATTGTGGAGGCGCCCTCTTGGCCGCCTGCGAGGTTGACGGCCAGTGCGCGCACGATGCCCTGGAGGTCGACGCCGTTATGCTGATAGAATCGAACATCCTCGGTCGCGACGGTGCCCTCGAGAACGTACTTGCTTACCTGGTCGATTTCGACAGGCTCGCGTTTCTCGAGGTACAGCTCCGCCAAGACGGTGCCCGTGCCGCTTGCTTCGTCGTAGTCGTTCGCATAGATGGTGGATTTCTCCGCGAGGTTGTACGCGTCGGTGTCGCGCACGTCGGGAAGGTTTTTGCACCATTCGTCGACGAGCGCCATTCCGCCCTGATAGCAACCGAATAAGGCCGCTCCGATACCTACCGTGACGATAAGTACGGTCCACAGCCCGGCGTGTGTGCGCGATTCGCGCTGTTTTCTCCGTGGTTTCATGGGGGATACGATACCCGAAAGCGGTATTATTCGCAAAGTTGCTCGATAACGATAAGGATATTTTCCATGACGAACCCATACCGTAACCTGGAACTGCTTGCGCCCGCAGGCAACATGACGTGCCTGCACGCCGCGGTCCAGGCCGGCGCCGACGCCGTGTACCTCGGATGCGAGGATTTCAATGCCCGCCGTGGCGCCGACAATTTCACGCTCGATAATCTCGCGCAGGCGTGCGACTACGCCCATCTGCGCGGCGTCAACATATATATGACGGTCAACATCGCAGTCATAGCCGACGAGGGCTCCAAGGCCCTCGAGCTTGTGCGCCAGGCGTGGCGCCGCGGCGTCGACGCCTTCATCATCCAGGATATCGGCCTCGCCCGCGAAGTGCGCAGGGTGCTGCCCGAGGCGAAGGTCCATATTTCGACGCAGATGAACACCCACGGCGTCGACGGCGTCAAAGCCGTCGCGGCGTTGGGCGCATCGCGCGTCACGTTCGCCCGCGAGCTGACTCTGCTCGAAATCGCCGAAGCAAGCGCCGCCGCGCACGAATACGGCATGACCGCCGAATGCTTCGGCCACGGCGCGCTCTGCATCTGCTATTCAGGCCAGTGTTTCATGAGCTCGCTTATCGGCGGGCGTTCCGCGAATAGGGGCATGTGCGCGCAGGCATGCAGGCTTCCGTATTCGCTGCATAACGCCGCCGTGCGCAACGCGCTGCCTTCTCCGGGCGAGCACCTGCTTTCTCCGAAAGACCTGTGTTCGATCGACACGCTGATCGAACTCGGCGCCACCGGCGTCGACAGCGTGAAGATCGAGGGCCGCATGAAATCGCCCGAATACGTCTCGACCGTCGTGGGCGTGTATCGTGCGGTGCTCGACCGCCTTGCCGAGCGCTGCGACGAATACGGCACCGACGACCCCGTCGAGGCCGCCGCGCGCCTGCGCGAAGAGGGCGTCGGCCCCACCGATGACGAGCGCCGCATGCTCACGGAGGCGTTCAGCCGAGGCTTTACCGAGGGATATCTGAAGGGCCGCCGCGGCAACGACATCATGAGCTACGGCCGTCCCAACAACCGCGGCGTGTTCGTCGGTCGCGTCGCCCAGGCCAAAGACGGCTTCGTGACCGCCTCCACCGAGGTCGAGCTGCACGAGGGCGACGTGCTCGAGTTCTGGACGGGCAAGGGTCATTTCGCCCACACGCTCGAGGGCGCGTCCTTCCAGGGGGACCGATGCCGATTCCCGCTCGCCAAGCGCGTCGGCAAGGGCGACCGCGTCTTCCGCGTGCGCGACGCTTCGCTGGCGTTTTCCGACGATGCCTTCGAGCCGCGGATCGGCGTGCGCGCGCATGCGACGCTCGGGATCGGCGAGCCGCTGGTCATCGAGGCGTCCTGTCTCGACGCCTCGATGCGTTTTGAAGGTCCCGTCGTCGAGGCCGCTCGCACCAGGGCCGTCACGTCCGAAGAGGCCTACGAGCATATCGACCGTCTGGGCAACACCCCGTTTTTCTTCGAGTCTCTCGAAGTCGACATCGACGAGGGCGTCGGCATCGGGTTCTCCGCCCTGCATAAGGCGCGCACACAGGCTCTCAAGAGGCTCGAGGAGGCGCTGCTCGAGCGCTATCGAGACCGCAAGGTCCCCAAGGCCCCGCAGCGTGCCAAGTCCGCTCCCGCGATGAACCGTCCCTGCACGGTCGTCGCGTTCGCGACCAACCCGGCTTGCGCTCGTGCCGCCAAGAGGGCGGGCGCTGACGCGATCTACGTCCCGGTCCTGAACTACCGTCGCGGCGAGGCGTGCGTCGCAGGCCAGCTGAGCGCGACGGCCGAGCAGGCGGGTTATCCCGGCAAATGCGTGATGGCGATGCCCGTGGTGGACAAAAAGCCCATGAATTCCGACCCCGCTTTCGATGTCTGGGAGTACGCCAAGCCCGGCAAGCCGCTATTCGTCGAGAACTTCGGCCAGCTCGCGCGCGCTATCGACGGGGGCATGGTCGTCGAGGCGGGCCCGCACATCCCCTTGACGAATGCCTATTCGCTTCAGGCGATGGCCGATATGGGCGTCGAGCGCGTGTGGCTTTCGCCCGAGCTCACGCTCGCCCAGATCGAAAAGCTCGGCGAGCCGAGCCCGGTGCCGCTCGGTCTTACCGTGTCGGGCTACCAGGAGCTTATGACCACCGAGCATTGCCTGCTTATGAGCCAGGGCCCCTGCGACCAGCGCTGCGGCGAGTGCGCCCGACGCAAGAGCCCGCATTTCCTCGAGGACCGCAAGGGCTACCAGTTCCAGGTCGTCACGGATTCGTGCGGCAGGAGCCACCTGTACAACGCGGTTCAGCTCGATGCCGCCCACCTGGCGTGCAAGCTCATCGCCGCGGGCGTGTCGGCGTTCATGGTGGACACCACGCTCATGAACGTCGAGCAGACGACTAAGGCCGTTTCTCGCGTCGTGCGCGCGCGCGACATCGCGGCGAAGGGCGACAATTCCCTTCCCAAGGCGGAAGGATGCACCACCGGTCATCTATTCAGGGGCGTTCAGTAGCGTTTCGACGCCGCTGTGCTACCATGCAATTCCATAACGTGCGGCGAGTCTTTCGCAAGCAGGGCTCGCCGCACGGTCGGTCAGCCAGTCATGAGTGAAATGCGCGCATGCGCTTCGCAGCAAAGGAGATGAGTCCGATAACTCCCGAAGAACAGCTTCACATCATCAAATCCGGAATCGACACCCTCGTGCCCGAGAACCTTCTTCTCGAAAAGCTCAAGCGCGGCAAGGAGCTCAATATCAAGCTCGGCGTCGATCCCACGGCTCCCGATATCCATCTCGGCCATGCGGTCCCGCTGCGCAAGCTGCGCCAGTTCCAGGACCTTGGCCATCGCGTGACCCTCATCATCGGCGACGGCACCGCGCTGATCGGCGATCCCTCCGGTCGCAATTCCACGCGTCCCCAGCTCACGCGCGAGCAGATCTCGGCGAACGCCCAGACGTACGTCGACCAGGCCTTCAAGATCCTCGATCCCGAGAAGACCACGCTGCGTTACAACTCCGAGTGGATCTTGAATCTTGATATGGAGAAGCTGCTCAAGCTCCTGAGCAACTTCACCGTCGCCCGCATTCTCGAGCGCGATGACTTCCATAAGCGCTATACCGGCGGCCTGCCGATCGCTTTGCACGAGTTCCTCTATCCCGTCATGCAGGCCTACGACTCGGTCGTCATCGAGGCCGACGTCGAGCTCGGCGGTTCCGACCAGCTGTTCAACCTGCTCGCTGGCCGCGAACTCATGGAGAAGATGGGCATGGAGCCCCAGGTCGCGCTGACGCTTCCTCTGCTCGAGGGTACCGACGGCGTGCAGAAGATGTCCAAGAGCTACGGTAACTACATCGGCCTGACTGACGATGCGAACGACATGTTCGGCAAGGCCATGAGCATCCCCGACGAACTCATGGTGAAGTACTATCGCCTGGCTTCCACGGCAAGCGTGGCCGAAATCGACGAAATCGAGCGCGGCCTGGCTGCCGATGAGCTGCATCCCAATAAGGTGAAGCGCGCGCTGGCCCGCAATATCGTAGCCGCCTATCATGACGAAGAGGCCGCTGCCGCAGCGGAGGCCGACTTCGATCTGAAGTTCAAGGAGCATGGCTTCCCGGCCGACGCTCCTGTGTTCGAGGCCGAACTGACCCCCAACGACGAAGGCAAAGTCTATTTCGCCAAGGTCCTCGTCGATGCGGGTGCTGCCCAGAGCGTGTCAGAGGCTCGTCGCCTCATCGACGGCGGCGCTGTGAAGATCAACGGCGAGGCTCTCGAGGCGAAGGCGTACAACGTCGCTCCCGAGCTGCTTGCCGCCGCCGAGGTTCAGGTCGGCAAGAAGAAGTTCTTCCGTCTTGCGTAGATTCCGTCGAATGGTCGGCGCGGCCCGCAAGGGCGGCCTTCCTTCATGAAGGACGAATAGAAACGCCGTCTTGCGAGGAGCGAGGCGGCGTTTTTCTTTGCGTACGCGCCGCCTTCGCGTTCCGCCGCCGAAGTCGGCGCACAGAGGAGGGCGGGATGCTGCGTATCGCTCTTTCTATGGAGGAGTCGTGAATGCCTGAAACGGGTCTTGCACCGAGCCAATCTTGTCCCCATAATGTTCGTCTTGTCGCATGGGAGGCGCTCGGTAAGCCAGCGCCGCAAGACGTTAAAATTTTTTTAAATTTGTTCTTGACTTCCCGATGCGGCGAGAATAATATGATTTTTCGCCGCTTGACGCGGCACCCCCTCGGAGACGAGGCGGGGGACCTTGAAAACCGGATACTGGAATACGGAATTTGAAGAGGACCCGAGAGGGTCCCAGCCAGACGAAGACTTACAAGACACCGAACC